>JADQBM010000013.1 GCA_016278615.1 Clostridia bacterium | reverse complement strand
GTTCCACTTGTATGAGACCTGCACATCAAATCATAGATTTGAGCTAGGGCTTCAAGATTTAGTATTTATGATTTATGATTGAAGGTTGATTTTGTGTAATATTGCACAAAATCTTTCATTCATTATTCATTCTTAATTCTTAATTATACATTGGGGTGCATGATGCGAAGAAAATCAAAAAGAATTATATGTGGAGATCTTATTATTGGTGGAGATGCGCCAATTTCTATTCAGTCTATGACCAATACGGATACAAGAGATGTTGAAAAAACCATTGAGCAGATAAAAAACTTGGAATCCGTAGGCTGTCAATTGGTTCGAGTTGCAGTGCCAGATTCTGAAGCAGCTCAATCCATTGTTGCAATAAAGAAACATACACAAATACCAGTGGCTGCTGACATTCACTTTGATTACCGATTGGCCATTGAAGCCATTGAATGTGGTGCTGATAAAATTAGAATTAATCCGGGAAATATAGGTGATTCAAAACATGTTGAAAAAATAGTAAAAAAAGCTAAAGAGCGAAAGATTCCAATTCGTATTGGTGTAAATTCAGGCTCTTTGGAAAAAATTATTATAAATAAATATGGCGGAATTACAGCGGAAGGTTTGGTAGATAGTGCTCTAAAGCATATCCTTGCCCTTGAGGCTATGGATTTTGATGATATGGTTGTTTCAATGAAGTCATCCAGTGTTAAGATGAATTATGAGGCACATAAACTCATAGCAGATAAGATGCAGCACCCTCTGCATATTGGAATTACAGAATCCGGTTCAAAAAATAGTGGTAAAATAAAGTCTGCAGTTGGTATTGGAGCGCTGCTTTTAGAAGGGATAGGGGATACTCTTCGTGTGTCCCTTACAGGAGATCCCTTAGAAGAGATATATGCAGCAAAGGAGATTTTAAGAGCAGCTGAAATTAGAAATGAAGGAATCAATATTATTTCTTGTCCTACCTGCGGTAGGTGTCACGTTGATTTAGAAAGCATCTCATCAAAAATTGAAGAACGAATTAAAGGTCTCAATAAAAACTTAACGGTTGCCATTATGGGTTGTGAAGTCAATGGGCCTGGTGAAGCAAGAGAAGCGGATATCGGGATTGCATGTGGCAAAAGTAAGGTGCTACTTTTTAAAAATGGAGAAATTATTAGAACCTTGAACGAGGACGAAGCAGAAGAAGCACTGATTCAAGAGATTAATGAATTTTAGGGAACAATTCTTATTGAGTAACCGTCAAAGAATAGAGACATAATAATAATAAGGCGGTGGATAAGATGAAAAAAAATATAGTGTTAGTTTTTATTTCTATTTTAGTTTTAGGCGTTTTTCTCTCAGGATGTACCATAGGGGAAGAACAAGAAATACCGGATACGGAACCTGGCATTACGGGATATGTAATGGATATTGCAGATGGAAGGATTCTTGTTATTAGCTCTGAGGCACAAGATTTCAGTGCTACAGGTGGTATTAAAGAATTCTATAATGCTATTTGGTTTTCAAAGGCACCTGAAAATATAAAAATAGGGGATCAAGTTCATGTATGGTTTGATAGTGTTGCAGAATCCTATCCCGGGCAATCAGAAGTAAAACACATAGAAGTGATGCCTGAGGAAAAGCCTGACGGGGCAGATCTTAATAAATCTGAAGCAATAAATAAGGCATTAATGTCTTATGAAAATAAAGGTTTGGCTTTGAAATCAATGGTTTTTCAGAAAGAAACGGATAAGTGGCAGATCAAACTAAAAGATGTCTTAAATGATTTAGAATATGACATTGAGATTGAGGATACAAAATAGAGGATTAAAAATGTTTATAAGAGATCAGCATTAGAATCAAAGATTCTGTGTTAGGTCTCCTTTTTAATTTGAAAAAAGTTTTAGACAAATATGCTTTGACATTTCGAGAATTTTCGTATATCAGAAAAGAAGCCCTCATAATATGTACTTAAGGGAAATAAATACAAGAGTAAATCGCAAAAAACTTAAGGAAAGTGGGGGATGTAATGGAATTTCAAACCGAATATGAATTTATGCTACCTAAGGGGTATATTGACAATGCAGGAAATGTGCATAGGAAAGGTGTCATGCTTCTTGCAACAGCTGCAGACGAAATTTTTCCTTTGAATGATGCAAGGGTAAGAGAGAATCCTGAGTACTATAAAGTATTGCTTCTGAGTCGTGTCATAAAAAATATTGGAGAAGTTGAGGCTATTTCACCCAAAATTATTGAAAGATTATTTGCTGCTGATCTTGAATTTCTACAAACCCTATATAAATGCATCAACGCGAGTGACCCACCCATGATTGGTGCTATATGTCCAGCATGCGGAAAAGAATTTATGCATGTCATTAATTTTTCTGAAATTACATTCTGAAAGGTTTAAGAAAAAAGTATTTTTATAAGGTGTTTTGTCAATTGACATAGATCATTTGAAATAATAGTATATAGAAGGACAGACGATATGCAGCAATTGTTAAAAAGACATATTCAGTAGAGATAGAGAAGGTCTTCTGTTTTAAGGTGAGAATATAATCTTATATCGAAGGCATTAGTAGCATATTTAGATTTTATATTTATTATGTGAATGCATGGGACATGCACTTGGTTAAAGCATTATTAAAGATAAAGCAGATATAGGGTTTATACGACGGGATATTTAATGGGCATTGCAGATGGGAGAATTGATATTAATAGCTTCTTAAAGATAGGAAGGGTGAGTAAATTTTGTTTTTAAGAAAAATCCAAAAGGATATTCAAAAGGTAGCGGAAGCGATTGCTGAGTTAACAGTAAAAGATGTTATAATTTTTGATCGTCACTGCACAAGAATAGCAGGAACAGGAATGTTTGTTTCAATGCTTAATAAGTCTGCCCCCAAAAATTCTTTAGTTGAGAAGCTATATAAAACAAAAAAACCTGTATTTATGATTAAACAAAAAGGAAATGAAACTTGTGATAACTGTTCAAACAAAGAAAATTGCAAAGAAATTTCTTCTATAGGGCATCCCATTTTTCTAGATAAAGATGTAATTGGCTCAATTTGGGTAGTTGCATGTGATGAATATGAAAGCAATAGAATCATTAAAAAAGAAAAGGAATACAAACATTTTTTAAAAAGAATGAGTGAATTTATTGAAGGAAAAATAAAGAATATTATTTATAGCGAAAAGCTTGAGATAGAAGCAGAAATGATAAATAAAATTCTTAATAAAGTAAATGATTGTGTATTAGTTATTGATGAAAACAACAAAATAAAATTAGTTAATGAAAGGGCATGTAAGATATTATTTGCTAAAAAAGAGAATTTAATTGAAAAAACTTTTGAGGAAACAATTACTACAGAGAAAAAAATCAATTTTGAAAAAAACGTTATAGATGTAGTAGATTCATGGAAGATATCTAATAATCAATATAAGATAATATATAGTATCATTCCAATGAAATCCAATAGTATAATCGTTAACCATATCATAACATTTCGAAAAGTTGATGACATATTAAATTTAGCAGAAGGTATAAAGGAAGATAATATTTTTAACTCTTTAAATATTATTGGAAAAAGTAAAGCTGTAGAAAAAATAAAACTATTGAGTGAAAGGGCGGCTGAGACAGATTCTAATATACTCTTATTAGGTGAGACGGGCACGGGTAAAGAAGTATTTGCACGTGCGATACATAATATAAGTAAACGAAGAGGAAAACCCTTTGTTGCAGTAAATTGTGCAAGTATTCCTGAAACGTTATTGGAGAGTGAATTGTTTGGTTATGACAAGGGGTCGTTTACAGGAGCACTATCTACAGGAAAAAAAGGAAAATTTGAGATGGCAACCGGAGGAACTCTTTTTCTTGATGAAATTGGCGATATGCCCCTTAACCTGCAGCCCAAAATATTAAGAGCATTACAAGAAAACATAGTAGAGAGAATAGGAGGAGCTGGACCTATTAATATTGATGTCAGAATAATATCAGCAACGAATAAGAACTTAAGAGAAGAAGTGAAAAATGGTAGCTTTAGAGAAGACCTGTATTATCGTATCAATGTTATCCCCATTGATTTACCACCATTAAGAGAACGAGAAAATGATGTGATTATATGTGCACATTATTTTTTAAAGACTTATTGTGAAAAATATAAAAAGAAATTAAATTTTTCAAAAGAGGTAATTGAATATTTTCAGGTTTATGAGTGGCCAGGGAACCTTAGAGAATTGCAAAATGTAGTTGAGTATGCAATGAATATGTGTCAAGCTGAAGAAATAAAAATAATTGATTTACCAATGTATATTAAGGGAAAAATGAACAGTAATGAGAGTGGGAAAATTTATAATCTTAGAGAAAGAATAGATCAGTATGAAAAAGAAGTGATTAGGCAAGCTTTGGAAATAACAGGATGCGATGGAGAGGCTAAGGAAGAAGCAGCAAAACAATTAGACATAGGTATTGCAAGTTTATATAGAAAAATAAGAAAATACAATTTATAATTATCACAAATGATAAGAGATTATCATTTGTGATAATTACATTAGGGCTGGAGGGTCTCACTATAGACTTATTTTAAAGCTTCCCGAATTATCAAGATTGATAATTCGGGAAGCTTTTTTTTACTCTAATTGGCAAATAGAGCCATTTCATAGTTGGCATTAAACTTGCGATATACTATTTTAGGCAAATTCAAAAGTTATAGAGGGGATAATAACATGACAATAAAAGAAGATATAATAAAAATTTTAAAAAAAGAAGTATTGCCGGCTACGGGCTGTACCGAGCCGGTAGCAGTAGCGTTAGCCTGTGCTAAGGCGAAAGATTTAATTGAATATGATGAAATTATAAGTATTGATATAATGGTAAGCCCTAATATCTATAAAAATGGCTTAGGTGTTGGTGTACCTAATTCAGGTGGTGAAATAGGCTTATTAATTGCAGCTGCACTTGGGATCATAGCAGGAAAATCAGAAAAAGGATTACGAGTTTTAGAAGGTATTACTGATGAAGATATTATCAAAGCAAAAGATTTAGTTAAGAAAAATATTATTGCCTTATCCAGTAAAGATGTAGGTGATGGTATTTATGTAGAAGTTGTATTAAATACAGATAAAGGAGAGTCCAATGTTGTAATCAAAACAAGGCATGACAATTTTATTCATTTACAAGCAAAAGACAAAGTGATTTTCCATTTTAATGAACTCCAGACGAACAAAATTTCTATTCAAAATAATGATATTTATAATAAAAAAGTTACAGAGATTATAAAAGAAATTGAATACATGAAATATGAAGATCTGGAATTTTTACTCGAAGGGATTAAGATGAACGAGGCAATTGCTTCTATAGCTTTAGAAAAACCTTATGGATTAGGAGTAGGTGCGATTTTTTATAAAAATATAAAGAACGGCACAATGGCTGATGATCTTGTAAATCAGGCCATGACTTTGACTGCTGCCGGGTCTGATGCGAGAATGTCAGGTGTAAGCATGCCGGTTATGAGCAGTTGTGGAAGCGGAAATCATGGGCTAACAGCTATTCTTCCAATTGCAGCATATAGAAATTTATATAAAATCGATGATGAGCAGACGGTTAAAGCATTGGCAATAAGCCATATGATTACGAGTTATATTAAGAATTATACAGGTAGATTATCTTCTATATGTGGATGTGGTGTTGCTGCAGCAACAGGTGCAAGTGCGGCTATTACCTGGTTAATGGGAGGAACCTATAAACAGATAGATAATGCAATAAAAAATATGATTGCCGATATCAGTGGCATCATTTGTGATGGTGCAAAGGTTGGATGTTCACTTAAATTGGCAACAGCATCATCTACTGCAGTTAAATCAGCTATTTTGTCAATAAATAATTCAATGGTTTCTTCCGGGAATGGCATTGTAGCAGAGAGTGCTGAAGAGACTATCAGAAATTTAGGTACTCTTGTCTGTAAAGGAATGAATACGACAGATGGAGTGATTTTAGGAATTATGGCAGGTATGTGCTGAATTAGAGGCAGGAAGCAGAACTCTCAATTAATAATGAATAAGGAATAAGGAATAATTAATGAAAGTTTTGCTTAAGCAAAACTAACCTTCATTCTTAATTTTTCATTCTTAATTCTTAATTTTATATATTATATAACATAGGAGGTTTATTTAATATGGCGTCTCACATGATTGATCAATTTTTCTTTAATCACATTGTTTCAAATGAAGAAATGAGGAATTTATTTGAGGAAGATAATGCAGTACAAAACTTATTGGATGTTGAAGCAGCCTTAGCACGTGCAGAAGCAAAATTGGGAATGATTCCTCAATATGCTGCAGATGAGATTTGCAAAAAGGCAAAACTAGAATATTTAGACCGTAATAAAATAAAGGCAGATATTCTGAGACTGGAACATTCTTTGATGCCGTTTATTAAAGCAGTTCAAAGCATATGTGAGGGTGATGCAGGAGAATTTATTCACTTTGGTGCAACTACTCAGGATATCAGAGATACTGCTATGGCACTAAACATAAAGAAAGCACGAGAAATAATATATAAAGATTTAAATGAAATGTGTAAAGTTTTAGCGGATATGTCCATAAAACATAAAGATACTGCAATGGCAGGAAGAACCCATGGACAACAGGCTTTACCTATTACTTTCGGATATAAAGCGGCTGTTTGGCTTGACGAAATGCAAAGACATGTTGAAAGATTGGAAGAAACAAAAGATCGTTTATTAGTAGGAAATATGAATGGCGGAGTTGGGACCTTTGCATCTTTCGGAGAATCAGGACCGGAAGTAGAGAGATTAGTAATGGAAGATCTGGGCTTAAATGTACCAAATATCTGTTGGCAGGCGTCAAGAGACAGATTTGCAGAATTTTTAAGTATTTTGGCAATGATTGCATCTACCTGCAGCAAAATCAGTAATGAAATCTATAATATGCAGGCAACAGAAGTAAATGAAGTTGCAGAAGGCTTTAAAAAAGGACAGCTTGGCAGCAGCACCATGCCACATAAAAGAAACCCTGAAACCTGTGAGTCTGTCATGAGTATAGCAAAAATAGCAAGATCTAATGCTAATGTGATGTTACAGGTCATGGAAACAGAACATGAACGTGACGGATCTATGTGGAGGACAGAATGGATTCTGATTCCTGAAACCTGTATTTATACAAGCTATGTACTCAGATTATGCATGGGTATTCTGGAAAGACTTGATGTAAAGCAGGAGAATATGTTAAAGAACTTAAATATATTAAACGGATTGATTATTTCCGAAAAAGTAATGTTTGCAATTTCTGATAAATTAGGGAAACAGACGGCACATACAATTGTCTATGAAACCTCAATGAGAGCTTACGAAGAAAATAGAAAGTTAAGCGAAGTTATTGCTGAAGACCCCAGAACTCGTGATGTTTTTACAAAAGAAGAAATCGATGAGCTTTTAGACCCCACAAAATATGTTGGATTATCTGCTGAAATCACTAAAAGCGTTGTGAAAGCGTGGAATGATAGAGCAGTAAAAGAGAGATGATGAAGTATGATTATAGCTGATGAGCTTTCAAAATTTATATATGAAAGTAAATTTGAGGATTTCCCAACTGAGGTAATAGAAAAAGCTAAATTTTGTTTGCTGGATTTGATTGGTTGTGCCATAGCAGGATACAACCATCCCGTTAGCAAGAAATTGGTGAATATTGCTATATCCAATAAAGGGGTAGAAGAAGCTACGATCATTGGACATAATCAAAAGGTTCCGGCATTATGGGCAACATTTGCAAATGGAGCTATCTCTCACGCAGTAGAAATGGATGACGGGCACAAATGGTCAATATCTCATCCGGGTGTTACAGTTATTCCTGCTTCGTTGGCATTGGGAGAAAGACTATCATGTTCAGGAAAAGAATTTCTGACAGCAATTATTATCGGTTATGATATCAGTCTTAGAGTTGGAGAAGCTGTAGGACCGGAGCATTATGAACTCTGGCATACCACATCTACCTGTGGAACCTTTGGAGCTTCTGCAGCGAGTTCAAAACTATTAAAACTTGATCAAAATCAGATTGCTGATAGTTTAGGGAATGCAGGCAGCCAGGCATCGGGTCTATGGCAGTTTATAGAAGAAGGCGCCATGACAAAACTGCTTCATACAGCAAAAGTTGGATTTAATGGTTTATTAGCATCCTTAATTGCACAAGAGGGCTTTACAGGCGCTCACAAGATATTTGAAGGGGAAAAAGGATTTTTGAAAGCAATGGCGAAAAAGCCTAAAGAGGATAGCTTAATCAAAGACTTGGGAGAGAAATATAAGATTATGGAATCTAATTTTAAGGTACATGCTTCTTGTGGACACACACATTCTCCTATTGATGCAATGATTAAAGCCAAAGGAAAATATAATATTCATTTGGAAGAAATAGAAAAAATAACTATTTATACATATAATACAGCCTTTCAGTTAACAGGAAATTTTAACCCGCAGAATATTTTTGAAGCCAAATTCAGTATGCCTTATTGTGTTGTTGCAGCGTTGATGTTTGGAAAAGTTGATGAGAACATATTTACAGATAGATATCTATTCGACAAGGCTCTACGATCACTTATGGAAAAAACGAATATTATAGTTGACTCACAATTAGAAAAATATTTTCCGGACTACAGACCCGTTATTATAGAAATTGAAACAATACAAAACAATTTTGTTGTTGAAAACAAATATCGAAAAGGAGATCCGGAAAGTCCTCTGACCCATAATGAATTAGAAGAAAAATTCAGAGGTCTTGTAAAAGGAAGTATATCTGATAAAAAGATAGATAGGATCATAGATATCGTACAAAGTATTGAAAAAATTGATGACATTTCAATTCTTACAAATGAGTTAATTCAATTTTGATTAAAATGCTTTATGCTTTTAATAAAAAAATTTTAAATTGGAGGGAGAAAACATGAAAAAAATATTAGTTGTTCTACTGATAGGATTGATGGTTTTTAGTGTAGGTTGTACCAATTCAGCTCCGGAGGAAGTAGCAGAGCAAGAGGCAGATACAGCTGTGTTTCCTGAGAACGATCTTAAGATTATAGTACCTTTTGATCCAGGTGGAGGCGTGGATGTTACTTGCAGAATTATTGCATCATTAGCACCGGATGCTTTAGATGACAAAAGCATTATTGTTGAAAACGTTCCGGGCGGAGGCGGTGTTATCGGGCAAACTGCCGGAGCTCAAGCTGACCCAGATGGTTATACCGTACTTGCTTACACTTCATCTGTAATCAGTAATCCGATGACAAAAGAAACTGTATACACACATGAATCTTTTGCACCTGTTGCTATGTATTGTTTCGATCCGGATGTATTAATTGTACCGGCAGATTCGCCATTCAATACTGTACAGGAATTGATTGACTATGCTAAGGAAAATGAAGTAACTCTTACTACACCAGGTAATGCAAGTGCACATCATATTGCAGGAATGATATTAGAGGATAAGACCGGAGTTAAATTCTCTTATATTCATAATGATGGTGCTGCAATGCAGATAGCACAGATCATGGGAGGGCATGTAGATTGCGGGCTGATGACATTAGGTGAAGCAGTATCACAGATTCAAGAAGGTAGCTTAAAATCTCTTGGAATTATGAGTGACGAAAGAGCTGCAGATTTACCTGACCTGCAGACTTTCCAGGAGCAGGGTTTAGACATAATGTATGGTGCATGGAGGGGTTTAGCAGTTCCTGTAGATACTCCAGATGACAGAGTAGAAGCATTAGGAGAAATCTTTGAAAAAATTATTGACAATGACCAATTTAAAACAAAGATGGCTGAAGCAGGAATTCCTATGATTTACAGAGGTCCAGAAGAGTTTAAAGCTTATGTAGATCAGCAGGCGGAGAACTTAAAAATAATATTGCCCAAAATAACAGCTAATCAATAAAAATAGGAATACATCTAAAGAAGAGGCGTTTACGAGAAGATGTACGTCTCTTCTTAATAATAATTTCATTCAGAGTTGTATTTGTTAAAATCTACATTAAGAGGTGAAGAAATGATATCGTGGTATGTTGATTTATTTCTTTCTTTTTTTCTTTTTATTATTAGTGGATTTGTATATATACAGTCAGCAGGTTTTCCTGAAGTTTCAGCAAAATTTCCTAGATTGACTGCTGTGTTTACAATCATTTTAGCTTTATTCTTAATGATAAGCGCAATTAAAAGAAGAAATGAAGAATATGCAAAAACAGACAATAATTATTTAATTGTATGCAAAATAATTGCCGGTCTTATTATTTATTCTTTGGTTTTAAAGGTTTTTGGATACCTTATATCAACGATAATGCTTACAAGCTATACTATCTTTACAATGAAATATTCAAAGAAAAAAAATATTTTATTAATTTCTTGTGTAGTAATATTAGTAATTTATCTGATATTCAAAGTTTTATTACAGATACCATTGCCAAGAGGATTTCTCAATGTCATATAATAAGGAGTGAAATAAATGGTAGAAAATCTTTTATTAGGGTTTACAGTTGTTTTTCAGCCCTTGCCAATGATGGCATTGTTATTTGGGGTTACGGTAGGATTAATTGTTGGTGCTCTGCCAGGCCTGAATGATAATATAACTTTAGCCGTCTTGATTCCGATTACTTTTGGAATGGACCCACATGTTGGTATGATGATTTTAGTGGGTATATATTGTGCTGCATGTTATGGCGGTTCAATCCCTGCTATTTTATTGAAAATTCCCGGAACTGCATCATCTATTGTAACTACCCTTGATGGATATCCTATGACTTTAAAAGGAGAAGCCGGAAAAGCACTGGGGATAGCTACTACAAGCTCTGTGTTTGGTGGTTTGATGAGTTCTTTAGTATTAATGTTCATAGCGCCATTTTTAGCACATCAAGCATTGAAGTTCGGACCTCCTGAATATTTTGCTTTAACAATATTAGGAATCAGTACTGTTGCTGGAATGGCAGGAAAATCTTTGTTGAAAAACCTGATTGCAGGAGTAATAGGGCTCTTTATTGCAATGATTGGGATGTCGCCACAAACCGGATTTCCTCGTTTTTATTTTGGGAATAATTATCTTTTAGAAGGAATACCATTTGTTCCTATGCTTATTGGATTATTCGGGATTACTTCCATTCTAGAGCTTGCAGAACACATTGTTAAAGAAAAAGATATTAAACATATATTGCCTAAGGTTACAAGAATATTACCTACAAAAAAAATGATAAAAAGATTATTACCGACCTGGATCACCTCCGGAACGATAGGGAATGTTATTGGGATTATCCCCGGAGCAGGAATGCTTATGGCAATTTATTTATCATATGACGTTGCACAAAGAAGAAACAAAGACAAAGAATTTGGAACAGGAGTGCCGGAAGGAATAGCATCTGCTGAAGCGGCTAACAATGCTGTAGTTGCAAGCTCTATGGTTCCGTTGTTATCATTGGGGATCCCAGGGAATTCAGCATCTGCACTTTTCATTGGAGCACTTATGATACAGGGATTAAGACCAGGTCCTTCTCTTTTTGTAGACCATCCGACAATTGCATATTCCATTATTGTAGGGTTTTTTGTTGCAAATCTGTTCATGGGACCATTAGGGATTCTTGTAAGTAAATTTTTAGCAACATATATTTTGCGTATACCAAGACAAATTCTCAGTGGTGTTATCGTGGCACTTTGTGCAACAGGAGCATTTGCAATCAGTAATAGTATATTTAATGTTTGGATCATGATAATATTTGGAATTATAGGGTTTGTGTTCAATAAATTAAATATTCCCCATTCTCCACTTATTTTAACAATGGTTTTAGGCACTATGATGGAGAGAAATTATTTACAGAGTATGGTTTTGTCTAAAGGCAGTTGGTCAATATTTATGCAGAGACCTCTGTCTGCTGTATTGCTGCTTATGTCATTATTCTTCTTCGCAACACCATTTATATCTAAGCTACTAAAGAAACCTATTATAACTGATGATATAGATCTGAATAATTAAGTCTATTGAAGGGAACTTATTCTTTTAAATGGAGGCAAAAATGAACTATAGAATTGAAAAGGACACAATGGGAGAAATAAAGGTACCTGCTGACAGATACTGGGGTGCACAGACACAAAGAAGTCTTGAAAACTTCAGGATCGGGATAGAAAAAATGCCGGATGAAATAATAAATGCTTTCGGTATACTGAAAAAAGCTGCTGCTAATGCAAACAACAAATTGGGAAAATTAGATGACAAAAGAGCATCAACAATAGGAGAAGTATGCGATGAAATATGTAAAGGAAAGCTCTGTGATCATTTCCCATTGGTTGTATGGCAGACAGGCAGCGGTACTCAGAGCAATATGAATGTAAATGAAGTGATTGCCAACCGTGCAAATGAAATGGTTGGAGAAAAACTGATTCATCCAAATGATCATGTAAACATGTCCCAAAGCTCCAATGATACATTCCCTACAGCTATGCATATAGCTGCTGTTATGGAAATAGAGAACAATCTACTTCCATCAATAAAAACATTAAAAGATACCTTTTTAAAGCTGGAAAAAGAAAATGAAGGCATAATCAAAACCGGACGGACACATTTACAGGATGCAGTACCTATAGCCTTTTCCCAGGAAATAAGTGCCTGGACCCATATGCTGAAAAAAAACACAGAGAAAATAACACAATCACTGAATGGATTAAGAGAACTTGCGCTGGGAGGAACAGCAGTAGGAACAGGGCTCAATGCCCACAAGGATTTTGGAAAAATAGCAGCAGAAGAAATCAGTAAAATAACCAATACAGAATTTTATACTGCAGAAAATAAATTCCACTCACTGACCAGTAAAGATGACCTTGTTTTTGCACATGGTGCATTGAAATCCCTTGCTGCTGATCTGATGAAAATTGCCAACGATATAAGATGGTTGGCCAGCGGTCCAAGATGCGGGATCGGAGAAATAAAAATACCTGAAAACGAACCCGGAAGCTCCATAATGCCGGGGAAAGTAAATCCGACACAATGTGAAGCAATAACAATGGTTGCATGTCAGGTAATGGCAAACGATGGGGCTGTTGCTTTTGCAGCATCACAGGGAAATTTCCAACTTAATGTATTTATGCCTGTATGTATATATAACTTTCTGCAATCTGTAAAACTTTTAAACGACAGTATAATATCATTTAATAATAACTGTGCTGCAGGAATAAAAGCAGATAAAGAAAAAATGAAAGAAAATCTGGATAAATCTCTGATGTTGGTTACAGCACTGAACCCGCACATAGGATATGATAATGCTGCAAAGGTAGCAAAAACAGCATATGCAAAGGGAATCACACTGAGAGAAGCAGCTATAGAATTGAAACTTCTTACAGGCGAAGAATTTGATGAGATAATAAAACCTGAAAAAATGGTTTGATATACTAGTGTACTGTCAACCCTAATTCTTCATGTTATCGCCGGTTAAATTCCCGTATGACTGCGTTGTCGTCCCTCACAATACATAGAGTATTCCTCACTCCTCCGCCTTGTCATACGAAAATTTTCCTCGACGAATAACACAAATTTTAGAGTTGACAGTACACTAGGCTTATTCTCTCTTTTGCAATAGACTTTAACTTAAGTAATAAAAAGTTTATGGAGGGGTATATGAAAATTACAGATATAAAGGTAGAGAAATATTCCTGGCCTCGTGTCAGACCCGTAACCAATGGTAAGCATACATATACCCATGCGGGTATGAGTATTTTAAAAATTGAAACTGATGAGAATACTACGGGAATAGGGCTAGGTATTGGTATGGGCTGGGGGATCCAGGATAATGGTCTGATTGATAAATTCAAACAGGAATTAATAGGTGAAGATCCATTGGATATTGAGTTCCTTTGGAACAAAATGTGGGTACCGAAGTTGGTAGGGCGAAGAGGCCTTTCTACGCAAGTTATCAGCTCAATTGATATTGGACTTTGGGATTTGAAGGGGAAAATTGCAGGATTACCTCTTTATAAAATGCTTGGAGGCTTCAGTAACCGTACTCCGGCATATATTGCCGGAGGATATTATTCAGAAGATAAGGGACTTAAAGAACTGGGAGACGAAATGCTGGAATATGTTTCATGGGGCGTTAAAGCTGTAAAAATGAAAGTTGGTGCACTATCTCTACATGAGGATGCGTTAAGGGTCAAAACGGTTCGTGAAGCAATAGGCCCAGACATTAAGCTGATGCTTGATGCAAATTGTGCTTACAAATACTATGATGCCATAAGATTTGCCAATTTAGTAGAGAAGTATGAGCCATACTGGTTTGAAGAGCCTGTTATGCCGGATGACTATGAGGGGTTTAGGAAAATTGCTGAAAAAACAACGATTCCCATTGCTACAGGAGAAAATGAGTATACACGTTATGGTTTTCGGGATATTATTGAACGAAAGGCTGTTCCTATTTTAAATCCCGACCCTTATATAATGGGTGGGATCACAGAGTTTATGAAGGTAGTTGCTTTGTCACAAGCATATGACCTTGATATATCACCTCATGGTAATCAAGAGATTAATATTCATCTTACTGCTGCAATTTCAAATGCTCTTATGTTGGAATACTATCCTCAACAGCATGATCGTATGTGGGATAAGAAATATAAACATACGTTACTGTTAAATGATGATGGTACAGTAAGTCCACCGGATTGCCCGGGTCATGGATTTGAGCCGAACTACGAGGAACTGGCACCATATCGAATATTGTAGTATTTTATATAATACTTTGATAATAAATAAATCTTAACAAACATAACCCCAAAAAAACATAACCCCAAAAAAACAATCAGAATAAAAATGGAGGCGAAATTATGGTAGACTATAACAAGCTGGCTTTAGAGCTACATAAAGAAAAACAAGGAAAAATATCAGTAGAAAGCAAAGTTAAGGTTGAAAATAAAGATGATTTATCAATAGCATATACACCTGGAGTGGCAGAACCTTGCCGAAAGATACACGAAAATGAAGAAAAAATATACGACTATACGTCAAAAGGGAATATGGTTGCTGTTGTAACAGATGGAAGTGCGGTGTTAGGTCTGGGAGACATTGGTGCTGGAGCAGCGCTTCCTGTAATGGAAGGAAAAGCAGTGCTTTTCAAAGAATTTGGAGGGGTAGATGCCTTTCCAATATGCATCCCTTCAAAAGATGTTGAGACCATAATTCAAACAGTAAAAATGATAGAACCAGTATTCGGAGGTATTAACCTTGAAGACATTTCATCTCCCAGATGTGTTGAAATAGAAAGACGACTCAAAGAAGAATTAAATATTCCTGTATTTCATGATGATCAGCATGGAACAGCAGTGGTAGTAACTGCAGGTCTTATTAATGCCTTGAAAATAGTAGGGAAAGAATTTGATAATATAAAGGTAGTTTTAAGTGGAGCAGGCGCAGCGGGTAATGCCATCACAAAAATGCTTTTGAGTGTTGGTGTGAAAAATATTGTTGTATGTAACAGTAAAGGAATAATGAATCGTAAAGAAAAATACACAAACTGGATTCATCAGGAAATAGCGGGTATGACTAATAAAGAAGGGTTAAGTGGTACATTGGCAGATGCTATGAAAGGTGCAGATGTATTTATAGGTGTATCAGTAAAAGATATTGTGACCAAAGAAATGGTTATTTCTATGAATAAAGATGCGATAGTACTGCCTATGGCTAATCCGGATCCTGAGATTTCGCCTGATTTAGTAAAAGAAGCAGGGGCAAGAGTGATTGGAACGGGGCGATCTGACTACCCGAATCAAATCAACAATGTACTAGCATTTCCAGGTATTTTCAGAGGGGCTTTAGATGCAAGAGCCATTGAAATTAATGAAGAGATGAAGAAAGCGGCTGCATATGCCATAGCATCATTAATTTCTGATGAAGAACGAAAAGAAGATTATATTATTGTGCCAGCTTTTGACCCAAGAGTAGGAAGAGCCGTTGCCAAAGCTGTATATGAAGTTGCGATAAAGACTGGTAGTGCAAGAATAGAAAAATAGGAATTATTTAATATTTTACAGATATGAGTTTTTCATTTTGCTACAAGCTTCCCCTGAATAGTCAGGGGATTTTATTTATAAAAAAAATTGTATCCTGTGGCAGGATATTTTATAATGATATAGATGGTTAAAAGAAAGGACAAATGATATGCAGCAATTGTTAAAGAAACATATTCAATGGGAAAAGCTCAATGGTTTGGAAAACAAATGTTCAATGGAGATAGATAAGGCCATCTATAATAAGGCGAATAAAAAATTGAATCTTAATCTAAAGCTCAATTTTATTATTCCGTATGAATGCTTAAGTGCAATAAAAAAAGAAATTATTAACAATTATTCTTATGTAGAAGAAGTATCCATATCCTACACTTTTGAGAATATGATCTTAAATCAAGAAGACATTATTAAGGAGTATTTAGATTATTTATTTGATCATGTAAAAAGCTCAGAAGCACATTTGATAAAAGCAATTATTAGAGACAAAGTAGAAATAGATAGCCACAAATTAATAATGTATGCAATGGGGGATGCTGTTGTAGAAGAAATTAAAAAACGCCTTGGCATTCCTTTTGTCAAGGCTTTTAAAGAACAGTTTGGAATAGATATTACAGTTGATTTTCTTAACTGCAAAGAAACATATAATCATTATCTATCCAATAAGGAAGAGGATGCCAAAGGAATCCTGAAAAGTATACCTGTGGAAAACAAAAAAAGTAGCAGTAAGATCAAGAAAGAAGTTGTATCCAAAGATGAGGGCATTATTATAGGAAAACGTATTGCTGAACTAGGAATTGAAATCAGAGAGATTAAAGAGGAAGCAGCATCGGTGGTTATTGAAGGCACCATTTATAATAAAACCGTAAGAGATATTAAAAACAATAAAAAAATTGTAACTTTTATTGTTTCTGATTTTACCGATTCAATCTGTGTGAAGATGTTTGTAAAAGAAGAAAAGTTTTCAATTCTGGACAACAATCTAAAAATTGGAGATTCTATTAAAGTAAAAGGGTCTGCATCCTTTGATAATTTTGAAAAGTGCATTACAATTATCGGAAAGGATATCGTAAAGGTTATAAAAGAAACCAGAGTAGATCTATCGGAAAATAAGAGAACTGAATTACATATTCACACCAAAATGAGCGCTATGGATGGAATGATTAACACCACAGAACTTATTAAGCAAGCTGCTAAATGGGGACATAAAGCCATAGCAATTACAGATCATGGCGTCGTCCAAGCTTTTCCAGATGCCATGAGTGCTTCAAAAGAATATGATATTAAGGTGATATATGGTGTTGAAGGGTATCTCGTAGATGACCAGGTCAAAAGCCAAGAATTTCCCGAAGGTCTTAACATTTATGATGAATATGTGGTCTTAGATTTAGAAACCACAGGATTATCATCCAGGAGTGATGAAATCATAGAAATAGGAGCTGTCAAGGTAGAAAATTGCAAGATTAAAGAAAAGTTCCATGTTTTAGTACGTCCCAAAAAAAACATTTCCTTAGAGATTACACGGTTAACTGGCATAACCAATGATATGGTAAAGGACAAGCCGTTTATTGATGAAGTCTTAGATGAATTTCTCAACTTTATAGGGGACTTTCCTTTGGTGGCTCATAATGCTTCTTTTGATGTGTCCTTTTTAAAAGAGGCTTTTAGTAAAAAAAATAGAATGATTCATAATCCAGTAGTGGATACCATTAAACTTTCAAAAGTCCTTTTACCAAATTTAAAAAAATACAAATTGGATAGTGTGGCATCTTCTTTAAAAATTTCTATGAAAAATCACCATAGAGCGGATGATGATGCAGAGACGACTGCTCAGATTTTAATAAAGCTATTTGAAATTCTTAAAAAAGATCAAATAGAAGAATTGTCAAACATATATAAGAGCTTTAATAAAGTGGATTATAAAAAATTAGAATCCAATCACTTTATTATTCTTGTAAAAAACGGCCAGGGTCTTAAGAATTTATATAGGATTATTTCAAGTTCTCATATGGACTATTTTTATAAAAAGCCAAGAATTCCAAAATCATTGTTAGGAAAATACAGAGAAGGTTTAATTGTAGGATCGGCTTGTCAGGCCGGAGAAGTCTATCAGGCTGTGCTTAATAA
The DNA here is from genome assembly GCA_016278615.1 of Clostridia bacterium. Classification (GTDB taxonomy): domain Bacteria; phylum Bacillota; class Clostridia; order Peptostreptococcales; family JAAYPU01; genus Soudan-22. The sequence continues at coordinate 64,808 of JADQBM010000013.1, read as the reverse complement.
TAAATCTGAAACAGAATTGGAAGCCATCGCATCCTTTTATGATTATTTAGAAGTTCAACCCATAGGAAACAACGCCTTTCTCTTGGATAAGGGACGTGTGAAAGATATAGAGGAATTAAAAGAGATTAACCGAGCCATAATTGGATTGGGTGATTTATATAGCAAGAGGGTTGTTGCAACTACTGACGCTCATTATCTTGAACCTGAGGAATATGTTTATAGGACAATCCTTATGGCAGGTCAAGGATATAAAGATTTTGAAAGTGAAGCCAATTTATATTTTAGAACCACGGATGAAATGCTGAAAGAATTTGATTATCTTGATAAGGAAACAGCTAAAAAAATTGTAATTGATAATCCTCAATTAATTTCTGATGAAATTCAAAGGATTCAACCTATTCCATCAGGTACTTTCCCTCCTTCAATTGAAGGGTCTGAAGAGATACTCAAGGAAATGTGTTGGAGCAAGGCAAGAAAGATATACGGGGATTCTTTACCGGAAATTGTTGAGAGCAGATTAAAACGAGAGTTAAATTCAGTTATTTCAAATGGGTACGCTGTGATGTATGTGATTGCTCAAAAACTGGTTGCTAAGTCATTAGAGGATGGTTACTTAGTAGGCTCTAGAGGTTCCGTAGGCTCATCTTTTGCAGCAACAATGAGCTCAATTACGGAAGTGAATCCACTTCCGCCTCATTATATCTGTCCTGTATGTAAGCATTCAGAGTTTATTACAGATGGATCCTATGGGTGTGGGGTTGATATGCCAGATAAAAAGTGCCCAGCATGTTCAAAAATGTATAATAAAGATGGTTTTGATATTCCCTTTGAAGTTTTTCTTGGGTTTGAGGGCGATAAAGAACCGGATATTGACTTGAATTTTGCAGGAGAATATCAGTCTATTGCCCATAAATATTCTGAAGAACTTTTCGGGCAGGATAAAGTCTTTAGAGCAGGGACCATTGGAACAATTGCATTTAAAACGGCTTATGGTTTTGTAAAGAAATTTTATGAAGAAAAAACAGAAGAAGTTAATAAATGGGAAATCGAAAGATTGTCTCAATGCTGCTCAGGGGTAAAGCGAACAACGGGTCAACATCCTGGTGGCATTATGGTTGTACCTAACCATAAGGATATATTTGATTTTTGCCCCATACAATACCCTGCCAATGATTCGAAATCAAATATTATTACCACACATTTTGATTATCACTCAATCAGTGGAAGATTATTGAAATTGGATATATTGGGTCATGATGTGCCCTCGATTATTAGAATGCTACAAGATTTTACCCATGTAGACTTAGAATCCATACCCCTTAGAGATGAGAAGGTTAATGAAATATTTCTTTCTACAAAATCTTTGGGAATTGAAGATGAAGAATATCGCTACGCCTTAGGGAGCTTAGGGATACCTGAGATTGGAACAAGGTTTGTTAGGCAGATGCTTACAGATACCATGCCATCAAGCTTTTCTGATTTGGTACGGATCTCTGGATTGGCACATGGGACAGATGTATGGCTCAACAATGCTCAGGAAATCATATTACGGGATACGGCGGTTTTAAAAGATGTTATTTCTACAAGGGATGACATCATGAATTACCTCATGTTAAAAGGCGTTCCAAATAAAACGGCATTCAAAATTATGGAACGTGTTCGAAAGGGTAAAGGTTTATCTGAAGAAGATATACAGATTATGGAAGAAAATAATGTGCCGGACTGGTATATAGAATCCTGTAAGAAGATAAAATACATGTTTCCTAAGGCCCATGCAGTAGCTTATGTCATGATGTCCTATAGGATTGCTTATTTCAAGGTATACCATCCTCTTGCTTTTTATGCAGTATTCTTTACAATAAAAGTGACCGATTTCAATGCGGATTTAATATTTAAAGGAAATAAGGAAATACTAAAAAGGATGGAAGAAATTGAAGAGAAGGGGAATTTTGCTACCCAAAAGGAAAAAGATGAACTTACTGTTTTAGAGGTTGCTTATGAGATGTTTAGTCGAGGGTATGAATTCTTACCTGTTGATATAGAAGAATCGGATGCGCAGCGGTTTAATATTAAAGAGGGTAAAATCCTTCCGCCGTTTTTATCCTTACAAGGGCTAGGGGATAATGCAGCCCAATCAATTGTAAGAGAAAGGGAAAAAGGAGTATTTTCTTCTGTCGACAGTATGAAAAATAGGGCAAAACTTAACAAAACTGCTATAGAAGCCTTAGAAAAACATGGTGTTCTAAGGAATATTCCCGCCTCAGACCAATTAACCTTATTTTAGTTGCATAGGCATGTGAGATATGGTATACTATTTAAGATGTAAGTTGAATTTTTGAGAGCAAGAGTGGGAAAAACCCACTCTTTGCTTTTAGAGTGAAAGATTATGAAAAGGAGTGTCACATATTTGAGTAAGAAAAAAGTGAGTGATGTCGTAAGAAGTATTTTAGATTCATTTTTGGAAGAAAATGGATTAGAACTTTTTGATGTAGAGTATCAAAAGGAAGGAAAAGATTGGTTCTTACGTGTGTACATAGATAAAAAGGAAGGAAGTATCTCAATTGATGACTGTCAAAAAGTAAGTGTTTATTTGAGTGGCAAATTGGACGAAGTTGATCCTGTAGAACAGAATTATCTACTTGAAATTTCATCACCTGGCATTGACAGACCTTTGATTAAAGATTCGGATTTCATTAAATATAAGGGCGAGATGGTAGATATTTTTTTGTATAAATCCATTAATTCTCAAAAGGTCATATCTGGTCGGTTACAAAGCCTTGAAGAAGAACATATTGTTATAAAAGACGAAAAGGACCAAGAGATTAAGGTCTCACGGGAAATTGTTTCAAAAGTGAAATTAGCTGTAATCTTTTAAGGAGGTTCAAAAATGAATAGGGAGTTTATTAAAGCAGTAGACCAAATAGAACAGGAAAAGGGTGTTTCAAAAGATCTGCTAATTGAAGCAATTGAGGCCGCTTTGGTTTCTGCATATCGAAAGAACTATGGTTCTCATCAAAATGTAAGGGTTGTCATAGACAGAGATACAGGAGAAGTCGAGATATATTCAAGACGAACAGTTGTAGAAGAAGTAAACGTGGAATTTCTTGAAATATCTTTAGAAGATGCAAAGAAAATAGATCCAAATTATGAAATAGATGATGTCATTGAGAAAGCTATTGCCCCTAAGGATTTTGGCAGAATTGCAGCTCAGACCGCAAAGCAAGTGGTTGTTCAAAGAATAAGAGAGGCAGAGAGGGGTATTATTTTTGAAGATTTTTCCAATAGGCAATCGGAAGTTACGACAGGTGTTGTTCAGCGCATTACCAAAGGAATGGTGTATATAAATCTTGGAAAAACCGAAGGAATTCTTGCTTCAACAGAACAGGTTCCCAGCGAAAATTATGTAATGAATAATCGGTTGAAGGTTTATATTATGGAAGTTAAAAAAACCACAAAAGGACCTCAGGTTTATGTTTCTCGATCACATCCAGGGTTGGTTAAACGATTGTTTGAGTTGGAAGTGCCTGAAATACATGATGGGGTTGTTGAAATTAAAAGTATTTCTCGTGAAGCCGGATCCAGAACCAAGATGGCGGTTTATTCTGCAGACGAAAATGTTGATGCAGTTGGCGCATGTGTTGGACATAAAGGGTCCAGGGTTCAAGTCATTGTAGATGAACTCTTCGGAGAAAAAATTGATATCATTACTTGGAGTGATAATCCCGAAGAATTAATTAAAAGTTCTTTAAGCCCTGCAAAGGTGGAAAAAGTAGTTGTTAAGGAAGATGAAAGAGCTGCTACTGTCGTCGTGCCAGATTATCAACTTTCATTAGCAATTGGTAAGGAAGGCCAAAATGTCAGGTTGGCGGCAAAGCTAACGGGTTGGAGAATTGACATAAGAAGTCATTCGCAATATTATCCAGAAGAAGTATCAGATAGCACTATTGATGATGTGAATGAAGAAGAATAAGGAGTGATTTCATGAAAGCGAAGAAAATCCCCATGAGAAGATGCGTGGGCTGCATGGAGTCAAAACCCAAAAAGGAACTGATTCGAATAGTTTGTAATAAAGAGGGTGATTTAAGTCTTGATATCACAGGAAAAGCAGCTGGCAGAGGGGTTTATCTGTGTAAGAACATGGATTGTCTTGAAAAAGCAAGGAAGAGAAAAGCGATACCAAGAAGCTTGGATAAAGAAGTATCTGCAGAACAATTAGATATCGTTTTTGAAGAATTAAAAAATTATGCAGAATAAAGTACTGCGATTCATAGGACTTGCAACACGTTCAAGAAACTTGATATCAGGATACAATACATGTATTCATTATATAAATAAAAAAAATAGAATTAAGCTGTTGATCATTGCTGAAGATGCTTCGGAAAATACAAAAGAAAAATTTATTCAGCTTGCCTCAAGTAATCAAATAAAGGTTATCATTTGGGGGAGTAAAGAAGACTTATCACATGCCATGGGAATGGAGAACAGAAGTGTAGTCGGAATAATTAATGATAATTTTGCTTCTGCTATTATTGCGGAACTAGAAAAGTGATGCGGCTTTTAAGTATGAGGAGGAGTTTGTTTATGGCGAAATATAGAGTGTATGAGATTGCAAAAGAATTAGGCTTAAATAGTAAAGAGTTAATGGAATTATTATTGGATATGGGGATTGATGTCAAAAGTCATATGACGGCATTATCAGAAGAAGATTTCCAACGGGTTATGACAGAATTGTCTCCCAATGATCCTTCAATTCCTGCAAAAGATGAAGATGTTGGTGTGGAAAAAATACAAAAGCAAAAACTAAGAAAACCTAGTGAAGAAGAAGAATTGCGGCTTAAGAGAAAAAAAGCCATTGAAAAAGATATAGAAGATATAGTGGAAAACAAAAAAACGGATAAAAAAAAGGTGAAGGGTCAACCGTCCCAACCAGAAGAAGCGAGTATTAAAATCACTGCACCTATTACAGTTAAAGATTATGCTGAAAAGGTGGAAAAATCTACTTCTGAAATTATCATGAAACTTATGGAAATAGGTGTCATGGCTAATATCAATCAAGATTTGGATAAAGATACCCTTGCTTCATTATCTGAGGCTTTAGATATTCAGGTCATTATAGAAAGACAAGAAGAAGAAGAAAAAGAGATTGAAAAGGAAATAGAAGATTTCGAAGATAAACCAGAAGACTTAAAACCCAGATCACCTGTAATAACGGTCATGGGCCATGTGGATCATGGAAAAACATCTTTGCTGGATACAATCAGAAAGAGTAAAGTAACAGAAAAAGAGTCCGGGGGAATTACTCAGCATATAGGAGCTTCTGAGGTACATGTAGGTCAAAAGAAAATAGTGTTTTTAGATACACCTGGACATAAAGCCTTTACGGCTATGAGAGCCAGAGGTGCAAAGATTACTGACATTGCTATTTTGGTAGTAGCAGCAGATGATGGTGTAAAGCCACAGACTGTTGAAGCTATTAGTCATGCAAAAGCTGCAAATGTGCCTATTTTGGTTGCTCTTAACAAGATAGATAAACCAGATGTCAATCCAACAAAAGTTAAGCAGGAGCTTTCAGACAATGGTCTTCTCGTAGAAGAGTGGGGAGGCGATGTTATTTGCGTTCCTGTATCCGCTACAACTGGAGAAGGTATAGATCAATTGTTAGAAATGATTCTGCTTATGTCGGAAATGCTTGAATTAAAGGCGAATCCAAATAGGCTTGCCAAAGGCATTGTTATTGAAGCACGATTAGATAAAGCCAAAGGTCCAGTAGCAACCATTCTTGTTCAAAATGGCAGTCTTGAAGTTGGAATGCCAGTTGTTGCAGGAGATTCTTATGGTAAAGTTAGAGCCATGACAAACAGTTTAGGGAATCCTATAAATGAAGCGGGGCCTTCAACGGCTATTGAAATTTTAGGGTTATCCAGTGTTCCTGAAGCTGGCGATGTGGTTAATGCTGTTAGGGAAGATCGGACTGCACGTCTTATAGCCGAAAGGCGTGTTGAAAAGACGAGAAATGAATCCTTAAATGCCACAACACATCATGTCACTTTAGAGGATTTATTCGATCAGATTCAGCAAGGACAAGTGAAAGATTTAAATATTATTGTTAAGGCAGATGTTCAAGGTTCGGTGGGTGCATTATGCCAATCTCTTGTAACACTAAGCGACGAAAATGTTAAAATCAATATTATTCATTCTGGAGTAGGTACGGTTAATGAATATGATATATTATTAGCCTCTGCATCTAATGCAATTATCATTGGATTTAATGTTAGACCATCTTCAAGTGTAACAAGTTTGGCTGAGAAAGAAAAAGTTGATATTAAAAACTATAGAATTATTTATGAAGCCATAGATGACATACAAGCGGCGATGAAGGGTTTGTTGGATCCAGAGTATAAAGAAGTAATACTAGGAAAAATTGAAGTAAGAGCAACCTTTAAAGTACCTAATGCTGGAACCATTGCAGGGGCCTATGTTTTGGAGGGCAAAGTATTAAGAAATGCAGAGGTGAGATTGGTTAGAGATGGCATTATCATTTATGAGGGAAAAATTTCATCCTTAAAAAGATTTAAAGATGATGCAAAAGAAGTCGCTACTGGTTATGAATGTGGCATTGGATTAGACAATTACAATGATCTCAAAGAAGGAGATATCATTGAAGCGTTTAAAATGGAAGAAATAAAGAGATAATATAATAGAGATTAGAGATCAGAGATTAGAGATGTGTAGGGACGACCCTTGCGGTTGTCCTTATAAAAGTTTAGAGAAGCGTAGGGGCGATTTATGATTGCCCGAAAAATGGAATTCATTATTCATTTTTCATTTGCTATGAACGAATGGGAGTGGTAAGAATGGGAAAAAAATTTAGGTCGAATCGCATTGCGGAAGAAATTAAAAAAGTAGTCAGTATGATGATAATTAATGAGTTGAAAGATCCTAGAATCGCATCTATGACCAGTATTACAGGGGTAGAGGTAACGGATGACCTGAGTTATGCAACGGTGTACTTGAGTATTTACGGTTCTAATGAAGAAAAAGAGAATACTTTAGTGGCATTAAGAAGTGCTGCAGGGTTTATTAGAAAAGAAACCGGAAAACAAGTTAAAATGAGACATACTCCGGAATTTATTTTTAAAATTGATAATTCTATTGAGTATGGGATACATATTTCTAAGATTATCAAGGAAATAGGGGAAGATAGCAAGAGGAATAATGATGAATAAGACTGTTTTTCAACAAATAGTAAAGTCTATTTTAGAGTCCAATTCTATTATGATTTTTCCTCATGTGATTCCTGATGGCGACACCATTGGGTGTGCATCGGCATTGAAAAGAGCATTTACAAAAATTGGCAAGAAAGCACAAGTAATAGATGAAAAGGACATTCCCGATTATCTTAAATTCTTGACTCAAGACTATGAAGATTGGGAAGAATTCCAACAGGACCAACCAGATTTGTGTATTGCTGTTGACTGTAGTGACTTAGGAAGGCTGGGAGAGAGAAAGGATTTCTTTCTCACTGGAAAGAGGACGGTAAACATCGATCACCATCCAACCAATACTTGTTTTGCAGATCTTAATTATATTGATGATAAAGCTTCCGCAACAGGTGAAATTATATTTGATTTATTAAAGGGATTAAATATTCAATTTGATCCTTTTATAGCGGAAGCTATTTATTCTGCTATTTCAACAGATACAGGAAGCTTTAAGTACACCAATACATCTACAAAGTCTCATTTGGTCGCTGCAGAATTAATAGATATGGGCGTAGATTTAAATGAGGTGTCCGTTGAATTATATCAGAACACACGATTGGAAAAAATTCGACTTGAGGCGGAGGTTCTTGAAACCTTAGAAATCATATGTGATGGGAAAGTGGCATCGGCTTATGCCACAGAGGACATGTTGAAAAAGACAGGTGCAACCATGAATGAAACTGAAGGATTCATAGAATTGCTTCGTAATATACAAGGGGTTGAAGTTGCTATTTTCTTTAAAGAAACTCAAACAAAAGAGATAAAAATTGGTTTTCGAGCAAAACAATATGCAGATGTAAGCAAAATAGCCATGAAGTTTGGTGGCGGTGGTCATGTGAAGGCTGCTGGTTGCACTATTAATGACAGTTTAGACCAAGCAAAAAAATTAACATATCAGGCAACTGAGGAAATGTTTCGTAAGTTACAGGAGTGAATTATGGTTGATGGCATTATTAATTTATATAAACCAAGTGGCATTACATCCCACGATGCTGTGGCGGCTATCAGAAGGAAATTCAAAGGTACAAAAGTAGGACATACTGGAACCCTTGATCCTATGGCTGTTGGTGTATTGCCTATATGTTTAGGAAAAGCGACTCGAATTACGGAGTATCTTCTTATGGGCGATAAAAAATATCGATGTGAGATGACTTTGGGATTGGATACGGATACACAAGATATCTGGGGTAACATTACGAAAGAAACAAAAATAGAAGTGAATGAGTCACAAATTATTAAAGTGATAGAAAGCTTTATAGGAACCATTCTTCAGAAACCACCTATTTATTCAGCGGTCAAAGTTAAAGGAAAAAGACTTTATGAATATGCAAGAAAAGGTGTTGAGGTTGAAAGAGAATCCAGAAATATAGAGATTTATGATATAACCCTATTAAGTATTCAAGAAAACAAAGTTATGATGGATGTAGCATGCTCTAAAGGAACTTATATTAGGACACTATGTCATGATATAGGCCTTCAATTAGGTTGTGGCGCTGTAATGAGTTCCCTTGAAAGAACCGCCAGTGGCCCTTTTGTTGTTAAGGACACCATTACTTTAGAAGAAATAGATGTGCTTTCAAAAGATGACTATTTACTTCCAATAGATTATCCATTAGAATTTATGGGAAAAGCTGTTTTATCAAGTGAAGAGAGCTTTTTAAAAGCAAATAATGGATGTCTTTTAAATGAAAATGACTTTATTATTGAGAAAGAAGAAAATGAGTTATACAGAATTTACTATAATGAAGATTTCATTGCAATAGGCAATTTAAACCCAACGGATAGAACGATAAAGATGAAGAAAGTGTTTAAGACGTAAAAACTATGTTAATGAAGAATGAAGAATGAACAATGAATAATTAAGGATGGAATTTCTAAAAAAAAATTCCTATTTATCAGACTTAGGATACTATAAATGATATTTATCATATTAATGAAGGTTTTATTCTTAAAACCCTCGATAATTATTCATTATTCATTATTCATTATTCATTAATTTTTCTGAGGTGGCTTGATGAGAGTATTTCATAGAATAGATGATATAACAGATATCGGTAAAACAGGGGTTGCTTTGGGTAATTTTGATGGGGTGCATATTGGGCATCAGATGCTTATTGAAAATACTGTAAAAAGCTGCAGAGAGAATGATCTTTCGAGCATTATCTTTACTTTTCAAAATCATCCTAAAAATATTACAAATGAACCTAACTCAGTTAAAAAGATTGCGACTTGGAAAGAAAAGATAGAAGTAATTGAATCTTTAGGGGTTGATTACTTGATTGCTGTTGAATTTGACAGCAGGTTCAAAAAAATGAAACCTGAAGATTTTGTTATTAAAATCTTAATTGAAAAACTAAACATGAAAAAGGCAAACTGTGGATTTCATTACCGATTTGGACATAAAGCTATGGGAAACATTGCTCTTTTGAAAGAAATGTCCACAGCTTTTGATTTCGATCTTTTTGTCTTGGAACCTGTTATGATTGAAAATATTCTTGTGAGCAGTACCATTATTCGAGAACTGATTTCAACGGGTAAGATGGAAGAGTGCACTAAGTTTTTGGGAAGAAACTATTCTTTAGAAGGAACTGTGATTTCAGGCAAAAGTTTGGGAAAGAAAATGGGTTTTCCTACTGCAAATATTTTAGTTAACGAAGATCGCGTGATTCCGCCTAATGGGGTATATATTACGAAATGTTCTATCAATAATAATGTCTATAAGAGCATTACAAATATTGGCTATAATCCCACAGTAGGAGGGGACAAACGCCTTATTGAGACTTATATAATAGATTTTAATAATGAGATTTATGGTAAAGATTTAAAGATAGAGTTTTATAAGAACATTCGTTGCGAAATAAAGTTTAATGGTATTGAGGATTTGAAAAACCAAATTTCTAAGGATGTTAATGCTGCAAAGGAATATCATATACAGGAATTTTGACTTTGTTTTTGTCTTTTAAGAAATCAAGACATGCTTGCTTTTCCCCTTTACAAGTGCCGCTTTGAAATTTTATGGTAATGGTAAAAGATAAAATGATGTTTACAATACTTACTTATATATGGTAAAATAACAAGTCAGAAAGAAAAACCATTGGCTATGTATTACGATTCTCCGCCGTATTACTTGGCTTATGGCGATTATAAAGAAGGAGGTGAATTTTTAATGGTAATGTCAAAAGATAAAAAAGTAGAAATCATTAGTGATTTTAAAGTTCATGAAGGGGACACTGGTTCTCCTGAGGTTCAGGTTGCATTGCTCACATTTAGAATCAACGAACTTAATGAACATCTTAAAATCCATAAGAAAGACCATCATTCAAGAAGAGGTCTTCTGAAAATGGTTGGACAAAGACGAAACTTGCTTAATTACCTTAAAGACAATGATATTGAAAGATATCGAACAATTATCGGCCGTTTAGGCTTAAGAAAATAGTGTTTAAAGGGCGGGGCTAGTGATTCCCGCCTTTATTCATATATAAAAAAGGTATGAATATTTATATATGAGATAAAATAATCACAAGTAGGTTGAGGTCAGGCTTGAAAACTTAGCCTTATTCGAAAGAGTAGGTTAACTTGTCAAGCCTAGGCCTACATTTAATCGGAGGTTTTATTTATGGATATGAAAGTTTTTACAAAAGAAATTGGAGGAAGAACTCTGCAGATTGAAACTGGAAAAGTTGCACAGCTTGCGGACGGTGCGGCAATGCTTAGATATGGAGATACGGTTGTAATGGTTACTGCCGTGGCATCTGCTGAACCAAAAGAAAACATTGATTTTTTTCCTTTAAGTTGTGATTACGAAGAAAGATTGTATTCTGTTGGGAAGATTCCAGGAGGATTTATTAAAAGAGAAGGCCGTCCTACAGAAAAAGCAACATTGAGTGCTCGCCTTATGGACCGACCTATTCGACCATTGTTCCCTAAAGGCTATTACAATGATGTTCAGGTGGTAGCTACTATTATGTCTGTAGATCCTGATAGCTCTCCTGAAATTATTGCTATGATTGGATCTTCTGTTGCATTGTCTATTTCTGGCATACCTTTTCAAGGGCCAACGGGTACGGTTCTTGTAGGATTGGTTGATGATGAGTTTGTGGTCAATCCTACTCTGGAGCAAAGAGAAAAGAGCCAGTTACACTTAGTGGTTTCAGGAACCAAAGATGCAATTATGATGGTTGAAGCAGGTGCAAACGAGCTATCTGAAGAAATAATGTTAGATGCGATTATGTTCGCTCATGAGCAAATTAAAGAAATTGTAGCTTTTATTGACGAAGTTGTTGCTGAAGTAGGAAAAGAAAAGAAAGAAGTAACACTACGTAAAGTTACAGAAGAATTGGAACAAGAAGTTCGCGATTTTGTTGTGGACAAGATGAAAGAAGCTATTTTAACAAAAGACAAACAAGAGCGATTAAACAATATGGACGGCGTTAAAAAAGAAGCAATTGAGCATTTTGAAGAGAAACATCCTGAAAATCTTAAAGATATAGATTCAGTTCTTTATACCATTACAAAAGAATCCGTCAGAGCCATGATTACCAATGAACGTATACGGCCAGATAACAGACTACCTGAAGAAATACGTCCAATTTGGTGTGAGATAGGCGTACTTCCTAGAACCCATGGAACAGGCCTTTTTACCAGAGGTCAAACTCAGGTCCTTACCATTGCAACATTGGGTGCTATTGGGGATGCTCAAAGAATAGATGGACTTAGTGAAGAAGATGACAAGAGATATATGCATCATTATAATTTCCCACCCTATAGTGTTGGGGAAGCTAGATTTATGAGAGGTCCTGGAAGACGTGAAATAGGCCATGGGGCACTTGCTGAAAGGGCATTGGTTCCTGTGTTACCAAGTGAAAATGAATTCCCTTATACCCTTCGTCTTGTATCGGAAGTATTAAGCTCCAATGGAAGTACTTCACAGGCTTCTGTGTGCGGAAGCACATTGGCCTTGATGGATGCGGGCGTACCTATAAAAGCACCTGTTGCAGGAATTGCCATGGGTCTTATCAAAGAGGGAGAAAAAGTAACCATTCTTAGTGATATACAGGGCATGGAGGATTTCTTAGGAGATATGGACTTTAAGGTTGCAGGAACTGCTAAAGGGATTACTGCCATTCAAATGGATATTAAAATTAATGGAATCAGTAAAGAAATATTAAAGGCGGCTCTAAAACAAGCCCTTGTGGGTAGAATGCATATTATGGATAAAATGACTGCTCTAATCAAAGAACCAAAATCAGAATTATCCCCTTATGCCCCACGAATTTTAAATATAAAGATTGACCCAGACAAGATCAGAACCATTATTGGACCAGGAGGAAAAACCATCAATCGAATTATCGATGAAACAGGCGTGAAGATTGACATCGAAGATGATGGAAGGGTATTTATAACGGCTAAAGATATGGCATCAGCAAATAATGCAATAGATGAAATACAAAATATACTTAAAGTGCCTGAACCTGGAGAAACCTATTTAGGGAAAGTAACAAGAATCATGAATTTTGGAGCCTTTGTTGAGATACTTCCTGGTAAAGAAGGTCTTCTTCATATCTCTAAGATTGCGCATGAAAAAATAGGAAAAGTTGAAGATGTCCTTAGTGTAGGCGATGAAGTAATGGTAAAACTAATTGAGATAGACAATCAAGGTAGAATTAATCTTTCTCGTAAAGATTTAATTGAAAGAGAAAAGAAAGACCAACCAAAGCCAGAAATTCAAGAAAAAAAAGAAGATGCACCTAAAAGTTCCAATTCTAATAACGAAGATGTCATTGTGGTTCCAGCTCAGGAAAGACAGGAAGTAGCAAACGATGATAAGGAAAAGAAAAAAAGATTCTTCTTTTAAAAAATTTAATGAAACGAGCAGGTAAGAATTTTATATAACAATGTGAAGGTAGTTCTAGTTGAACTGCCTTTTTTATATTTTCTGATAGAACTCAAAAAAAGATAAAATAATTTAGGTTGATGTTATATACTGTATATAAAACAAAGTGTTAATATCGTGATTAGAGGTGAACTCTCATGTACGATCCATTTTACAACCTTGAAAATCCAGAAATTTTACGTTATGAATATGCTTGGGTCAATTATGTGAAATATGAGAAAATAACGGAAGAAGCAGTTCGTACAGAAATACTAGAATCATGGAAGCGATGTAAAGCATCATGTATGGACTATATGATGAAAGAATGTCCAAAATTATTGGATTATAGTGAGCTTTCTAAAAGAGTAGAAAAGAATACCACATTACTAGATACAGCACTTCCATTTATGCAGACTTTAATTGAAATTGTCAATGAGCCCGGATTAAGTGTTCAGATTGTAGACAAAGATGGTTTTTTGTTGAATTATGTTAGTAGTAAAAAAATCATACAAGAAAATTACAATATGTCTAAGATTGGACAGAATTTTAAAGAATCCATTATTGGAACTAATAGCTGTGGGTTAGTGCTTATTCATAAAACGCCATTTGAAGTTGTTGGTTCTGAGCATTATTGTCAGATATTGCAAAATGATGCATGCTATTCATCCCCGATTTTTGATAGCAGAGGCGAGTTAATTGCTGTACTAAATATGAACATGCGTATTCATGGACTTAATAAACATACTTTAGGAATGATTGTAGCTGCCGCAAAAGCCATAGAAAATGAAATACAATTAAAAGAAATTCATACACAGATTGTAAAAAATAGTGAAGAACAACAAGAAATTTTAGAAACAGTGACGGATGGCGTGGTTTATGTAAATGATGACGGTAATATTACTCAAGCAAATCAAGAAATGGCTCATTTGTTAGGAATTAAAAAAGAAGAAATCATAGGAAAGGATATTAATATTCTCAATACGGTTCCTAAAATCTCAACGATTATGGAGCTATCAGAGGATATTAAAAGGCATGTTGTTAGAATTGGAGGTAGAGTCAAGAACTATAATTGTTTTCTCAATGTTAAGTACTTTTCGGGTAATGAAACTGAAAAAAGAATTCGAGTACTGGTATTTACTAAAATGGAAGAGATACAAGAATTAGCAACTCAAATTAATATGACAAATCGGGCCTACTTCACTTTCAAGGATATCATTGGAAAATCAAAGATACTCCGAGATTCTGTAAGCTTAGGTCAAAAAGTTGCAAGTCATAATTACCGAGTTATTATTGAAGGAGAAAGCGGAACGGGAAAAGAAATGTTTGCTCAAGCAATTCATAATAACAGTTTAAGGGCAAATGGCCCTTTTGTAGCTGTAGATTGCGGTGCAATTCCAAGGGAGCTACTTGAAAGTGAACTATTCGGTTATGAGGAAGGTGCATTTACTGGATCTAGAAAAGGTGGACAAAGAGGTAAATTTGAAATTGCCAATCGTGGGACAATCTTCTTAGATGAAATCGGAAATATGCCTATTGATATGCAGGCAAAATTATTAAGAGTATTACAAGAAAAATATATAACACGTATTGGAGGATACAAGCCAATACCAATTGATGTTCAGGTTATTGCAGCAACTAATTCTGACTTAAGTAAAGAAGTTGAAAAAGGTAGCTTTAGAGAAGATCTCTTTTATCGTTTAAGTGTTATTCATCTTAAACTTCCACCCCTAAGAGAGCGAAAAGAAGATATTCCGATTCTTATATATCAATTTCTAGATAGTGGAAAATTAAATTTAAGAAATGTAAAAATTGATGATGGTGCAATAAAAGCACTAATGAGTTACGATTGGCCAGGAAATGTACGGCAGCTTCATAATATCATTGAAAGAATGATTCTTATGTCAGATAAAGATGAGTTAGGCATTGAGGCAGTTCCGATAGAAATATTAGAACACAAAAGCAGTGAAAAAAATCTAATATCAATTGGCATAGAACCTTTGGAAAAAGCTACTGCTAAATATATTAAAATCGTATTGGACAGCTATGATGGAAACATCAAAAAGGCTTCGGAAACACTTAAGATCAGTAGAACGACCCTCTACCGTATTTTAAATAAATACAATTTGTTATCATAGGAGAAGGGATGATATATGAAAAATGAAAGTGCAGAAAATGATCAATTGTTTGACTTAGCTATAAATGGTGGCGACTTGATTGATGTTAAAAATGAGGTTATTCATAAGCTGAACATAGGTATTAATAAAGATAAAATCGCTATAATTACATCACAAAAAATTATTGGAAAGAAAACAATAGATGCATCAAAGTTGATGATTTCACCTGGTTTTATTGATTTTAATTCCCATGTGGACGGTAATCCTTATTCTGCAATGTGTTTAGTTCGACAAGGCGGAACGACTACTCTAGGAGGTCTTAGGCATATAAATGGACAAGTAATAAAAAAAATTGAAGAAGAAGGTTTTATTGTAAACCAAGGTTTTTTTATTTCCCATTCATTTACATTGAGAAATGCTGCAGGTATAGAAGATAGATATAAGCCAGCTACCAGAAATGAGATAAAGTTTATGTGTAATTTAGCAGAACGTTTTTTGGAGCATGGGGCTTATGGCATTTATTTTGGATTAGAATTTGTTCCGGGAACTTCTCTTGATGAAATGCTCGCTTTAGCAAAGGTTGCTCAAAAATATAAAAGGGTATTATCTGTCCACATTAGAAAAGATGGACCAGAAGGTCTTGAATATATGGATGAAGTTATTCATACAGCTGAATTATCTGGGGCAAGTATACAGATGATTCAACTTGTTTATAACATTGGAATTGGTGGGGCTATGGAAAGAGGCTTGAAGATAATTGAAGAAGCGAGAACCAGAGGATTAGATATTACTGCCGACAGTGGTGTTTACGATGCTTTTTCAGCTTGTATTGGAACAAGCATTTTTGATCCTGGTTGGGAAAAAGAATATGGGAAATACGGCGTTAATGATTTATTGATTTCCTCAGGACTATATATGGGGCAATATTGTACTCCAGAATTATTTGATCGTTTGCGAAGGGATTTCCCAGGAACTTTAGTGACAGCTTTTGTATGTGATTCTGATGCAATAGTAACAGCTATGAAAAAGCCGTATGTCTTTATTTCTACTAATGCTGCAGATGGACCGCATTATCCAGGCATGGGAGCGCCGGAAGTTTCAGGAACATATCCTAAACTAATAGGATATTATGTTCGTCAGAAAAAGAGAATTGGGTTAATGGATGCCATTCGTAAAATTACGATTCTTCCAGCAGAAAGATTTGGCATAAAAAATAAAGGTGCAATAGAAGTTGGAATGGATGCAGACATTGTTTTATTTGATTATAAGAATATAATAGACTGTGCGACGTATATGGGTCAGGGTAAACCTGATGCACCACCTAAAGGGATTCCCTATGTAATCGTTAATGGGCAGATTGTAGTAGAAAAAGGCGTGATAACAAAAAATATTTTTGCAGGGAGACTACTAAGAAAAGAATAAACTTTTAAAAAGTGTAGCATTATTAGACATGGCACTCTAATGATAAAAGTTCTTTATAGTATGTGCATTATTAAAACACTACTTTTGACAAGTGTTTTAATAATGCACATAGTTTTATTGGCTGACAAAGAAAATAAAGAAACAACCCCGTTTTTAATAATGGCATGAAATTTGCTCATACTACAATATGTAAAAATAAGAAAGGAGGATTAATACTATTTTTAATCTAAATTTTTTAAGGAGGATTGCACATGTCAAATGACAATAGAGTTTCACTAGAAAGTCAGCAATTATCCCGTTCAGTACCATGGTGGATGTTGATTCCCTGGTTAATTGGCGGTGTAACAGGTGGAGATTTTTATATTACAAACTCATTCATAGTTGAAAATGGTGGACCACTAACGGTATATGGCTATTTAGGTGCCATGATTTTTGTTATAATTATGTCGTTAGTATATTGGGAGCTTGTAAGTACTTTTCCTTATTCAGGTGGTCAATATGTATTTATCTCCCGTGCATTTGGAAAATTTCCTGGATTTATAGTATTTTTTGTTTATGCATTTAACTTTGCATTCTGGATCCCACTTAATTTATCTGTAGCCGGTGCTTATCTTAATTGGATATTTCCAGAAATACAGATTTCATCTACTATTTGGAGCATCATCGTGGCGATACTTTTCCATCTTATCGTGTTCCGTGGCATTTTGTTTTCAACAATGGTACAAGTGTTCATGAGTATTGTTGCAATTACTGGAACTACATTATTAGTTGTTGTTCCTATGGTAAGAGATCCGGCACAATTTTTGGCACTTGCTGCAACAAATATGAACAGTGACTTCCTATTTCCAACTTTTGATGCTAAGCTTGGGGGATTCTTTGCATTAGCTGGTTTGACCATTACGTATATGGTTGGTTTTGAAATTGTTCCAATGCTTGCAGAGGAAATTAAATCAAGTCGTGCTAGATTAGGATATATTCAAACAATGGGAAGTATGGGTATGGGTACTGTCCAGATATTATGTGCCTTAGGCATGGTTGCTATTATTCCTTATTCTGTTTGGACGACCATGTCTGGAACAGAATTAAATATTCCTGCTGCAGCAATGCAAATGGCACCGGATCTATTGCCTAAATCGGTTGTCAAGTTTATATTAGGTGCTTCTATATTAAGTGCTTTTGCCACATGCTTATCGGCTATTACTGGATTTACCCGTTCCATCTATGTTTTGGGACGTGATAAAAGATTACCAAAAGTTTTCTCTTATTTGCATCCAAAATTTAAAACTCCGGTTGCAAGCATCGTGCTATGCTTCGCTTTAGGTATTTTAGGTTCAATTCAGCGTGAAATTGTCAGCTATGCTTTTGCTTTAGTTATGGCTGCAATGTTTATGTATATTTTAATTCCTATATCTCATATGATATTAAGGAAAAAAGAGCCAGACATTATCCGACCGGTTAAAACACCTTTCTATCCGATTATTAATATTATTGCAAGTGTTTGGGCAGCGTACATGTTTTACTATCAGGTCAAAACAGTGCCACTAACAGTGTGGTACTTCTTGGGAGCAGTAATATTACTCGGAGTCATTTGTTATTTCTATTATGATAAAAAACGAACCGAATATATTGAATCAATCGACAAGGATAAAAAACATTTCTTCGGTTTGCCTGTTTAATAAAAATATAAAAAAGGTGGAATGATTATGGCAGGATTAATAATTGCTTTATGTTTTATAGTACTCATCTTAATCTGGTGTATTCTTTTCTTCTTTGTTGCACCAATGGCTTTGCCCGCAATGGTTAAAGGTATAAAAAGAAGGAAGGAACATCAGTAGTATGAAGAATTATGAAATTGCTACTTAAAAACATAATAAAGGAGTGAAAACTATGGTAGATGATGCAACAATAATTGCTGGTGGAATCAGCGTTCTAAAAGTACTTTGTTCACTTCTTGGTGTTGTTATCATAACAACTATTATCATGTTCAAAGCACAAAAAGGTCTTTTGGAAGATGATGATGAAAGTTACGATGTCACAACATTAGAAGAGTAAAAGGAAAGATAAGAAAATTAGCATCTGTTATATATAGATAGCAGATGCTAATTAATTAAAACTTTGAAGCATTTATAAAGCATTTTATCAAGGGAGGACAAGATGAAAAGATCGAAACGATTTGAAATGCTTGAAAACCGTCCAATTAATATGGATGGGTTCTCTAAAGAGTGGACTGAAGTAGGACTCATAGCAATGGAATCCCCTAATGACCCCAAACCGAATATTAAAGTCCTAAATGGAAAAATTGTTGAACTTGATGGAAAGAAAAGGGAAACCTTTGATTCAATAGATTTTTTCATCTCTGATTATGGTATCAATATAGATTTTACTGAGGAAGCCATGGCAATAGATTCTTTAACCGTGGCTCGAATGATGGTGGACATAAATGTGCCAAGAGAAGAAATTGTAAAAATATCTACAGCTTCAACTCCAGCAAAATTAGTTGAAATAGTTAGTCATTTGAATACTTTAGAGATTATGATGGCACAGACAAAAATGCGTGCAAGGAAAACCCCAGCGAATCAAGCCCATGCAACAAATATAGAAGATAATCCTGTTTTGATTGCAGCAGATGCCGCGGAAGCAGCATATAGAGGTTTTTCAGAGGTGGAGACCACCTGTGCAGTTGCAAGATATGCCCCTTTTAATGCTATTGCATTATTATTAGGTGCTCAAACAGGACGTGCAGGCGTTCTGAACCAATGCTCTATGGAAGAGGCCACGGAACTTGAATTGGGTATGAGAGGCTTTACTTCTTATGCAGAAACATTGTCAGTTTATGGTACAGAGGCTGTGTTGTTGGATGGAGGAGATACCCCATGGTCCAAGGCTTTTCTTGCTTCAGCCTATGCTTCAAGAGGAATTAAAATGCGATTTACTTCCGGAACAGGCTCTGAGGTATTGATGGGTAATTCAGAAGGAAAATCAATGCTATATTTGGAGTCCAAGTGTTTGTTTCTTACAAAGGCGTGTGGTGTTCAAGGGACTCAGAATGGCTCAATTAATTGTAGTCCTTTGGTCGTAGCTTTGCCAAATGGGTTTCGAACCATTGCCGCAGAGAACCTGATTGCTTCTATGCTGGGCATTGAAGTAGCATCGGGTAATGATACAGCCTTTACACATTCTGACATTAGAAGGGGTGTAAAGCTTGCAATGCAATTGATTCCCGGAACAGATTTTATAACCTCTGGCTATGGAGGTATTCCCAATTGTGATAATGTTTTTGCAGGATCTAATACTGACTGTGATGATTATGATGATTTTTATACGCTCCAGAGAGATATGAAAGTAGATGGAGGCATAAAGCCAATTCGGGAGGATGAGGCCATTTATATAAGGAATAAAGCTGCAAAAGTATGTCAAACTGTATTTTCAGCACTTGGACTACCTGAAGTTACCGATGAAGAAGTAGAAGCAGCCGTATATGCCTATTCATGTAAAGATATGCCCAAAAGAAATAAGGTTGAAGACATGAGAGCAGCATCACAATTAATGTCTGATAACATTACAGGATTTGATATTGTAAAAGCATTATATGATAATGGATATGAGGAAATTGCTGAAAGAGTTTTAAATCTTCTTAAACAAAGGGTGATAGGTGATTATCTTCATACGTCAGCAATCTTTAATGAAAAATATGAAGTCATGAGTGCTATTAATGATAAGAATGATTATATGGGACCAGGTACCGGTTATGTAATCAAATCAGATCGCTGGGACGAAATAAAACTAAAAGAAAATGCACTAAATCCTGAAAATTTTTAAAGAAAGAAGGTATTTGCTATATGACAAACAATCACATGGAGAAAAGCAGTATTTATATATTTAAAGAAAAAGAAGAATTTAAGCCCTCATATTTTCAGGACGAGGTTGTAATTGCACTTTCGCCAGCTTTTGGGAGGAGATTAAAAGAAACCATAGTTGGAATTCCTCATGTTAGCGTTATTAAGGAATTAACAGCTGGAATTGAAGAAGAAGGTCTTAAGGTAAGATATGTCAAAGTATATCATTCATCTGATTTAGCAGTTATTTCAAGTATTGGCTCTAAACTCAGTGGCTCAGGTATTAGTATTGGAATTCAATCCAGAGGAACAACTGTTATTCACCAAAAAGACTTAGTCCCTTTAGATAATCTTGAATTATTTCCTCAATCTCCACTTTATGATGAAAAAATATATAGACAAATCGGTAAAAATGCAGCAAAATATGCAAAAGGTGAAATACCAAATCCAATAGATATTTTAAATGATTATATGTCCCCTTCAAAATATCAGGTTAAGTCAGCTCTTTTACACATAAAAGAAACCGAACAAATAATAAAAGGAAAGAAACCTGTAGAGATTGATATTATAGTAGAAGAAGGAGGGATACATTGATGACAACTCGACTTGATGCAAAAAAAGACTATCCATTGTTAAATAAAAGACCTGAAGTTATTTTTACGCCTACGGGAAAAAGTATCAATGAAATAAGTATTGAAAACATATTATCAGATAAAATTAATCCTGAAGACTGTAGAATTAGTGCTCAAACCTTAGAATATCAAGCACAAATTGCAGATTCTGCTGGTTATTGGCAGATTGCTAATAATTTTAGAAGAGCAGCGGAATTAACCAAAATTCCAGATAAACGTATTTTAGAAATTTATAATACTATGCGGCCGTATAGGTCCACAAAGGAGGAACTGTTAGAAGTTGCAGATGAACTTGTAAAAAGTTATGATGCAAAAATCAATGCAGGTTTTTTAAGGGAAACAGTAGAGATATATGAGAAAAGAGAAATGTTTAGAATAGAATAATATTATTTGGCTTCATTGCTTTAAATGATTTTGAAAGGTGAATATATATGGATTATATTGCTGGGATAGATATAGGAAATGCTACTACTGAAACTGTAATAGGTAAAATAGAAAATGGACGTTTGGTCTTTTGTTCCAGTGATATTACTAAGACAACAGGAATTAAAGGAACAACGCGAAATGTTATTGGTATCATTAATTCTATTAAAACTGCAGCAAAAAAAATTCCTATTAATATTGATGACATAAAGATGATTACAATGAATGAAGCGACTCCTGTTATAGGTGATTTTGCGATGGATAATATTTCTGAGACTATCATTACTGACTCTTCTATTATCGGTCACAATCCGGATACCCCAGGTGGGATTGGTTTTGGATTTGGAGAGACCGTTTTAATTCAAAATATATCAGGCATCCTTTTAAATAAGAAATATATACTTGTCATTCCTGAAGAATATGATTTTATTATTGCTTCTAAAAAAATTAACGAATATTTAGAAAAGGGTTATAAAATAGAAGGTGCTATTGTAAAAAATGATGAAGGTGTCTTAATTAGTAATAGGATATCCAAGCAAATTCCCATTATAGATGAAGTCAGGTATATTGAAAAAGTTCCAATTGGAATGGAATGCGCAGTAGAAGTAGCACCAGCAGGAAGATATATTGAAAGTCTCTCTAACCCCTATGGAATTGCAACAGTTTTTAAACTAGACTCTGATGAAACAAAACATGTGGTTTGTATGGCTAAAGCACTAATAGGTAATCGGTCAGCAGTGGTTATTAAAACACCTTTAGGAAACATAGAAAGAAGGAAGATTCCCGCAGGTGAGATTATTATTTTAGGAGAAAAAAGAAATTTATCAGTTAACGCAGCAGAGGGTGCTGAAAAGATTATGGAGAATATTGAAAAAGCAGGTGAGATTAAAGACATAAAAGGAAAAACAGGAACTAATGTAGGAGGCATGTTTGAAAGTATTAGAATAAGGATGGCGGATATAACTGAACAAGAAATTAAAACGGTACATATTAAAGATATTGTAGCTGTCGATACTTTAATACCAAAGGCAATAGAAGGAAGAGTCTCCAACGAATTCTCCATGGAAAATGGTGTGGGTATTGCGGCTATGGTTAAAACTCAGAGGTTATTGATGAAGAAATTAGCTCACCAACTTTCTGAAAGGAGTGGAATCAAGGTTCAAATTGGTGGAATAGAAGGAGATATGGCCATGAAAGGTGCGCTGACAACTCCTGGTACGAATAGACCAATGGCAATTGTAGATATTGGAGCGGGTTCCACCGATGCTTGCTTTATGAGTCATGATGGTCAAACAAAATCTGTACATTTGGCAGGGGCTGGTGATATGGTGTCTTTGCTAATTAATTTAGAACTTGGACTAGATGACATATTTTTAGCTGAAGATATAAAAAAGTATCCTTTAGCAAAAGTTGAGTCATTATTTCATATACGCCATGAGGATGGTAGTGTGCAGTTTTTTAACGAACCAATGGAACCGAAATATTTTGCAAGAGTTGTAATTTTAAGACCTGATCGAATGATACCCATTCCTTTAAAAATTAACATGGAAAAGATCCGCATGGTCAGGCAGGAGATAAAAAATAAAGTGTTTATACAAAATATTATCCGTGCTCTTAAGAAAATTTCAATTACAGGAAATATTAGAGATTTTGAACATGTGGTACTTGTAGGTGGTTCATCTTTAGATTTTGAATTACCCAATATGGTAACAGATACCCTATCTATCTATGGAATAGTAGCTGGAAGAGGAAATGTTCGTGGAACTCAGGGTCCTAGAAATGCTGTAGCTACAGGGCTCTTATTATCCTACTTTGAGGAGATAACAAATGGAAGAATTAAGTAGACCCTGTATCATAATTGTCCATGATACTAACCAAAAATTATTAGATATTGCACATCAAATATCACTTGGAATAGAAGAAGAAGGTATCTTGTTTTCAATTATCGAAATGCAAATAGAAGATGTAACAAGCACAGCATTTAAAAATTCAAAAAAAAGTAAATTAGGCATTGCTGTAGCCGTTGATAATAAAGAAATTGTAATTCACAATAAAAACATGAAAGAAAAATTCCCTGTATTGAAGTACGAGACGCTCAATAAACCCACTTCGCTTTATAGAACCATTGGTAAAAATGCAGCTAGATTGATAAAATCAGAACCATTTATTTTAAATAAATAAATCATATTTTTTTATTAACGGTTATCTAAGGTTATATTTTTATGAGATGGAGATGATACGATGTTTAAGTTAAATAGTACAGGAATCACAAATGGATATATAGATAAAAAATATGGGAAGTCCTCTAATCGAGTCATACAGGGCGTTCCTCAAATTTCTTTTCCCCTAGATTGGGAAAATCCACCTGAAGATACTGTGTCATATGCATTGGTTTTTCAAGATTATGATGATATTCCTGAGGAGGGATTTAGTTGGATTCATTGGTTGGTGGCTAATATCCCTAAGGGAAAAATGAGTTTACAAGAAAATGAGAGTAGAAGTAATCCAAATTTAATTCAAGGGAAAAACAGTTGGATGACGCCATTAGGTGATTACGGTTTAGATGATTCGATAACCAACTTTTATGGCGGACCTGCGCCTAACCAACCACATGAGTATGAAATATGTATTTATGCGCTTGACACATTTTTAGAATTAAAGAATGGTTTTTACTTTAACGAATTACGGAAGGCTATGGAAGGAAAAATCTTGAGTAAGGCTATTCTTAAAGGTATTTATAATGGCTGAAAGTTCTATTGCTTTTAAATTAATTTAACGTTTATTAAAATCCAATATTATTAAGAAAAGGTGTGGTAGAGAAAGATCTAAATGATCTTTAGACATATAATGTAGGGATTACTGCTCTTTCGTTTGGGAGTTAATAACGAAGATATGAGCATGTTTATCTATTTATAGTATAGGTAAGCATGTTTTTTATTTTAATAAGTGAAACAATTAATGATTTTACTTATTAGCAAAAAATATACTTTTAATTTGCTATTATTACTAAACGAATTTACTACCAGAATATTGATTTTTAACGTAAAGACATAATCATTTATGAGTTATTAGTTATAAAGACCCCCTTATGAAAATATATATATAGGGGTGGTATTATGAAGAGGTCTTTCACTTTAATGTTTTTTATATGCATCATTCTTATTGCAGTTTTGTTTTCAGCAGGAGAATATAATCAACTAAATCTTATATCGACAACGGGAAATGTCATAAGAAATGGGGACGTTGAAAAAAATAAGATCGCTTTGGCATGTAATGTAGATTGGGGCAGTGAGATACTCCCGAGCATGTTTAAAATCTTTAATGAAAATAGTACTAAAATCACTTTTTTTGTAACAGGTAATTGGGCTGAAAAAAATCCACATTTATTAAGGGAAATGTATTTAAGAGGCCATGAAATTGGAAACCACGGATATGGACACAAATTAAGTAGTCAGATTGATTCAGAAACGGTAATCAATGAAATAAGGTCCACAGAAGAAGTTGTAAGAAATCTAACAGGAGTGGATACAATCCTCTTTGCGCCACCCTCTGGTGATTATAACGAAGAGACCGTTAAAATTTGTGACGAATTGGGATATAAATTGATACTTTGGTCTGTGGATACTATTGATTGGAAAGCAGACTCCACAGCCGATAAAATCAAAAAAAGGGTAATAGAAAAGCCACTCAATGGTGCGATTGTCTTGATGCATCCAAAACCAGAAACAGTAAAAGCATTACCGGAAATTATCAATTTTATTAATTCTCAAGGTGTGGAAATTGTTCCAGTGGGTAAATTAATAGAGCAGCAATAGTTGCAGAAAGATATGTGTTTTTATATAATGTCCATATTGCTATGAATATTTGGAGGACGATAAATGATAATTAAAAGAAATTTAAGTAATGGAATAGAATTGGTTATGGAAAAAGTACCGTATGTACGTTCCGTATCTATAGGGATTTGGGTTAGGACAGGCTCCGTAAATGAGGACGAGAAAACGAATGGCATTTCTCATTTTATTGAGCATATGCTGTTCAAAGGTACCCAAAAAAGAACGGCAAAGGATATTGCTGGGGATATAGATAAAATTGGTGGGCAGATCAATGCATTTACAGGAAAAGAAAGTACTTGTTACTATGTTAAGGTATTGGATACCCATGTTGAAGAGGGCATAGAAGTTCTTATGGATATGCTTTTGAATTCGAAATTTGATGACAATGAAATGTTAAAAGAAAAAGCGGTGGTTTATGAAGAGATTAATATGTATGATGATTCTCCTGAGGACACTGTTCATGATCTGCTTTCAGAAATTGTTTTTGATGGACATCCTCTTGCACGACCCATTATCGGATCTCAAGAAACAATCAAATCTTTTACGCGAGAGATGATAATGGATTATATGAAGGAAAATTATTCAATGGATAATATTATCATTTCTGTAGCTGGGAATCTTGACGAGGATTATATAATTGAACTCCTTGAAAAGGAAATATTATCTCATAGTATTAAAAAACAGCGACATCATGTTGAAATCCCAGTTTATCACCCGAAATTAAAAGCAAAAAGAAAAGATATTGAGCAAGCGCATCTTTGCATGGGCATTAAGGGCATTCCCTTAGATGATGAAAAGTATTATGCTTTATCTATTTTGAGCAATATTATGGGAGGAAGCATGAGCTCAAGACTTTTTCAAAAAATTAGAGAAGAAAAAGGATTGGCATATTCGGTGTACTCCTATACAACATCATATGTTAAAGATGGGGTATTTGCCATATATGCAGGGGTCAATCCCAAGCAACTATCAGAAGCATCCAAGTTAATGATAGAAGAAGTTAATGTCCTCAGACAAAAGGGTGTGTCAGAAGAGGAATTGAGTACTGCGAAGGAACAGTTGAAAGGGAATTATATTTTAAACTTAGAAAGCATCAGCGGAAGAATGGCTTCTATTGGAAAGTCTCAGCTTCTTTTAGGCAGAGTCTATACCCCTGATGATATTATTGACTTTATAAATAAAGTAACACCAAATGATATGAAGGAAGTCATTGATTTAGTGACGGATTTGAAAGGGTATTCCGCAGCAGTGGTCAGTAAAGATGAAGTGGATATGGAAAAGATGATGAAGGGATAAGAGTAAGTATAAGTATAAGTATAAGTATAAGTATAAGTATAAGTTGAAGTGTAAGTATAAGTAAAAACTGTAGGGGCTGGTCCCTGTGCCTGCCCGTAATAGGGGAAGTTAAGTATAAGTATAAGTGTAAGTGTAAGTGAGAGATAACAGATAAGAGTTAAGGTGGATTTACACAAAATCTTTGATTGTTATTGCGAGCGAAGCGGAGAAGTGTAAGTAGAAGCTTAAGTATAAGTGTGTGTAAGTTTCGAACTTCGAACACCAAATTTAAAATACTCCTGTCATTGCGAGCGCAGCGTGGCAATCTCAATCATGAACCACATACTACGAACTTCAAACTCCAAACAGTGTCCCCACGAACTTCGAACTCCAAACCACGAACTGTGTCCCCACGAATCTCGAACCACGAACTTCGAACTACGATTTACGAACTTTAAACATAAGATAAGTATAATAGTCTTGTCATTGCGAGCGCAGCGTGGCAATCTCCACTTAAACTACTCCGCAGGAGTCATATTTATACTTCACATTTTATAAATAAATGCATCGAGGTGAGATAAATGATTATTAGTGTTAAAATCAAAGCGGATGGGGTGCCGCTTCCGGAGTATGAAACCAAAGGTTCAGCTGGAATGGACTTGAGAGCGGCTGTGAGTGAACCCATTGCCTTGAAACCCGGTGAGAGGGCATTGGTTCCAACGGGTATTTATATAGAACTTCCTGAGGGACTAGAGGCTCAAGTAAGAGCAAGAAGTGGACTTGCAGTTAAATATGGTATTGGATTGGTCAATGGTGTGGGAACCATTGATAGCGATTATAGAGGCGAAATAAAAGTGCCATTGATAAACTGGGGCGATTCAGATTTCTCTATACAGCAGGGGGATCGAATTGCGCAGATGATTATTTGTAAATACCAACGTATTCAGTGGGAAGCAGTGGACAAGCTTATGGAGACCACAAGAGGAGAAGGCGGTTTTGGACATACGGGGAAAAAATAATCAAGTAGCAAAACTTAAAGGCTTTGTTAATGCATCTCACTTTTCTAATCTTCAAACCACTCTAAATGATATATTTATGATTTCAAACTGAAACTCCTGAAGGAAGCAATTCTTCAGGAGTTTCATCTTTCATACCATTTATTTAAACAGAGGGAATTTATAAAATTCGTAAAAAGATATTATTAATTAACTGATCTAAATAGTTTACTGGCGACTTTGAGAGAAATTTGACAGAAATGCCCTCTTGATTGTAATTGTAATTGTCTGGGTAACACTATAAATAAATAGGACATAGAATATAGGATAGATTTCATTTAGGAGTGTAATAAGATGAATTATAATAATATGTCCCAGATGGCCATAGCCAATATAAAAGGGGGGCCTCTTGCTCCAGATATAAAAGGCGTGGTTACTTTTAAAGAAGTATATGGCGGGACCATGGTGTCTGCCAATATAAGTGGTCTTCCTGAATATCAACCCGCTCAAAATGGAGATCCCATTGGACCCCATGGCTTTCATATTCACGAAAATGGCGTATGTCGTATAGGAGATCCTGCGGACCCATTCCAAGCTGCGGGTGAACATTGGAATCCAACAAATGAGCCTCACGGAAATCATGTAGGAGATTTTCCCGTGTTATTTTCAAATAATGGCAGAGCAATCATGTCATTTTTTACCAATAAATTTAAGCCACAAGATGCCATTGGTAAATCAATCATTATACATCAAAACCCTGATGACTATAGAACACAGCCCGCAGGGGATGCAGGGAAAAGATTGGCTTGTGGATTAATAAAGAATTACTACAGCTAAATAATAATAGATTTTTTTTATATAAAAGGATGAAAAGAGTAGCCTAACTGCTGCTCTTTTGTTGTATTATTCATTAAGAATATATTTTTATTATCCCTAACCACTTCAAATCTTTCGACATATAGAAGGGTTTTGTAAATTTGTGGAGAATTATAGAAGTTTACAACTATATATTATTCCTAATCACCATGTTTGATAATATTTTACCATTATAAAATGCGTGTTTTTAGAATAATGATTTCTACAAAAAGGAGAGAAATAACATGTTTAGAGAAATGAGACTTGCAGGTAATATGACCACTCAGGAAGAAGCAGAGGAAATGCTGAAGACAGCTTCAAACGGTGTACTGGCAGTTACAGGAGATGATGGATATCCGTATGCTGTACCGGTGAGCTTTGCCTATGAAAAGGATAAGATTTATTTTCACAGTACTTCGGCGGATAGTCACAAGTTGGATGCCATCAGGAAAGAATCTAAGATTTCTTTTTGTGTCGTTACCCAGGACAAGATCATACCGGAGGCATTCAATACCCTTTACCGTAGCACGGTGGTGTTCGGAAAAGCCAGAATCTTAACTGATCCAATGGAAATCAGGCAGGGGATTATGGCAATCGTAAAAAAATACGCCAAAGACCATTTGGATTCTGGCCAGGACTATATGGACGCAGAGTCGGAAAACTTCTCTGTAATCGAAATCAGCATAGAGCATATGACCGGCAAGGCAGGAACTTAAATATACAAAATGAAAATTAAAAGTAAAACCAAGGCAGTGATTGTTTTTATTACCTCCAATACACCGGAGAAAACAGAATTAGAAGTCTTTAAAGATCCCCTGGAAACCCTATGGAAAAACTGTATCTTTGGTTTTTGCGGGGTAGAAAATGTTCAAAGAAGAATGTTCAGAGTGATTGACGGAAGTACTATTGAAGAACGCAAAGAGTGGCTAAAGGAAGTTGAAGCTAGTATGAAGGAACACTTTTAAACTAAATAATCCAAGATTGGAGGAGTCTGGATGGTGGAGGAAATACAACTATCAGAAATAAAAGATTTTCTAATTGGACATGAACAAGATTATAAAGGAGCAACAGGCTGTACTGTAATTATATGTAACAAGATGGAACATGCAGTTACAGGTGTGGATGTAAGAGGGGGGCTTCCGGGTGGGAGGCACCTGGATAATTTGGATCCAAGAAATGATCCGGATGCTTGTAATGCGGTTTTGATCTCGGGAGGCAGTAGTTATGGATTGAATGCAGCAGGAGGTGTGGAGCGTTTCTTAGAAGACAATGGCATAGGATATCAAATCAGGGACATTATCATTCCTTATGTCACACAGGCCATCATATTTGATTTATGTGTAGGAGATTCTAAGTCAAGACCTGATGAAGATATGGCATACAAGGCGTGTCAGAATGCCTTCCTGAAAAAACCATGGAAAGACGGAACCATTGGTGCTGGAACAGGAGCAACAGTAGGCAAAATTCTTGGTCTTCAGTCTGCCATGAAAGGCGGATTGGGAAGCTTTTGTCTGAAAAAAGGTGATTTGTATGTTGGAGCAATCATGGTGGTAAATGCAATCGGGGATGTAATTGATCCATCTACATCTGAAATCATTGCAGGAGCACTGAATACAAAGAAAAATAAATTTATAGATACAGAAAAATATATTCTTGAGCATTTTGAGTCAGAAAATGCAGAGAAAGGAAATACAACAATAGGTGTTATCATCACCAATGCAAAACTAACAAAATCTCAAGCTTCGAAAATATCATCAGTGGGGCATTGCGGAATGGCACGTACGATAAAACCCGTGCATACCATGTCAGATGGTGATATGCTTTTTACTATGGCTACTGGTGAGGTTGAAGCAAGCATGATGCTTGTAGAAGTAATGGCTGTCAAATGTATTGAAAATGCGATTTTGAATGCAGTAAAAAAAGCCGCGGCTATTGAAAATATCATATGTTATAAAGATTTGATAAATAAAGATTAATAAGTAAGATTGTGAAACATGGAGTGCAACGTTTTAAGGAGCACTCCATGTTTACTAATATGCTCGTTTTTTCGAGTAATTTGTCTTATCTCATGATTTAAATTTATCATATAAAACAAAGACGAATTGCGATATTCGCAGCATTATCCATAAGTGCATATAATATCCCCATATGGATATTATGCTATTTCGTGATTATTTAAGTAGGCTAAAGACATGTTGTCATTATTTTTATTCAATAATGGATATCGTTTATCTTTTATTTTTTACGAAAGCTCTCAATTCAGCGCTGTGAATATTTATTATTTCGAGAATTTTCTGGCATTAGTTTTGCATTGTTAACCTTTAGTAAGAATTTTATTTGACTGACTATGTTTACTAAGACCAATTAGAATCATAAATTCTGGGAGGAGGTAAATGTTTCTTATATTTAAAAAGGAAGTAGGAGGGTGAAAAATGATTTTAAGAAAACAAAACAAATTAAGGACAAAAATTTGTATTATTCTTATTATGATAATGATAGTAACGACATTATTATCCGGATGTGGAGGGGAAGTAGATTCATCAGGACAGGCAATTGGAGATGTTGCTGTGCAAGCATATGGCTCAACTCTCACCATGGAATGGGATCCAGCCGTAATGTATTCAGATAGTGTTGCTGTTATGTCAAATGTTTATGAAACATTATTAAGATATAATCCTAAAGAGGATAAGATTGTTCCTTGTTTGGCAACAGAATATTCAAAAACTGATGATGGTTTAACATGGACATTTAAAATTCGAGAAGGTGTTAAATTTCATGACGGTACGGACCTGACGGCAGAAGATGTCAAATATTCTATTGATAGAACAATGGAAATAGGAAATGGTGCTGCTTTTATTTGGGGCCCTGTTGAAGAAATAAAAGTTATAGATGAATATACTGTGGAAATGTCCGTAAAATATCCTGCACCTATGGACTTAATCTCCGCAAGCAATTACGCAGCATATATTCATTCTAAAGATGCAGCTGAAGCAGATCCAGAAGGCTGGTATATGGATAAGGAAGCAGGATCAGGACCGTATATCATTGAAAGCTCTGTTCAGGGAGATCAAGTTGTATTATCAAAATTTGATGATTATTGGAAAGGCTGGGAAGGCAAACATTTTGAAAAAGTAGTTATTAAAAGTATTCTAGAAGGCGCAACCAGAAGGCAAATGTTTGAAGCAGGTGAATTAGATGCGGGGGGAGTAAATTTAGAAGACCTTCCGATAATTAGACAGAACCCCAATTTATCCGTTGTAGAAGTGCCAACCTTTGTAAATACAGCGGCATACTTCAATACGGACAAAGCACCTTTAGACAACAAATTGGTCAGGCAAGCGCTTAGCTATGCATTTCCTTATGAGGATGTAATTGAGTATGTAATGAATGGTTATGCCGAACAAACAAGAGGTGTACTGCCTGCAAATATGTGGGGTTACAGTGAAGACATTCCTCAATATACTTATGATTTAGACAAAGCCAAAGAACTGCTTGATCAGGCAGGATATCCTGATGGCGGATTTAAATTAGTATACACGTATATCAATGGTCCGGAAGATATGAAGAAGACTGCTGAATTGTATAAAACAGAATTAGCAAAAATCGGGGTTGAACTTGAATTAAGAGCAATGCCTTGGGATAGTGAATGGGCAATGGCAAAAGCAGAGAATCCGGAAGATAGACAAGATATATGCAGCTTCAGATGGTGGCCGGATGTTTGCTCACCGGATAGTTGGTTGCAATCATTGTATCATTCAGAAGATCAGATAATATTTAATCTCTGCTATTATGAAAATGACGATGTGGATCAATTCATTGAAGAAGGTATCCGTCTTAGCGGTATTGATAGAAATCAAGCTGCTGAAAAGTTTGTCGAGGCACAGAAACAAATCATGGAAGATGCAGTAGTTATTCCGCAATATGACCATGCAGGGATTTGGGTCCTGAACAGCAGTGTAAAAGGATTTGAATTTAATCCTGCCTATAATGCTTGTGTCAGTTGGTATGATTGCTATAGAGAAGAATAAGTATATTTTTTAATCTTTTAATTACAATTTATATGCAATAAAATATGACATGCTTAAAGGTATGGATTCAACAAGGAGTTGATTTAATGGCAAAATATATAATTCGAAGGATTTTAGTCAGTGCTTTTGTTTTGTTTGGGCTAATCGTCATTACTTTTACGCTGACCAGAATTATTCCAACTGATCCGGCAGCCAAATGGGTTGGACCACGTGCTACAGCCGAGCAAATTGCTGCAGCAAGAATCAAACTGGGATTAGACGAACCTGTCTTTGTTCAATTTGGTAAATATATTACAGATATTTTGCATGGGGATTTGGGGTATTCTTTAGTATCACATAAACCTGTAACGGAAGAACTGTTACAATACTTGCCCGCAACCCTTGAATTAATAATAGTGGGGACATTTTTGGGTGTAATAATAGGGATCCCATTGGGCTTATATTCCGCTAAAAACAAAAACAGTTGGTTTGATCACATATGTCGGTTTTTCTCAGTAGGCGCTGTATCTTTACCATCTTTTTGGATTGCTCTTATGCTCCAGCTCATTTTCTATGGATGGTTAGGATGGCTACCTGTTGGCAGCAGAGTAAGCCTTCAAGTCGGATTAATGTATGATTTGCCAGACATTACAGGACTACTCTTATTAGACAGTTTAATAACCGGCAATATGGTGATTTTTAAGGATGCCTTGAGGCATATTATTTTGCCAGCCATACCTTTAGCAATGTTTCCAATTGGATATTCTGCAAGAATGACTAGGTCCGCCTTACTTGAGATACTCAACGAAGATTATATAATTGCAGCGAGATCGTACGGTTTAAAGGAAAGGTTGATACTTTGGGTTTATGCATTTAAAAACTCATTGGGACCAACTGTTACAGTGCTTACTATGACAGTTGCAACCTTATTGGTAGGAACGTTCCTTATTGAAGTTATTTTTTCTTGGCCAGGTATGGGAAGGTATATTGGTAATGCAATTTTATCTTTTGATTTTCCTGCAATTATGGGTGTAACATTATTAACGGGTCTTAGCTATACGGTTTTTAATTTGATAGCGGATATATTAATGGTTTTAGATCCAAGAATTCGGTTGTAGAGGATGTGTATGATATGACAGAGAGTATTCAATTGATAAAACAAATCATTAAACCTAAACTTAAGGAATTAAGACTATCCATTTATCTATTAACAAGAAATACATTAACGAGAATTTCCTTAATTATCTTACTCGTTTTGATATTAATTGCTGTTTTTGCTCCTCAAATAGCACCATATCCGACACACTTATTGTTAGAGAATAACCCGACAGATAAGCTTATGCCGCCATCATCTCAATATTTTTTTGGAACAGATGAACTTGGTAGAGATATTTTTTCTCGTATTCTTTATGGGGCAAGATTATCTCTTGAAGCAAGCGTCTATGTTGTCGGATTTGCCTTAGTAATAGGAACAATATTAGGAGCTATTGCGGGTACAATTGGGAAGCTTGTTGATGAAATCATTATGAGAATTACAGATTTATTTATGAGTTTTCCTCCGTTATTACTAACGATAGCAATTACAGCTGTATTAGGGCCCTCATTAAAAAATGCACAATTTGCTATAATTCTAACATGGTGGCCATGGTACGCCAGATTAGCAAGAGGGCAGGCCATTTCCCTCAGGGAAAGACAATTTATAAAAGCAGCTGAAGCAATTGGTACACCTACATATAAAATCATTTTGAGTCATATTATCCCTAATTGCATCTCCCCTATAATCGTTCAAGCATCAATGGATATGGGTACTGTAATACTTGCCCTTGCAGGACTTGGCTTCTTAGGTCTTGGTGCACAGCCTCCCATACCGGAATGGGGACTTATGATTAGTACCAGTAGAAACTATTTCATGAATGCCTGGTGGTATAGCGCATTTCCTGGGTTAGCCATTCTAATCACAGTCATGACACTGAATCTTTTAGGGGATGGACTGAGAGAGATTCTAGATCCCAAGACAAGAAAGCTATAGGAGGGCACAGATGTTTCTGGAAATAAATAATTTAAAAGTGAATTATAAAACATTTGAAGGAACAAAAAATGTATTGGATGTTGATCATATTGCCATTGAAAAGGGAAAGACTTTCGGTATCGTTGGAGAAAGCGGTTCAGGAAAGACTGTACTTGCATTGACAATACAGAGACTTTTGGCAGTGCCTCCAGGAGAGATAGAAAGCGGGTCAATATTATTTGATGGCATTGATTTGCTTAAACAAAGTGAAAGGCAGATGAGGATCATACGTGGAAAGAAGATTTCTATGATTTTTCAGGATCCCATGTCGACTTTGAACCCTGTACTTACAGTAGGTTATCAAATAGTTAATGTTATCTGTGAAAATCAGAAAGTCAAAAAGAAAGAGGCTTATAAAAGAGCCATAAAAATGATAAGCACTGTAAAGCTTCCCGATGCTGAAAAAATTATGGAGAAGTATCCTCATGAGCTAAGTGGAGGGCAAAGACAAAGGATTATCATAGCAATAGCCTTGTCTTGTGGTGCCGAATTCATTATCGCAGATGAACCTACAAGAAATTTAGATGTAACCATCCAAGCAGGGATATTGAAATTAATAAAAGAGCTACAGGAAGAATTAGGTGTTACAGTATTATATATTGCTAACAATCTGGCATTGGTGACGTCTTTATGTGATGATATCGGTATTCTTTACAACGGAAAAATTGTTGAAAAAGGAAAAACAAAAGAGGTTTTAAGAAACCCAAAACACGATTATACAAAAATTTTGATTAATTCTATAACACCTAAACGAGATAATGAAAGGAAATCAAATCAAAACTTTGAGGAAAGCATTCTAAAGGTTACCGGATTAAAGAAATATTTTCCTGTAAAAAACGAATTCATGACAAAAAAGGACTTATTTGTTAAAGCTGTTGACGGAATTGATTTAGACATCAAAAAAGGTGAAATTTTAGGTATTGTCGGTGAGTCTGGATGTGGAAAATCTACTCTTGTCAATACAATACTACTCCTTCATAAGCCTACAGAGGGCAAGGTCATATTTGATAATAAAGATATCTTTAGCCTTAATAAAAAAGAACTTAGAAAAGCTAGAAAAGATGTTCAAATCGTATTTCAGGATCCTTACTGGTCATTGAATCCAAGATGGCTCGTTAAAGATATTGTTGGGGAACCACTAAAGGTACATGAAAAACTATCCACTGATGAATACTTAGACAGGATACAAAAATTAATGGAAACAGTGGGTCTTCCTAAAGATGGTATTTTTAAATATCCTCATGAATTCAGTGGAGGTCAACGACAAAGGATTGCTATAGCAAGAGCTCTTTCTGCGAAGCCTAAATTAGTGGTATTGGATGAGCCTACTTCTGCCATCGATGTAATATCTCAATCCCAAGTGCTTAACTTACTTAATGGTTTGAAAGAGAAGATGAAGTTGACTTATATTATGATTTCACATGACTTAGGTGTTGTAAATTATATGTCAGATAGGATCATTGTCATGTATCTTGGCAAGATCGTTGAATACGGAGAATCGGGAGAAATATTTAGTGACCCCAAGCATCCTTATACACGTGCATTATTTCATGCAATTCCGTCTTTAGAAACAGAAAGTGTTAAAGATCTTACTACGGTTAAAGGGGAAGTTCCCAGCGCAATTCATCCTCCAAAAGGGTGTAGATTTCATCCAAGATGTGAATTTGCTAAAGACATATGTAAGTCGGTTGAACCTGAAATGACTGAAATAGAGGGACGACAAGTTGCATGTTATTTATATAGATAGCTAATTTTACATGACTGTAGTTTAAGAAAAAGAGAATATATATAAGTAATAGATTTGGACAATCTGGAGGAAATTATGAAGAGAGCACGAGATTTAGGAATCCCATTTGAAGGCAAATGTGGAAAATATAATGCCATCACAGATGTGAAAGGTGTTGAAGTAGGATATAGTACAATAATACAAGGAAAACCGGAAGATTATGTAAACTCGTTTTCTGATTTTGCCAGGACGGGGGTTACTGCAATTCTTCCAAGAGGGAAGAGAAGAAGCATGGTTTTTGCTGGAAGGCATGACTTAAATGGCAACGGAGAGCTTACTGGCAGCCATTGGATTGATGACTCCGGTTTTTTACATGGACCTGTATTGATTACCAATACAAACAGTGTTGGTATTGTTAGGGATGCAACTTTAAAGTGGATGCTCGAAAATAAGTATTACTATCCAGTTTATCATAATGATCAAGAAGTAGAGGAAACAGCATTTTTCTATCCTGTAGTCGGTGAGACATATGATGGTTTAATAAATAACATAAATGGTTTTAAAGTAAAGGAAAATCATGTTTATGAAGCGTTGAATAATGCTAAAACTGAGCTTATTCAAGAAGGTAATGTAGGTGGTGGCACGGGAATGAGATGCCACTGCTTTAAAGGAGGGACAGGGACTTCCTCTCGAGTTTTGACCGAAGAAGAAGGTGGCTATACAGTAGGTGTACTTGTACAGGCGAACCATGGAACCAGAGAAAAACTTGAAATAGCCGGTGTTCCATTAGGAAAAGAAATTAATAATTGTGATCAAATCATCAATACCCTGGGAATTAAACCAGGAGATGGATCCATTATTGTTGTGGTTGCTACCGATGCACCCCTTTCACCCATTCAATTAAGCAAGTTATGCAAAAGGGTACCTATTGGAATAGGTCGATTAGGTGGCGGTTATGAGAATGGATCAGGAGATATTTTTATTGCTTTTTCTGTAGCAAACGAAAATGCTTTTAGCTATACATCATCTATGGTTGAAATGCTTTCTGATGTAAGGATGGATCCATTATATAAGGCGACTGCTGAAGCTGTTGAGGAATCTATTGTCAATGCAATGGTCGCTGCAAAAAGTATGATGGGCAGAGATAAAAACTATCTTCCTGCTTTACCCCATGATCAAGTGATAGCAATAATGACTAAATATGGAAAGTTAATAAAATAATCATTAATTTGAGTTTCTTTTTTGAAAGGGGACGTAATACAATGAATCAATATGCAGATTTAGTATTCTTTAATGGAGAAGTCATAACCGTTAATGGCAGTAATGATGTTTCTGAAGCTGTTGCCGTTAAAGATAATAAAATTCTATTTGTTGGAAGTAATAAATCAATAGAAGAATGGGTGGATGAAAACACCATTAAAATAGATTTAAAAGGAAACAGTCTTCTTCCCGGTTTTATTGACTCACATATACATCTTCTGGATTGCGGCCTCAATGAAGCAGGCATAGATTGTAGTTACCCTAATGTAAAATCAATTGATGATATAAAAAGTGAAATAAGAAAAGCCGCAGAAAATGTTCCATCAGGAACATGGATTATGGGAGTTGGTTACAACCAATCCAAGCTTACCGACAAAAGACATCCTAACTGCTGTGACCTAGATTCTGTCACAGACAAGCATCCGGTCATTTTATTCAGAATATGTGGTCATATGGCAGTCTGTAACAGTGCAGCACTATCAGCATGCAAAATATCAGAAGAGACTGAGGACCCTGTGGGAGGAAAAATAGAGCGAGGAAGTAATGGTAAACTAACCGGACTACTATATGAGAATGCTGCCTATAATGCAGCAAAGATGATTCCTATTACCAATGAGGAACTGATGGAAGGACTTATCACTGCCGATAGAAAATTGACCAGTATGGGTATTACGACTGTGCATGATGCAGGAGGCTATGGACCTTTACAAAATAAAGTTATACAGGATGCCTTCACGCAAGAATTAATCCATACAAGAATATATACAATGGTTCTTCCTGCCTCTGATAACGAGGAATTTGGAGAATTATTTCTTAAAACAGGACTAACAACAGGTTTTGGAAATGAACAATTCAAAATTGGTACTTTTAAAGTTGCTTTTATAGATGGCAGCAGCAGTGCGCCAACTGCAGCTGTAAAAGAACCATACTGTACAAATCTGAATGACAGGGGTATGCTCAATATCACTCAAGATCATCTTAATAACTTGTGCATCAATGCGCATAAGGCAGGGTATCAGGTTACTGCACATGCAGTAGGAGACAAGGCAATAGAGATGTTTCTTGATGCTATTGAATTGGCGCAAAGGACATATCCCCGAGAGAATTGCAGACATCGAATTGAACATTGTGCTATTGTTAATCCTCAAATTATAAATCGAATTAAAAATCTTAAGATGATTCCCGTAGCCCAGCCGCATTTTATATATGAATTCGGAGACGGATATTTACAGAATTACGGAAAAAGAACAGATTATATGTTTGCCTGCAAATCCTTTATTGAAACGGAAATCATAAGTGCTGGAAGTTCAGACTCTCCTGTGGCGTCAGCAGATCCCATTTTAGGCATACATGCTGCTGTAAACAGACAGAGTGAAACAGGAGAAAATGTAGGAAAAAATCAAAGAGTCAGTATAATGGATGCAATCAGGCTATATACAATAAACGGAGCTTATGCAAGTTTTGAGGAAAATATTAAGGGGAGCTTGGAAATTAACAAGCTAGCGGACATGGTTGTTTTATCCGGCCCTATATTAAAATGCAGGGCGGAATGTATAAAGGAAATGATGGTGGAAATGACTATGGTCGATGGAAAAATTGTCTATGAAAGATCCTCCGCTGTTAAAAAAGGAGTGTGAATTAATTGTATGAATCTATGCAGGATTGGCTTGCTCTTGTAAGAAGAGACTTTCATCAGTATCCAGAGCTTGGGATGAATGAAAAGAGAACAGCAATGAGAATAGCGGAATACTTAAAAGAAATGAATATCGAGTATATTGAAGGCATAGCAAATACTGGGATCGTAGGTATCATCAGAGGCTGTCAAGAAGGTAGGACTGTTGCACTTAGAGCGGATATGGACGCCTTGCCAATACAAGAAGCGTCAAACGCCCAATATCGTTCGAAAATTGATGGAAAGATGCATGCCTGCGGACATGATGCCCATATAGCCATTCAGTTGGGTGCGGCTAAGGTATTGAATGAGATAAGAGCCAGTCTAAAAGGAAATATCAAATTAATTTTCCAGCCCTCAGAGGAAACTATAGGTGGTGCTCAACCTATGGTTGAAGCGGGTGTATTAGAAAATCCTCATGTAGACGTTATATTTGGTCTGCATGTTGATTCAGAATTGGATGTTGGAAGTATTGGTATTAAGCATGGTACAATAAGTGCTACTTCTGATAGCTTCTCAATTATTATAGAAGGTACAAGTGCACATGGTGCATATCCACATCTGGGTATAGATGCTGTTATAGCTTCGGCCCATATTATAACAGCTTTGCAAACAGTGATTAGCCGGAATACCGATCCTTTAAATCCTGCAGTACTATCCATAGGAAAGATACAAGGAGGTACGGCAGAAAATATTATTTGTGATTGTGTGGAGATGCATGGGACTATTAGAGCATTGCACCCTAAGGCAAGGGAAGTGGTGTTGAAAAATGCAGCAAGTATTGTTGAAGAAACAGCACGGGCATTGGGTTCAAGAGGTAAATTTATAAGTCATAAAGGTTACCCAGCAATAATAAATGACGATATTTATGTGGATATAATAAAGGCTAATGGAAAGAAACTCATAGGTGAAGAATGGATCATAAACATTGAAGAGGCAAGCTTAGGCGTTGAAGATTTTTCATTTTTTCTGGAAAAGACTCCAGGGGCCTATTATTTTCTGGGCTGCAGAAATGAAAGCAAAGGAATCACATATAACTTGCACCAGAATTTATTTGATATTGATGAAAGCTGTCTTCCTATTGGTGTAGCAATGCAGGTTGAAAATGTCAGAAGCATTCTTGGTTAAAGCTATAGAAATGAATGAAATATTAACATTTATCGAGCTGAATTATCTATATCTTAATCCTATTTCAATCTACTAGTCATGCAAGAATGAATAATAGGAAAGTCCATTGAATTATTTATTACATAATATGTTGATACTTTAAGGAGTAAGAGAATATTGAATTATGGCATATAACTTGCGTAATCTTAATACAAGTTATTCTATTTTAACTTCATCAAAAACTTTTTTTCATAAATTTTCTCCTCCCAAGAATCCATGTATAATAAAATCAGGGAAGCGTAAAGCTCCCTGATTTTATTATGATTCATGGTCAGCACAACTCTGATTGCTACTTTTTTTATTCCAAATGTAGAACGCAGAGTAAATAATAGTTAAAACAAGAAGAAAAATAATAAAAAATTAAAGAATATTAAATAATTCAACTGAATTAAGAAATTAGTTTTACTTAAAAAACTATCCGCATTTTATGTATAGCCTGAAAGAAATTATATATTTTTAGTGTTAATTATGCTAAGGTATAGAAAACAAGGGTTGCTCAAAAAAAGTTTGTTTGATAGGGGAGCAAGAAGATGAAAAGAAGAAATACAGAGTATACCTTTTATGACTCTTTTAACTCTGATGATGAATACTTGGAGATGCTTGAAGCTGCGATTGAAGCATCTGAAATTGGCTATCTAATTTCAGATGCTGAGGGTAAAGTTATAAAAGTTAATCAAGCTCAAATTAACATAACGGGGCAAGTACCAAGTTATAATGTTGGACGAAACATGAGAGAAGTAGAAATTGAGGACCAGTCACCTTCAGCAACTATTATGGTTTGTGAAACGTTAAAACCTGTTAAGATAGAGCAAAATTTGGTAAATGGAAGAAGTTACCTCGTGTATGCGAATCCATATTTTGATTCAGAAGGAAAATTGAAATATGTTTTATCAAATTTGTTGGACACTACGGAAATAAACAAAACAAAAGAATCGCTGGAAAAAATAAAGAATGACAATATTCGTTTGAATATGCAACTTCAGCAACTGCAAAATAAGATGGATCCACAAAGTAATAAAATTATTCATCAGAGTCGAATCATGAGGCAGTTGCTTCTGTTATGTGATAAGGTAGCTCAGTTTGATTCTAATGTTCTTTTGCAAGGGGAATCAGGTGTTGGTAAAGAGCGCATTGCTGAGTATATCTTTGAGAAAAGCAATAGAAGCAGGAAACCCTTTGTCAAAATAAATTGCGCTTCAATACCGGAACAATTAATGGAATCGGAATTATTTGGTTATGAAGCAGGTTCTTTTACTGGAGCAGCTGGCAAGGGTAAAAAGGGAATCCTGGAGTATGCCCAGGAGGGCACCTTGTTGCTGGATGAAGTCAGCGAACTTGCGGTACCGTTACAAGCGAAATTATTAAGATTCCTACAGGAAGGTGAATTTTTTAGAGTCGGAGGGACAAAGCCAATCACGACAGATGTTCGCATCATAGCAGCATCCAACAAGGAACTTGAAACTCTGGTTAGTGAAGGAGTATTTAGGGAAGATCTATACTATAGATTGAATGTAATCCCTATATACGTTCCGCCTTTACGAGAGCGGAAAGAAGACATCCCTTTGTTGGCGGGTTATTTCGCAAAACAATTCAATGAGAAGCATAATCTGAAAAAGAGTTTTAATATCGAAGCAGTTAATAAGTTGTTAGAATTCTCATTTCGTGGTAATGTTAGAGAATTACAAAATACCATTGAGAGAATTTTAGTGTTATCTGAAAATGACATGATTCGTGAAACAGATGTTACAAACTTTATTAAAGGGATTGAGAATGAAATACTTGAAGAAGAAACATTAAGTCTAAAGGAAATAATGCAAAAGTATGAGATGAGGATTTTAAAACAATACTTAGAAAAATATAAAACACAGGAAAATGTAAGGAAAATACTTAAAGTGAGTCAATCAACAATATCAAGAAAATTTGACTTATATAAGATTAAAACATAGTATCCAAAAACAAATAACAGTATCCCAAAGTGGATACTGTTATTTGTTTGCTCATTTGTGGTATTTTGAAGTACAAAAAATGAGTATTAGTAAATGCATTAAGAAACACGCTAAAAAAATATGCATAAATGGATAATAGGCAATAGGGTAGGCACTATTTGAAATGGGAAAAACACTGAATATTCAATAAATTTAAATCATGACTCTATCTGTGGTATGAAAATTGCTATATATAATTTAGAGTTATTTTTTTAATTTTTTTCTAAATGAAAGGAGATAGTGAAGTGAGATATCAAAAGACGAGTGTGTTTAAGTTTCTAATGGTTACTTTAGTCCTAACCCTTATATTCACTGGTTGTGCAACACAACCCAGTGTGGATCAATCAGATGAAGATGAGGTTACTCAGTGGTCCTTCTACTCTGCCTACGGGGAGGAGGAAGGCGCCTGTGGTGAGGTTTGGTCACGGCTTTTTGATGAGATAGAGGAAGCAACCGAAGGTAGGCTGGTTATTGATGCTTACTGGTATGGGCAACATCCCTATGAAGGTGAGGACATGCTCAGGGTACTAGAAGAGGGAAATGCTCAACTTAGTCACTTCTACAGCGGTTATCTTACTGCCGTAGAACCTGTTTTTGGAGTCGATGCCATCCCCATGTTGCTCCCTACTGATCCGATGGAGGCATGGGAGGTTATCGCTCGAATTTGGGGTAATTTCGATCAAGATAGAAGTGGTGTTTTAGAGGATATTTTACAAGAACGATGGAATGCCTCTATGGTACACATGCTACCAGCATCGCCCCAACGTTTTTTCACTGCTGGATATGAGATTGAAGATATAAACTCCCTTAAAGGACACAAGGTTCGTGTTTATTCACCCGAGCTTGCTAAATTAGTTGAAATTATGGGCGGGACACCCGTTTCGGTTTCATTCGGAGAAGTTTACACAAGTCTTGCAACCAACTTAATTGATGGATTGGTTACATCCACAGCATTTGCCGAGTCGGGTGGGTTTTTCGACTTTTGCGATGCAATCAACATGTGGGAAATTATGTCGGGTACAGACGGTTTGATGGTTAGTCAAGAGGCTCTCAACAATCTTCCATCAGACGTTAAGGCTATTTTTCTTGAGATTATGCATGAGTCAGCTATGAAACCCGAGATGTTAGAGTTGAATCAAAATGATGAGATTGTTGAAATGCTAGTACAATCAGGTAAGGTGAAGGCAGTCGTTCCTACACAGGAAAATCGAGATGAAGTAATAGAAATCGTTAAAAAAGAAATCTGGGAACCTTGGATGGAAGCGGTCGGCGATGACGGACAGAGAGTGCTTAACCAGATTGAAAACTGAAAAGATAATTAAACAAATTATAGAATAATGCTTTAACTATATAGGTTATCCGCTCTCGTTTTTGGGAGTGGATAACGAAAGGAGGGTGGTTAGCATGAGAAAAACGGTGCACATCTTTATACAGATTACAAAAAAGATAGATGCAGGTTTTGACTATTTCTCACGAGTATGTGCCTTCATCAGTGGAACTCTCCTCGTAGGAGTTACCCTGATTATTTTCGCAGGTGTTATCAATCGTGCGTTCTTTGGATGGATCTGGCTTTTCATAGAAGAATGGAGTGCCTTAACCTTAATCCCCATTTCCTACCTAGTGATGGGCTATACGCTCCGCTGGAATCGCCACCTAAGAGTTGATCTGGTGGTTAGGCAGTTTTCTAATAGGAGGCAGAACGCACTTGGAATTTTTGCCGCTATTTTTTCACTTGTCTGTCTTGGTTTTATGATTCAGGCCTCAGCAGAGTGGTTTTTTTATACTTTGAGTAAGCATGTGACGAGTTCCGGTCCCATGCGCACGCCCCTTTGGGTTTTTAGCGGTAGCATCTTATTTGGTCTGGTTCTTTTTGCCATAGATATGCTGATGCTACTAGTAAACCGGGTGCTCGCCCTCGTGTACAGGGATGCTCCCCTTAAGTTTCGCGATCAGGAGACGCTGAATATACCTTAGATGAGAGGAGATACAACATGGAAATAGAGATTCTACACTATATTATCATCATTATCGGATTACTGTTTCTTCTCATGGCCACAGGGACGTGGATTAGCTTTGCTTTGTATGGCACTGCTATATTTGCTCTGATGTTTTTAGGTCGTGGGAATATGCACGGTATCCTGGGTAGCCTTTTATTCAACAGCCTTGAGTCTTACACGCTGGTCTCTTTACCGCTGTTTGTTCTTATGGGAAATATCTTAATAAAAAGTGGATGCAGTGAATCATTGTTCCGCGGGGTAAAAAAGATATTGAGCCCCTTCCCAGGAGGCATGCTACATGCCAATATTCTGGCCTGTAGTATTTTTGCAGCTTGCTCAGGATCCAGTACTGCGACAACAGTTGCTATCGGTGGGGTATCATACCCTGAACTTAAAAAGCATGGATATGCACGAGGCATCACCCTTGGATCTATTTGTGCTGGCGGAACACTGGGCATTCTAATCCCGCCATCTATTATGATGATATTGTACGGCTCTTTAACA
The DNA here is from genome assembly GCA_016278615.1 of Clostridia bacterium. Taxonomy (GTDB): domain Bacteria; phylum Bacillota; class Clostridia; order Peptostreptococcales; family JAAYPU01; genus Soudan-22. The sequence continues at coordinate 19,903 of JADQBM010000013.1, read as the reverse complement.
GGCAATTCCATAGGTAAATTGTTTATTGCTGGGATCTTTCCAGGGATACTCCTTGCAGGGTTATTTATGTCTTGGATTGTCATAGCAAGCATTCTGCACCGTGATTGGATGCCGAAGCGTAATTCATTTGGTAAAGGTTTTAGTTATTTTTTTGATATTTTGTCAGCGTTGCTGGATATGTGGCCAGTTATCCTAATAATTAGCGGAATCATGGTATCAATTTACGGGGGATATGCCACTCCCACTGAAGCGGCGGCAGTAGCGGCTGTAATAGCATTTTTGCTAGGGACTTTTTATTACCGGAAGATGACAGTAAAGCTTTTCGCTGAGATCATTCAAGAGACACTTTTTCTAAACGCGCTATTGATGATAAGCGTAGTCGGAGCTCGAGCGTTGGGCATGGGACTATCTATTCTCAATATCCCGCGTGAACTAAGCTTGTTTGTTAACTCTCTTCCTGTAAGCATATATGTCATTTGGGCACTTATTGTGGTGATTTATATTATTCTGGGTTGTCTAGTAGATGGAATTGATCTATTAATAATCAGTACCCCTGTTTTTTACCCTGTTATGGTCAATTCATTAGGTTTCGATCCAATTTGGTTTGGAGTGGTGTTAACTCTGCTAGTGGAAATGTCCTTGATTACACCTCCAGTGGGTTTTAACCTCTTTGTCACGCATAGTATTACTGGGGGCAAGAACTTGGAAGACACAATTAAAGGGGTGTTCCCCTTTGTAATTGCGATGTTGGTGTGTATTATTTTGCTTACTATTTTCCCAGGTATCGCAACTTATCTGCCGTCAATAACGGGAAGATGAGTAGGACAAAGGAACTTTATCTGGATAATTCTTTGCATATAAAATAAAGATTATGGAGAAATAATGAAATGATAAGAGCTCGTGATTTAGGAATCCCATTTGAGGGGGAATGCGGAAAGTACAACTCAATAACGGACGTGGACGGAGTAGAAGTTGGATTTTCAACAATTATTCTGGGAGAACCCAGTGAAGATACAACTATGAATACCGAGTTCGCGAGAACAGGTGTTACCTGTATTTTACCCAGAGGAAAAAAACGGAGTGCACTATTTGCCGGGAGATTTGATTTAAATGGCAATGGTGAGTTGACTGGTACCCACTGGATTGATGACTCCGGTTTTTTGCATGGGCCTATAATGATTACTAATACAAACAGTGTAGGTATTGTAAGAGATGCAACTTCAAAGTGGATCATAAAAAATGATTTTTACTATCCAGTATTTAAAGACGGCGAAGAAGTTAAGGGCCTTGGCTACTTTTATCCAACGGTTGGAGAGACCTTCGACGGAGTTTTGAACAATATCAATGGCTTTATGGTTAAAGAAGAGAATGCTGTCGAAGCTCTTGAAACAGCGAAAGGTGGTTTTGTTAAAGAAGGAAATGTAGGGGGCGGAACAGGAATGCGATGCCATAGCTTTAAAGGAGGAACTGGCACTTCGTCAAGAAAAATCAAGATAGAAGAAGGGGATTATACGATCGGTGTTCTTGTACAGGCGAATCACGGAACACGAGAAGAATTTAGAATCGCTGGAATACCCTTTGGAAAAAAAATTATAGGGCATGAGCAGATAACCGACCATTTGGCACCGAAACCTGGAGATGGATCCATTATTGTTGTTGTGGCTACGGACGCACCTTTTATGCCTTGGCAGTTGAGTAAAATCTGTAAGAGAGTACCCTTGGGTATTGGAAACCTAGGTGGTGGATTTCAAAACAATTCAGGTGATATTTTTATTGCCTTTTCAACAGCAAATGAAAATGTCTTTAGTTATTCAATATCAACTATTGAAATGCTTTCAGACGAAAAAATTGATCCTTTTTATAAGGCGACGGCTGAAGCGGTGGAAGAAGCTATTGTCAATGCAATGGTAGCGGCAGAATCCATGTACGGGCGTAATAACAACTTTGTCCCCGCGTTGCCCCATGATCAGGTTGTAGATATATTAGAGAGATATGCTGCGTTAATAAGCCGTTAATAAATTATAAATTATTATTAAAGAAACCTTGTAGAACCAAGAACTAAGAGTAATTGAGCTATAACTTTACCATAGGTAAGTTTATGGATAATGAAAAAACGAATGAGGAGATATGTCTCCTAAATCAGGGAAGCGTAATAGCTTTCCTGATTTATTTTTTAAACCATTGCTCTTTTATATTTAGAAATATAAGAATATCTTTTAAAACAAGAAGGAAATTTAGAATATTTTGTAGAATATTAGAATAATTAGACAAAATTTTGACTTATAACTTCAATATTGGAGGTTGGCATATTGCTATTTAACTTAAATGATTTTTTAAGGTCCGTTGCAAATGTGTTGGATGTTATAGAGACAGATATATTTGGGGTAGCCACGAACCATTCCAAAAGAATCGCTTATATCTCGTTAAATATAGCAGCGGAACTTGGCTTATCCAGTGAAGAAATCTTCGATTTAATATCTTTTTCCATGCTTCATGACAATGGTGCAAGTTTGAAGGTTCTCCATGACAATTTGCGAGGAAGCTCCAAGGAAAAATTAAGCTTAATAGAAAACATGCAGGAACATTGTATAATTGGGGAAGAAAATATAAAAAATTACCCATTTCTTAATACATATAAAGATGTAATAAAATATCATCATGAAAGATATGATGGGTTAGGTTTTTTTAAACTATCAGGAGATGAGATTCCTATGTTATCTCAAATCATTAACTTTGCAGATACTTTAGATTTGAATTTTGACTTGCGGAAAGTCTGTAAAGATTCAATGCTTGAAAATGAAATTATTGATTTTTCAAATCTGCAAAGAAATAAGTATTTTTCTCCTAAAATAGTAGAATCCTTCTCCAAAGTTATTAAAGAAGAAGGCTTTTGGAATAAGCTAACGGATCAGGAAATTGATAATGCTTTAAAAAAACAAACGCCACCTTTTAATAGTGAGTTTACCTTTGAAGAAATACGAGATATAACAAAAACTTTCTCAAAGATGATTGATGCAAAATCTCAATTTACTCAACAGCATTCAAGTGGTTTAGCAGATAAGCTTGAGAAAATCACAGCGTTTTATAAGATAAATCAGTTAGATACCATGAAACTGTTAATAGCTGCTGATCTTCATGACCTGGGAAAATTAGCAGTAAAAAATATGATATTAGATAAGACAGGGAGTTTGACTGTAGAAGAATTTGAAAAGATAAAAACCCATCCTGCTGTCACTAGAACATGTTTGCAAGAGATTAAAGAATTTGACCTTATTACGGAATGGGCGTCCAATCATCATGAAAAACTTAATGGAACAGGATACCCCAGAGGATTAGCAGGTGAAGAAATCGATTTTTATTCAAGGATTTTAGCTTGCTTAGATATATATCAGGCATTAAGAGAGGATAGACCTTACAGAGATGCGATGTCACACATTGAAGCAATGGTTTTATTGACACAGATGGCTGAAGAGAACTTAATAGATGGTTCAATTGTAAGAGATATTGATATTATTTTTCACGAAGAGGCTTAGTAGTCAATAATTGATCTGCACATAAATGCAAAATTAGGGTCAGGTATTTGCCAAATGGTGATATCTGGCTCTTTAATTATGTATCGGAAAGCATCAACTTGATTTTAAAGCTAAAACTATTTTAGAATTTTCAGTAGTACACTAACAGTAATTAGAGAACACAATGTAGTTATTGATACAATAATAGCTGCATATTCTTTTTCTTTATTAAAACTTTCTGCTAATATGGAAGTCATTGCGGAAGCTGGCATGGCAGACATAATAATAACTGTATTTAGAGCTTTAGACGGAGTCCCTACTAACAATGATATTAAGTACAGGAAACCAGGTATAATTATTAATTTAGTAGTTACGCCATAATAAATAGTCCAATCTCTTAAGTGTTTTTTATTTTAACGTTTGAAAGTATAACGCCAATGATGATCATAGATAATGGACCTGTTATATTTCCAATAGATTTAATACTGGATAACATGGCATCTGGTAATTGAATGTCAAATATCATGATTATTATTCCTAAACAAACTGCTAAAAAAGAAGGGTTTAAAAGGATTTTTTTTAAGTCTTTTATTAAATCTTTTTTATGAAATTTACCTTTGAATAATAGGATGCCATAGGTCCATAACAAAATTACGAATAACATATTAAATATGGACCCATATACAACCCCCTCTGATCCATAAATAGAATTGAGGATCGGAAAGCCTACATAACCTGTATTGACAAATACATTTGAAAAATGCAATATTGTTTTTTTATCATGCTTTATTGGTAGCATGAATAGGTAGGATAGGGCTATTATGAGTAAATAAGCAACAATAGAATAATAAAATGTTTTTATAACATTGGACTTAATAGTAGAGTCATATGTAAAAAGAAAAGAAGAAAGAATCATAAAAGGTAATACGATCTGTATCAGAATATCAATTAAACCTTTATTCATTTGTACAGTTATAATTTTTTTCTTGCTGCCATAAACCCCTACTAATATTATTATAAATAAAGAAATTACCGTTCCTAAAATAACCGATGATTCCAAAAAAGACCCCCTCTTTTATTTAAGTCTTAATAATTTTATTCTATAGGTTTTATTAATGTTACATAAACACTCAAAAGTTAAAAGAGACGAAATATGTTTTAAGTTATATCAGAGTATTCTGGTATAATAGAAGCAGATATTCAGCTGAAGTCTATGATTATGTGAGAGTGAAAGGAGGAATGCTAATTGAAAAAATTCGAATATAAATGTCTTCTTATTTTGGGGTTAGGAGAATCAACCACAAGGGTTTTAAATTCATACGGCAATGAAGGTTGGGAACTGGTTTCTACTTGGTGGGCATGGCATTATTTTAAAAGATCAATAGATTAGTAGGTGATCAGAAAAGAGGCCTTAATAAAATGAAAAAACATTTTTGTGTTTTACTATGTTTAATCATAACTCTTAGTATTACAGGTTGTAGTAAAGAGAAACCACCAGAGGATTCGTCTACAAATGAGATTCATTTAGCTGAATTGGATGAAAATGAAACGAATATCATAGAATTATTAGGTGTTCAAAGTGATATTGATATTTTTGAGTATCAGATTGATGACACATTTAAGACGATTTCTATTTGGATCGAATTTTATAAAGACGGTGAATTGCAAGGAGAAATGAATAGAATGCACTCGCGACTCAATTCCAATGAAGGCCTTGTCGCCATAGTCGTTGACAGAGAGGCTAACTACCAATGGAAAATTTCTCATAAAGATGGGAACGGGGTATTCAGCTTTAGTACAAAAACAGAAAATGAGTTTGAAACAAACGGTAAGTTTTCTGTAGGTAGAGGCGCACTAAATCAACCTGAGGGAATTATGGCTGAAAAGGAGATTGTTATGGGTACCTTCCTGTTTGAAGATGGCAATGGCATGTCCATATATGGGAACCAGCATTATGTTGATGAGCCAGATGTTTTAAAAGACTATGATTATGTATACTTAGTAAAATGTCAATTTTCAAAAAAAACTCCGAATAATTAAATGAAGAGGAGGAATCGTTATGAAACAGCCACATATACAATGTAAAAGAGAAGACGTAGCCAAAATGGTTATGCTCCCTGGTGATCCAGCCAGAGTGGATAGAGTTGCAAAGTATTTAGATGAATATGAAGAAATTGCTTTTAACAGAGAGTTCAAAAGTATAAAAGGCAAATATAAAGGAATGGATGTAACTGTAATTTCAACAGGAATTGGTGGGGCATCAGCGTGTATTGCTTTAGAAGAGCTAGTAGCGTGTGGTGGCGAATATTTTATTAGAATAGGAAGTCTGGGTGCGTATCAGCAAAACATTGCAATAGGAGATCTGGTTATTGCCGAAGGTGCAGTTAGAGAAGATGGCGCATCAAAAATGTACATAGAAGAGAATTATCCTGCTGTTTCAAATTCCGAAATAGTTGAAAATCTCAAGAAAATGGCATTGGAATTAAATTATCCACATCATTTAGGCATCGTAAGAAGTCACGATTCTTTTTATATCGATAATGAAAATGAGGTTATCGAGTATTGGAGCAAAAAAGGCGTCCTAGGGGGCGACATGGAAACAGCTACATTACTTACTTTAGGAAGATTGCGCGGTGTAAAGGTAGGATCTATACTGAATAACGTTGTCTTATACAAAGAAGATGTTAAGGATGGCATAAACAGTTACGTGGGATTAGAAAATATGGCTGAAGAAGGGGAAAAAAGAGAGATTATTTTAGCTCTTGAGACTATGTATGAAATTAGTAAGACGCTATGATAAAAGCTTTTAGAGTTGCATACATTACGCTCATCTGTTTATACTTATTTTAGAAACGGATAACAAACGTATTGAAATGGAGCGTACTATGATAGAGGTTTGCTTATTGGGATGTGGTGGGATGATGCCACTTCCAGATAGAAGATTAACGGCTCTGCTGTATCGATATAATGGAAAAATGATTCTTATTGATTGTGGGGAAGGCACTCAGCTTCCAATCAAAATGACCGGATGGGGGTTTAAGTCTATAGACGCCATATGCTTTACCCATTATCATGCAGATCATATTGCAGGGTTGCCAGGATTTTTGTTGACGTTAGGAAACAGCGGTAAGGAAGAACCCTTGAAGATTTATGGCCCTCCCGGCTTAATTGAAGTTGTAAAAGCATTAACCATTATCGCACCGGAGCTGCCTTTTGAAATAATACTTATTGAATTATCGGATGGAAATTTATCAACAAATTATGTTGGAGATATTATCATAAAAAGTGTTCCGGTGGATCATACCATTGCATGCTTATCCTACAGTTTAGAAATAAGACGCGCCGGAAAGTTTGATGTTCAAAGAGCAAAAAAAGGCAATATACCCATTAGGTTCTGGAATCGTTTGCAAAAAGGAGAGATAATAGAGCACGAGGGGAAACGATATGAGCCAGGGATGGTTTTAGGAAGAGAACGTAAAGGATTGAAAGTAACTTACAGCACTGATACCAGACCAACGGAAGAACTTGCTGATTTTTGTAGAGGCTCCGATCTTTTGATAGGTGAAGGAATGTACGGAGAAAATGATCAACTTGACAAAGCAATTAAAAATAAACATATGATCTTTTCTGAAGCTGCAGCTTTAGCTGCTAAAAGTCATTCCAAGGAGCTTTGGCTAACCCACTACAGCCCCTCACTTCAGAATCCTGATTTGTATATTGATAATGCTCAAAATATTTTTGGCAATACAATTACAGGGAAAGATTTAATGATAAAAAGGATAAATTTTGATTAAAGAAGATAAAATATGTATTTTCTACATTCCATTCGGATTCGAAAAAAATTGGAAAAAATCTGTCATTAAAAACCTAACGCTCACATTCGGCGTCCATGCGTTGAAGCCCTAGCAGTAATCTCTGATTACGTCGCAGGTCTCATGCAACGAGATAGAAATTTCAATTTCGTCTTCGAGACTGCCAATTGTTTTAGATAAAGCCAACGTCCTGTTGGCTATACGATTTTTAATGTCATCTTCTATCTTGAAGCCCTAGCAGTAATCTCTGATTACGTCGCAGGTCTCATGCAACACGAAAGAAATTTCTAATTTCGTCTTCGTGACTGCCAATTTTTTTTAGATAAAGCCAACGTCCTGTTGGATATACGGTTTTCCAAGTCATCTTCTATCTTGAAGCCCTAGCAGTAATCTCTGATTACGTCGCAGGTCTCATGCAATAAGAAAGAAATTTCTAATTTCGTCTTCGTGACTGCCAATTTTTGAGTCGAATTCTCAAAGTCATTACAAAAATACATATTTCATCTCCGAGGCAGAGGTGGATTTTGCTATACTTAAGGCAAAATCTCCTTTAGTGTAGAAAAGGCCCGGGTCCACCTGCTTATAAGAACGGTTTGACAATGATGTTGTTGGGGTGGTTTTGTTTTTTGATGCGATTGACAGATTCAGACATAATATTTGAATTTTGGGAAATTATGGGGTACAATGTAGTTAGGGATAAAGATTAATGATACGAGGGGAATAAAATTATGAAGAGTGAAATGGAACCAGTCTGACTTTGGAAGTTGTTAGGTTGGTTTTTGTTTTTGGGTGAGTTGGGTTATGGCGGTTATGTTTATAATGGAAGATGATTCATTATAAAGATATTGCCGACATACGTCGCAACATCTCTAATTAAGAAGTATTGACGGCATAGGTCGTGAATATATAAGTTATATGAAACCGTACTTATACATGCCATGATTTAAAGGTATAAGTTTCAAGTTTGACTGGGTGCTTTGATCATAGATGACAGTGGAAAGAGGGGACATAGTTTTGACACACAGAGATACTATCCTAGATTATCTCCAAACGCATGGGGGTTGGTATTGTGACGACTGCTTATCCAAAAACTGTGATATTATCCCTAGGCAAACAGTTTTTCAGGTGTGTACTAAGCTTAATTCTCAAGGGTTAATTGAACGCGATAAAACATTCTGTAATGGTTGCGGTGGACATAAAAAGTCTAGCTCGAAAATAGGGGGAGCAATAGATCCATTAAAGTTACCTTTGGAGACCAGCCGGGCTGAACCATCTCACAAACGGATACAAGATACTAATCAAATCAATGATTTAGACCGATTTGTTGAAGTCAATCTTGAGTTTGAGGAATTTAACATTGAAAATCTGTTTACCAAATTTGATACTTATACTTTGGAAGAGATTCTCAAAAAGGATAAGTATTTAAAATTTATTGATACATGTTACAAGAGATATATCCCTTTTATGGAGATGAAACTATAAAGACCTGAACAAAGAAGAAAGCATAATTAAAGCTGTGAATAAAGGTTGGAAAGAAATATATACCGATATTTGCAAAGGGACTATGAGGCAATTTAACACACCAAAGGTTGACAATCTTAATAAGTGCTATAAGAGATATTTGGGAATAAGAAAGATTTCTAGTGCATGGAGTATTGAGGACGATGAAATAGAAAAATTTGTAAAAGTACGCGGAGAAATTGCACATCACGGGAGTAAGGCAAGATATATAATAATTGGTCAACTTGATTACTTTATTAGGGAGATTAAGAAGTGTGCAATTGAGAATGATAATGCAGTACTAGACTATTTGAGGACTGTTCAAGCAGATGGTAGACCACCATGGTATAGGATAACTATCTGATGTTATTTCAGTTTCCGTAATTACTTCGCTTAACAATATATTGCCGTTCGCTTCGCACATTCACTCTCTCAATCAAAGGCGTTGTGGGTCAGAGTGAACGTCGGCAATTTAAGAACGTTCTGCGACATTGGAAGGGGTGCGCCATCCGTGGCGCACAATTATATAAAAGAATGGAGTGGGATTTTCATGGGATTAAATCCAACGATTGATCAATACCTATTATCCACTTGCCTTTTTATTATTGATGAATTTAATGAGCAATATCGTGATTTGGAAAGGAATCAGCTGAAGAAAATTGCAGATGAGAAATTTAACGAAATGGATATATGTGTTCGTGTCGGCTATCCATTTAAGCAGATGGCTCATTATACGGTTGGAGATAGTGGCAATAGAACAAAAAGCAAAGTTAACCATGATATTGATATAGAATCAAAAGATTTTAAGATAGAAGTCAAATACCTTAAAAATTGGAGAAGTGCATCTGGAACAAGCTCTGCGAGCAAGAACTGGATTGTATATCAAGAAGATTTTGATTGGTTATTGCAAGAAATAGGTGAGGGAAAAAAAGGTAAAAGAGCTTTCATTATCGGGTGGTTTAACTGTGTTGAACGATTTCCACAATTGATTCAATTAGGTGAAGGTAGCGGAAGCAAACCATTAGCGAGTGAACGGAAACTTTGTTACTTTCCATTCTTAAGAAAGATGACAGTTCCTACATATACCACCGACTTAGTCTATAATTTTAGCAGTGCATATAAACCACTACCTGTTAATTTAATTGGAGAAGCAGACCAAGAGCTAAACTGTTATTTTTTAGGAAATGAGAAAGATGTTTTTTATTTTGCAATTTATTATTGAAACCAATCAGAAATAATTAAAGCATTATATTGGGGAGGATTAACTATGGCAGATATGAATCAAATATTAGGAGTTTCAAGAGAGATATTAAGATTAACTAGCCCTCTCACTTGGATAGTTGTTGATACCACAGAGAAGATTATAAATAAATCAAATACGGTGTCAAACAACGGAAGCCTTGAAGAGATGAAAGAGGAAGCATTAAGACAAGAAATATCACTCAAAATGTTAGAAGCACAGGCAAGGGTTGCTCAGGAAATATCAATTGCCCGAAGGATTGATACTGCCGAAGAAGTTATTATTGAAGAATTCTATGATAAAAGCGGAGAAGGTGGAATCGGTCTTACTCTTAAGGAAGAAGGTACTTCACTAGGTATGAATGGTTCAGGAAGAAGTATTACCAAAAGAGTATATACATTCAAAGGTTGGCGTGATGGCGGGTTAGAAACGGTTGAAAAGATGATTGTAAAAGATAAAAAATAAATATTCTTCTGGGGGGAGTGCCATCCGTGGCACTCTCTGAATTGAGGACCTTCCCACATCGTAGAACAGCGAACTTGCAAAATCTGAGAAAATATGAATGTAAAGAAGCCAAGGGGACGTTGAAGTGACCCCATTTCGGTACACAGTTTAGGTACGGTTAATTTATATGGAAGGCTATGGAAGGCTATGGAAGGCTAATGGAAGGCTAATAGGGGCATGCCTAATTTTGCACTGGAAGGCTAATAGGGACATGCCTAATTTTGCACGATTAATTAGGGATTAGTTGTAGGTGATTTGCTTAGCATAATTTATTCCATCAGTAAAAATTAAGTGTAAACGTGCCGGTTTCTGTACAATAAATAAGCCAAGGGGACGTTTCGATTGGCACGATGTATTATCAATATTTATGTATTTAAAAAATATAAACGGCCTTGAGATTAGAAGGATTTGCTTTTTTATTACAGAAACAATGGTAGATGCATAGATAATAATACATGCCATGCGTGTGAGAATAGAAGAGTCAAGGATTATCATGAGTGTGGCAAACGAAAGAAGTTAGTTCTAAGGGGTGTAATGGTAAATTAATGCTTATGAATGGATGTGAAAAAATTGTTAATAACATTCGAAATGAACTCAGAAGACAGACAGTATGCAGAACGCCTTAGTGAAATAAGTGATATGTCTACTGGCGTTATTGAACCTAAATCCTTTTCAGGAGCCAGTGAAATTCTCCAGCTAGGCATAGCCTTAACTCCTACTATTGCCACCGGGGTAGCACTTGTCTTATCTGAAATGATAAAGAATAGACGGAAAGTAGATATTAAGGTTGGGGATGTAGAAATTAAGGGCCTAACGGAGGACAATGCGCTCGTAATATTGAACCAATTGTTAGAACGCCCAAAAGAAAATGAGGGAGAAGAAGTTGAACGAGCTTGATAATTTCGTAATGCAGTTTATTGCACAGCAACGTAAGGTTTTGCCCGATACGGATAAGCAATATGTAAACCAGGCTTTGTATGATAAGTTTGATGAAATCATAGAATCTGTTATCTTTAAAAATGCCCCGGAAATTAGCTTGATTATTTCTTGCTCTTATCAGAAGTATAGTCTCATGATTCCAGCTAAACAGAATAGTAAAACAAAATATTACTTACTATATGACAAATACTTGGCTCAGCACTTAAAAATGTTTAATGCCGTATTTCTTTATCAGAAAAATACAGAGCCTGATTTATGGAAATTCTCATATCAATTGTTTTCTGAAGAAACATATCTTGCAAAAGATATGTTGGTCGCCTTTTATACAGCAATAAATGCAAATGCGTTAGATGACTTTCAGTGCAAAGATTTGCTGGCAACAAATGAAAATAATAGGTGGATTGATATCCAAGTAGACTATATTTTGGCTCATGAAGTTGGCCATTGGCTATTTCGCCTTAAACAATACCAAAAAGAGCGTGACAGTGCTATTATTGAGATAAATGAAGTGTTGGAAGAAGTCTATTCTAAGTATTCCCGTAAATTCAAAGACAAAGATTATATTTCGTTATTGACAGAATCTATAGATAAAATCCGGATCAACGGAAATATGTTAGAAGAATGCTTTTGTGATTCGGTAGCGTATTCATATATTTTTTCTCGTTTGGGAGACGACCCGCCAGTGGACAAAAGTTTGGATATAATTAAGGGATTGCTTTTGTGCCTATTACATACTCAAATTTTGTCAATGTGTAACTTTACCGTAAATGATGAAGGAAATTATGAAATAGTAAACTCGATTCGCTTATCATATTTCAGAAATTATATTATGATTTTTCTTAATAGCAATGAATATCAACTACTTTCTGAGATGCTGGAAACAACGATCAAAGAGTACGAAAACAAAATTACAAATATTATCTTGCCGATATTTAGCACTATAGAAACTAGAATTGACAATCTATATGATAGTACTGAGATTAAGGAAGCTAATTCAATAATTCGCTCAATCTTGCGTGGCGATTGATTAACTTCAAAATAAAGCGACGAGTTTTTCCAACGCAATGGGCGTCATATTATCCTAAGTGAATTATACGAAGTAGAATAAATGGGGTCAGACTTGACAAATTGACAAACTATGATATAAACAAGAACTGGATGCTGGAAAACGAACGAAAAAAGTTAACAAGTTAAAAAGGCATTTAATATTTTGGGATAAAGAATTTCCAATGAAAGTAATAAACCAATAAGTATATCTTTCGGACTAAGTGAATCAGGTATATCCAAGATTCATATAAGAGGGGTTAACAATGCGGGAAAAGTTATTGAATATCGGTTTTGGTGACAAATGGGGACGGCAGACTGTCCGAAAACAGCCTGTAGTATTAACTAAAAAAAAAAAGGCTAATGGAGACATGCCTAATTTTGCACGATTAATTAGGGATTAGTTGTAGGTGATTTGCTTAGCATAATTTATTCCATCAGTAAAAATTAAGTGTAAACGTGCCGGTTTATGTACAATAAATGAAGAAGTTAGTAAAAAAACTGGTATGACTCCGATGAAAGGATGTGCAAAAACTGGCATGTCCCCAATGAACTTCGAGGGGGGATAATGAGATTATGAAAAGGATGTCCATATCATTAAAAATTTACATAGGGCTTATTGTATCTCTTTCTGTTATATCAGCTATTAATGTCTTATTACCACAAGGTGCCTTTTTACCAATGCAAGAACTTCCAGCTTCTAAGCCAATACTGGCTATTGTGAATGCAGCAATTATGCTTGTTTTTTATGGAGGATTAGGGCTTATAGGATTAAATCTTTCAAAAAAACTCGGATTTACAGATATTTGGGATTCTAAAGTTTCTAATAATCAAAGGTTTTTTATTCCTGCATTTATTGGGATTGGTCTTGGGATTATTTTTATTATTACAGATGTCATATTAAGCCAATTCCATACACTGAGCCCGCTTCCGCATCCACCGTTTCCTACTTCTCTGGTAGCTTCAGCAGCAGCTGGGATTGGAGAAGAGATAATTTTTCGTTTGTTTTTTATTTCATTTTGGATATGGCTTATTTCTTATGTAATAATGAAAAAGAAATGGCAAAACCAGATTTTTTACGCTATTACTGTTTTATCAGCCATTGTATTTACTGCGGGACACTTCCCAGCTATAATGATTTTTTATGATTTTAATACAATTAATGAGATTCCTATTGCTCTTATGACTGAGATTCTTATTTTGAATAGTCTGCTATCAATATTTGCTGCTTGTTATTTCAGAAAATTTGGACTTTTAGCTGCAATTGGTATTCATTTTTGGGCAGACATAGTTTGGCATGTTATATGGGGATTATTTAATTGTTGACCACTTCATATGTGACGTTTGAGGACAGAGCAATATTGACACATATAAACTAAAGAACAAGCTTATTATCCAGGGACGTTGGGGGGACGTTGGGGTCACTTCAAACCATCCCCAATTTAAAAGGAGAACTTAGTAATGGACAAATTAAGAGGCATAGAGAAAGGATTGAAGATTATCACAATTATTATTGGGATTGGTAATATTTTAATAGGCTTAACGTACATCTTAGGAATGTATGGACCAACTGAAGTTGAAGTGGGATACTGGGGTTTGTTATCTATTTTATTAGGTGTTCTTTTGATAGGGATTGGGCAGATAAAAGATAGCAGACTTATTAAAATGGTAAAGATATTCTTAATTCTTTTAATTATGGTCATCCAGATACTTCCAATAGTCTTATGGTTTGAATTTCATGGGTATGGCATATCAGATGGAACTCCCCCCAGTGATTTTATTGCACATTGGGGATATTCTATTCCACATATATTAATTCTCATGTTGTGCATTTATAATATATTCCAGATTCAAGATTAAATGAAGCGAGCCACATCAGTGGGAGTTTCGGATTCTTTACTGATGGCAAGACGAACAAATTTCGAATTTAACAGCTCTTGATTTCGCCACCTATAGAGGTGAGAGTCTTAGAGCTGTTTAATGAGATAAATCCATAACGCATCATCTATAAGGAGGAACACCATGAATACAAACTTAATGAACAATTTCTCATTCATTTTCCCTACCAGAATCGACTATGGTATTGGGATCATAAAGAATCTGACTTGTGTATTGAAAGAGTATGGGATAACGAAACCTTTAATCATCACAGACAAAGGAATCGTTGAGTCGGGTCTGCTACAAAAGGTGACTGCTCTTTTAGAGGCTGATCATTTTGATTATTTTGTTTTTGATGAAATTGAGGCGAATCCTAAAGACTATAATGTGGATAAGGCTGCTGAAACAGCTCTGAAGAATCATACAGACGGTATCATTGCACTTGGAGGTGGAAGTCCAATTGATACAGCCAAGGCCGCTTCTGCTATCATCAGTTATGGGGGCAAGGCACTTGATTATATGGGTAAAAATAAAGTGAAGGGCCCTGTTCAACCTTTTATTACAATTCCTACAACCGCAGGAACCGGTAGTGAAGTTACTTTTTCATCTGTTATTACGGACTCGAAAAAGAACTTTAAATTGACAATGAAAAGTGAATACATAGCACCTAAAGTCGCACTATTAGACCCAGAGCTGACGGTATCACTTCCTCCAAGCATCACCGCATCTACGGGTGTAGATGCATTGACCCATGCTATTGAAGCCTATTCAGCTAAAGTGTCTGAGCCAATCGCTGATGCTTGCGCATTATATGCCATAGAACTGATAGCAGAAAACATACGGGAAGCATTTAATAATGGTATGAACGTACAGGCAAGAGCTGCCATGCAAATGGGTAGTACACTAGCAGGAATCGCTTTTAGTCACTCAGATGTTGCATCCGTTCACTGCATGGCTGAAGCATTGGGAGGCATATATGATGCACCACATGGTGTATGCAACTCCATTCTCTTGCCTCATGTCATGGCCTACAGTCTTAAAGATGCAACAGATAGATATGCGAGAATAGCGAGAGCTATGGGTTCTAAGGAAGAATGTGATATCAAGGCTGCAGAGGAAGCAGTTGAAATGGTAAAGCAGATTGTATCTGATTTGAAGCTTCCGAAGTTTTCAGAATTGGGCGTAAGAGAAGAAGACCTTGAGAAGTTGTCAGAAATGTCTGTTGCCAATCTTTCAACAGACAGCAATCCACGTTTTATGGGGAAGAAAGAATATTTGGCAGTATTATAAAAGCGTTGAACGGCAGTTAATATAAATATGAATGCAGTGGATACTATAGAAGGTATCCTAAGAATAAAGTGAAAAAATTGGATTTAAGAAAGCCTCAAAAACGTTAATTTAGTGCGCTTTTGGTAGTTGTGGATGGAGTGAGGAGTCACCAAAATTAGTAACGTAGGCGAAGTGGGTTTTAAATGACTAACGAAGGATTGAAACAGAATAAAACAAGTAAAAAAAAGTAATAGAGATGCCTGGCATAAATTCATGCCAGGCATCTTTAAACAATAATGATAAGTTATCTTTAATTCCCATTTATAATTCAATTATTATGAGGGAATATTAAACTTGAGTAAATTCATATAGAAAAAGGAGAACAGAGATTAATGGAATTATCGCCAAAGGTATATCACTGGTTTGCACGACCTAAATGGTTTTTTAATTCATGTATTGGAAATATTCTTTGTTCTAATTTTAACTTCAATAATAAAACAGTCTTAGACTTTGGATGTGGAATAGGATCTTGTTGTTTTATGCTTAATTCTTCCAGCTATATAGGGATAGATTGTGATAGCAGGAGAATAGATTATGCTAAACGGTTATATCCAGATTATAAGTTTAATATCATTAAAGAAAACAAGATACCAGTTGATGATAATTTATTTGATTATGTTTTGATAATATCTGTTTTGCATCATATATCATCAGAAAACATGACGGATTATATCAAAGAGCTCCATAGGGTGATTAATGACAGTGGTAAAATTATTATAATTGAACCCTGTCTTTTTGAAAGGTCCTACATAAACAATCATTTTATGACTTTTCTTGATAGAGGGAATTATATAAGAAATGAACATGAATATCTTGGTATTTTTAGAAAGTATTTTTACACAGAACTACTTAAAAAATACAATCAGTTATTTCTTTATAATAAAATTCTTTTTACAGCTACTCCTAAATATTTTGTAGATGGATAATCGTTATAAATCCTGTATAGAATATCTTTATAAGTCGAAATACTGATAGGGATGGTAATTATGAATACCATAGAGAGATCATTCTCGTTTTTATTAAGTAATGTAATAAGAGCTATAAATCCAGTTAAAAGAAGAATCATGAAAGCCGAGTGTAAGGTGCATCAATATGTAAATAATCAATCGTTAATTATATTGAAAAATGATGGGCGGAATGAAGCTTACAATCTTATGAATTCATATATAGAAGATATAAATCAAGGAGTTGTCTGGGCGGATCAGGACTTAAAAAGTAGCAACCATTTTTATAACCCATACACGGACAAAGGATTATACGGTAATAGTAATGCAAAAAATGAATGTAAGTCTTATTATTCCAAAGCGTTACACGAATATGGCCTTGATAATTACAAAAATGCAATGTTCTATTTAGGTGCAGCATGTCATATTATTCAAGATTTATTAGTGCCTCAACACGCTAATGTAAATCTATTAAAGAACCATAGAAGTTATGAAAAATGGGTCATTAAAATGCATGAACATTATGATGAATTTAGGATTCTAGAGGGAGGCGTATATCTTAATTCATTAGAACATTACATTGATTTGTGTAGCAAAATAGCAATTAATACATATGAATCGAATATTCATATAAAAAATGAGCATATTCGATTTTATAAAATCACGTACGTAGTTTTGATAATGGCTCAAAAAACTACAGCAGGGTTTATGAATAAGTTTTTTTTTGACATACAAAAAAAATAAACAATCAAAAAGAACAAAGGCTTTGAATTATAATGTTTCAATATAGTTATATTTATCATTGAGGATAAATATATTTATAGTGAAAATGAACTTAGGGGGAGATTGTATGAGATTGAGTAGCTTAGGGGAAAAAGAAATCGTAAACCTGAGTGATGGGGGAAGATTTGGGTTGTTAGATGATTCTGATTTGTTGATTGACGAAAAGTTTGGAAAAATTAAGGCTGTTCTACTGCCGGATTATAGATATCAAAAAAGTTTTTTTTCAGGTAAGAATTATTTACAGATACCCTGGACTTCTATTAAAAAAATTGGGACGGATATTATTATTTTTGAAAGTACAGAAGAAATAGAATAATCATGAGTGATGATCCATAAAAAAATTATGTTAAAATAAAATAGGTAGCGTTTAAAAAAGGTGAATCTTTCGCCTTTTTTTATAATAGGAAATATCGATTTCTATTATATAAAAAAGGGGAGTGCAGAGGGGAATTAGTTTTAGTAAAATTTCACTTAGTGTATAATTGTATGAATGAAGTTTATGAATCGATGTTTAACATACATAATGTAAAGGCGGTGGAACAATGACAATTATGGATCAAGGATGCTATTTTACCATGGTAAATAGGGAAAAAGAAAATGAACTTGTTTCTAAAACGATTTTTCTAAGAACTGATTTTGAAGCAACAGCAAGCTTAGTTGTGGATATCAGCAGCTTTAAAATAAAAGAAGCGAAATGGGAAATTAATAGAGCAAAAGACAGCAATAAGTTAGGGGAAGGGACTTTTCCTCAGCTCATAGGAGCAGATGCCTATTTTGAGGGCGGGAAAAGTGTCAGAAAAATCGGTGGAACAGGGGATGATGAGACTATCAGAGAATTGTTATTGGATTGTATCAGGGGATTTATTCAAGGAGAAACTTATATTTTTGAAGAAAGAGGCTATGAAAGCAAAGAAGCGTATTATAGTCATTGGAAAAATGGACAGATAAATTCATGTCGTTATTTCAGTCATTTAGATAGAGAGATCTGTACATGGTTTGAATATGTGGGAGATTATAAAAGAAAAAGAAATTTATTTAATAGAAGCAAGCAATACAGTATTGAAAAAGCAGATGGAATCATTAAAGTAAGAGGTAACTTGTTGGATAGTTATCACGAAATGAATGTTGACTTTTCTCTTTTAGAAGAAAGCAAAGTCATTGAGAGTTGTTCAATTACCATGCCCAGAGTACCAGGACCAGTATGCGCTGAGCTTTCAGAAAGTGCAAAAGGCCTTGTTGGGATGCAGTTGGATTGTATTACTAAAAAAGAGATTGTAAATGTTTTAGGCGGTGCAGAAGGATGCTTTCATTTAGTCAATATTGTTTTAAATATGATCCATGCCATACAAAAAGGTTGTGAGTAAAGGAAAATAAAAATAAATTAGAATGTTCTTCCTTCATTTTGGTTAAAATATGACCAAACGATTATTAATGGAGGGAAACATGATAGAAAATGATAAAGTAATAAACGATATGGAAGATTCTAAAGAGGGTGACGATGAGAACAAGGAAGTGAGTCCAAAAGAAAATGTAACTAATTTTGGAATGCCATTAAGCCCCTTTAACTTTGATACAGATATTCAGTATGTTTCAATTATTGGTCATATAGAAGGACATAACATCTTACCGTCACAAAACAAAACAACAAAATACGAGCATATTATACCTCAACTCATTGCAGTTGAAGAAAATCCAAAAATCAAGGGTTTATTTGTAATTTTGAATACAGTTGGGGGAGATGTTGAGGCTGGGCTTGCCATTTCAGAACTTATTGCAACCATTTCAAAACCAACGGTTTCAATTGTATTAGGGGGTGGACATAGCATCGGTGTTCCTCTTGCAACATCCAGTGATTATTCTTTCATTGCAGAAACTGCCAGTATGACCCTTCATCCAATACGGTATAATGGCTTGGTAATAGGGGCCGAACAGACTTATAAATATTTCCGAAAAATGCAGGATAGAATTATTAACTTTATTGTTAGAACGGCAAAAATTGATAAACAAATTATTGTAGATTTAATGAATGAAACGGATGAAATTGCCAATGATGTGGGAACGATTCTAATTGGAAAAGAAGCTGTTGATATAGGTTTGATAAATGAAATAGGCGGCCTTTCACAAGCTCTAACGAAGCTAAAAAGCTTAATAGAAGTGTATAAAGAAAAAGAAAATAAGTAGGGAGCATATATGATTTATATCTATTACTGTTATGGTGGAACGCACACATCTTGCTTAGCTGCTGCTTACCACTTAAAGCAGCTGGATGAAAAACGCAAGCCAACAAAAGAGGAAATATTAAAGGTGCCTCTTTTTAATCAACTGGTTTACGGGAATATTGGAGAGTTGTTTTATCATGGTAAAGATGAAGAAGGCAATTTGGTCTATACTGTTGGAAGAGGACGGGAAAAACATATG
>JADQBM010000086.1 GCA_016278615.1 Clostridia bacterium | reverse complement strand
GGAAAATCATTGGTGAATTACCTTGACAAAGCTTCCTTAATATAATATATATAATTTAAATGAATATTTAATGCGATGAAGAATAGGAGTAGGCTTAACACCTTGTAAGAGAACAGTGCTCAAGGGCTGTAAGGCATTGGAAGGCAATGTAAGCTGAAGGTCGATTCTTAGTATTCAAGCTGAATATAGTAAGCTTGAACGGATAAAACCGTTATAGTAATGAGTGTTGTGCGTTCACGAAAAAAAGGTGGTACCGCGGATTTACTCCGTCCTTAATTAGGACGGAGTTTTTATTTTTTAGGAGGTAACGAGATGGAAAAAAATCTACCCAAGAATTATAACCCGAAAGAGTTTGAAGAACATATTTACCAGATGTGGGAAGAGAACAATTGTTTTAGAGCAGTGGTGGATTCTGATAAAACGCCTTTTACAATTGTCATGCCCCCTCCCAATATTACAGGGCAGCTTCATATGGGACATGCATTGGATCAAACTTTGCAAGATGTTCTGACAAGATGGAAGAGAATGCAAGGATATAATGCTCTATGGATACCAGGGTCCGATCATGCAAGCATTGCCACAGAAGTAAAAGTAGCTGAGAAAATAAGAAATGAAGAAGGCAAAACCAAAGATGAAATTGGAAGGGAAGAATTTTTAAAAAGAGCCTGGGAATGGAAAAATACTTTTGGGGGTCGAATAATCGAACAAATTCGAAAATTAGGAAATTCATGTGATTGGGAAAGAGAACGCTTTACAATGGATGAAGGCTGTAGTAAAGCTGTAACAGAATTTTTTGTAAAGCTTTATGAAAAGGGTCTGATTTACAAGGGAAATCGTCTAATAAATTGGTGTCCCAGTTGTGCCACCTCTCTTTCAGATGCTGAAGTAGAACACGAGGATAAAACAGGAAAATATTATTTTGTGAAATATCCTTTGGTTGACAACCCTGAAGAATGTTTAAGCATTGCTACTACACGTCCTGAAACCATGTTTGGAGATTCTGGGATAGCTGTAAACCCTAAAGATAAACGATATCAACATTTGATTGGCAAAAAAGTATTGCTTCCTATTGCCAATAGAGAATTGATAATTGTTGCGGATGAATACGCCGATATGGAAAAAGGAACAGGTGCTGTAAAAATAACACCGGCTCATGATCCCAATGATTTTCTTGTTGGAGAAAGACATAACCTGGAACAAATTATTTGTATGAATGAAGATGCCACCATGAATGAATATGCCGGTAAATATAACGGAATGAATCGATATGAATGCAGGAAGCTTCTTTTACAAGAGCTTGAAGACAAAGGGTACTTGCAAAAAGTAGAAGATACCGCACATAGTGTAGGGGCTTGTTATCGATGTAATACAGTTATTGAACCTATGCTGTCGGAACAATGGTTTGTAAAGATGGAAGAGCTTGCCGAAGCTGCTGTTAAGGTAGCTAAGAACTGTGAATTGCAGCATGTACCGGATCGTTTCGAAAAGATATATCTACATTGGTTAGAAAACATCAAAGACTGGTGTATCTCTCGTCAATTGTGGTGGGGTCATAGAATTCCTGCTTACTATTGTCAAGATTGTGGAGAAATCATTGTATCGCGAGAAGTTCCAAAGATATGTAAGTGTGGCGGAACTGAACTTACGCAAGATGAAGATGTGTTGGATACTTGGTTTAGTTCCGCTTTATGGCCTTTCTCAACCTTAGGTTGGCCTGATGACACAAAGGATTTAGAGTATTTTTATCCTACAGATGTTTTGGTTACAGGATATGATATTATCTTCTTCTGGGTAGTTCGTATGGTCTTTTCTGCTATTGAAGTCATGGATGAAGTACCCTTTAAATATGTTTATGTTCATGGCCTTGTAAGAGATGCAGATGGAAGGAAAATGAGTAAGTCCTTAGGAAATGGCATAGACCCCCTTGAAATTATTGATCAATTCGGAGCAGATGCCTTAAGATTTATGCTAATGACAGGTATAACACCTGGGAACGATATTCGCTTTAAAGCCGATAAATTAGAAGGTAGTAGAAACTTTGCCAATAAACTTTGGAATGCATCTCGATTTGTATTGATGAATATAGAAGGCCCGTTAATAAATAAAGGACAAGCTGAAAGTTCCTATCAAGACGAAGACAAATGGATCCTTTCTCGGATCAATTCCGTTTCCAAAGAGGTAACGGTTAACATGGATAAATTTGAATTAGGTATGGCAGCTCAAAAAACATATGATTTTATTTGGAATGAGTATTGTGACTGGTACATCGAAATGGTTAAAGCAAGACTCTATGGAGAAGACAATGAAGATAAAGATGTTGCAAGATATGTATTGATAAAAGTTTTAAAAGATATGTTGAAGCTCTTGCATCCTTTTATGCCATTTATTACGGAGGAAATTTGGGGTTACCTTCCAGGGAATAACACTATGCTCATAAAAGAATCTTGGCCCAGTTATGATGAAAACCTTTCCTTTGAAGAGGAAGTAGAAAAAATCGAACTGATAATGGAAGTGATTCGAGGGATTAGAAATATCAGGGCTGAGGCAGATACACTTCCTTCAAAGAAGTTAAACGCGGTTATATCTGCTGACGGAAATGGGTATGATTACATTTATTCTGGAGAAAGACATATAAAAAGCTTAGCCAATATCTCTGAAATTACTTTAACAAATGATAAAAATCAAATTCCAGAGGATGCTATGTCAGCTGTGATTAAAAATGTTGAAATTTTTATTCCTTTAGACGAATTAATAGATTATAAGGTGGAGCTTGAGAGACTCAAGAAAGAAGAGAGTCGGCTTCAAAAAGAATTAGAGCGGGTGGAAATGAAACTGCTAAATGAAAGCTTTATTTCCAAAGCACCCCAAAATGTAGTTGATGGAGAAACAGAAAAGAAGCATAAGTATCAGGATATGATGGAGAAAGTTTCAGAGAGAATAGAAGTCATTAAAAGGAAGATTGGTTAATCATGAACTATGAAGAAGTCCTAAATAAAATCCACAGTTTCGGGCGATTTGGTAGCCGTCTGGGACTGGAAAGAATGAGAACCCTTCTAGACCTTTTGAATAATCCACAGGATGGAATGAAAATTATTCATGTTGCAGGTACTAACGGTAAAGGTTCTGTTTGCAGAAATATCTATTCTGTTTTACAGACACAAGGTTATAAAACAGGCTTATATACATCCCCTTATCTTGAAAGATTTACGGAAAGAATTGAATTTAATGGAAAAGAAATAGGTGAAAAGAAATTAATTGAACACGCAGGACTTGTTTTTCAAAAAGCACATGAGATGATTGAAAAAGGCTTTGATAGTCCAACGGAATTTGAAATTGTAACGGCTATAGCTTTTAACTATTTTAAAGAAATGAGAATGGATTACCTGGTTTTAGAAGTAGGACTTGGTGGGAGAGGTGATGCCACCAATATCATTAATCATCCTATGGTTTCGGTTATTACAACCATTTCTTTTGAGCATATGGAGTATTTAGGGGATACATTAGGCAAAATAGCTTTTGAAAAATCTGGCATTATAAAAAATGAGTGTCCTGTTGTGACATCTGTTACAGAACCTGAAGCTTTAGAGGTGATTAAAGGAATTTGTCATGAACGGCATTGCGCATTAACACAGGTACCTTTTAACAATATAAGTAACATTAAAGCTTCTCTTGAAAAATATTCATTTGATTTTTCATTTGAAGATGTTGCGTGCTCCAATATAGAAATTGGCATGTTAGGCATGCATCAAATTGAAAATGCTGCAACGGCCATTACAGTTATTGAGAGTATGAGAAATCAAGGCGTTCGTATAGAGCAAGAGGCAATATCCAGAGGATTGAAAAGCTCTATTCAAAAAGGCAGATTCGAGATTATTTCTAAAAAACCATTGATTCTTATTGATGGGGCCCATAATTTAGAAGGCATGAGAGCTTTAAAAAATACCATTTCACAACTATTTATAAACAAGAAGATTTTGCTCTGCATTGGACTAATGAAAGATAAAAGAGCACAAGAAATTATGGATGTATTATCACCTTTAGTGCAAGAAGTGATTGTTACAGAACCGGAAAACGATCGTAAAATGAGTGCATGTGAACTGAGGAGCCTAATAGAAAAGTACAAAATAACCAGCCATCCAATCCCTGACATTATTGAGGCTTGCGAGTATGCTATGACAAGAAGTTCGGATTTCGATGCAATCATTTTTACAGGATCTTTGTACTTGATTGGAAAGGTGAGAGGACAGTTAAAAAGCAAGGGAAGATAACAGATAACAGATAAAAGATAAAAGATAACAGATAAGAGTTTAGGGAGGATTTTGCAATTGCGCAAAATCCTTCGTTTTAAACTTAAACTCAAACTTAAACTCAAACTTATACTGATACTTAAACTTAAACTTATACTTAAACTTAAACTTAATCTCCTTCTGTTCTTTTCTTATAGATTTTTAGTGCTTTTGCTAGTTGGTCAGGGCATGATGTGTTTTTATTTTTGCATTTTGTGCCCTCCAGCTTTTTAATGACTTGATCAACTTCCATTCCATCAAGAAGTTCGCTAAGTATTTTTAAGTTTCCAGTACAACCGCCTTCATAAGAAATATTTTTGACTTTTTTCTCTGAATTCACCACAAAAGTAATTTGCTTTGAACAAGTCCCTTTCGTTTTAAATAAATACATATAAATACATCCCCCATATCCCTTTTACTATCCATAGATATATTCACAAACCTTTAAAGTATGCATATTATGATATATAATTTGTTCCTTTGAGGTGATGTGATGAAGCAAAATACTGAGAATATGGTAGCGATAACAAGTACAGGAGAAGATAAAATAATATTTTTCAATAGAGACAATTTTGAAGTTACTGAAGAGCTTCACCTAACAACAACGGATCGAAAGTGTGGTTCAAATAACCATTTTGGTCCTCATGGACTTGCCATAGATAGTAACAAAAAATATATGTATGTAGCCAATTCATACAATGGAAGTATTAGTATCGTAGATTTATTAACCAGTGAAGTTGTAGAAAACATATGCGTTGGAACTTCGCCATGCCACTTGGATATATGCAAAAAAAATAATTTTCTTTATGTAGCAAATCATGACTCGGACACCGTATCAGGAATTGATCTTTATAAAAATTCAGTTGCCGTTCAGATTCCAGTAAATAGGATGCCTCATGATATTCATGTCAGTCAAGATGGAAAGAGGCTTTATGTATCAGGACTTGGATCAGAAGAAATTGTTATTGTTGATACAGAGCATAATAATGTTTGCGGGAAGATAGATTTGAAATGCTGTGCTATGCACCTTAAAACATCAAAATATAATTCGTATATGTATGCCTCTTGCAGTAAATTTAATTGTAAGAATCAAGGCATTATTTGCGTAATTGACATGCAAGAAAAAAATATTATTAAAAAATTTGAAATAGGCATGTATTTAACCGATATTGCATTAAGAGAAAAATCAAAAGATATCATTGTTTTAGATGCAGAGACCAATTATATATATAAGATAGACATTGAAAGTGGCAAGATGCTTGGAAATGCAGAAACCGGAAATTTTCCCAGTTGTATCGGTATCGTTGAAGAGAGAAATATTGCTATTATAGGGACGCATATTGATAATACCATTGAGATATATGATTTGGAGGATCTGAAAAGGATTAAGCGAATAGAAGTTGGAAAAGACCTGAATTATGTTGGTTCTTTGATTTTATAATGATCAATAGTATTCTTTATAATCCCTTAATTTTCAACATATTTTCCGGCATAATATATATTTGACATGAGGTATTTTCTGTGATAATATTATACCAGAGCAACTGATATATCAGTGATATTACAACAATATACCGTTCTTGAACGGGTAACAATATAATATAGATTGAAACCTAACAAATCAATTTTATTTGCTGCGACCTCTTATTTATAATGCTTATAAGAATGAATCTATTTACCATTAAATTTGTCTAATAATATGTATTACATATTATTATAAATCAAAATTGTCGTATTTCACGGCAGGGAGGTAGATATTATGGCGACGATGAAAGCTTTAGTGTATCATGGCGCAAGAGATTTGAGATATGAAGATGTTCCAAGGCCTGAGCCAAAGAGTGAAGAAGTTCTTGTAAGAATGAAGGCTGTATCGATTTGCGGGTCGGATCTTTCGGGCTATAAAGGCGGTAATCCTATGCGTGTTCCTCCATTGATTATGGGACATGAATTTTCTGGTGAGATAGCTGCGTTAGGTAAAGGGGTTACCGGCATGAAGGTTGGTGACCGTGTTGGTGTCGTTACAAACCTGTTCTGTAAAACTTGTGAAGATTGTAAAAATGATTTAGATAACGTATGTGATAACAGATACATAATTGGCACAACCATGGCAGCGGGCAGCTATGATGGTGCAATGGCTGAGTATGTTGTTGCACCTGCAGAAAAGATTATGCCTCTCTCAGATCAAGTATCTTTTAATGAGGCAGCATTGGCAGAACCTCTTTCAATATCTTTAAGAGGAACGAAGCATGCAGGTGATGTTAAAGGGAAAACGGTTGCTGTGTTTGGTGCAGGGCCTATAGGATTATTGGCGGTTGCATGCATGAAAAATGCTGGGGCAAAAAATATAGTTGCCATTGATATAGTAGACCAACGTCTTAATATGGCAAAGGAAATGGGCGCTACACACATTATTAATTCAAACGAGGATGTATATAAATTTACTAGGGAGCTTACAAATGGTGTTGGAGTCGACTGTGTATTTGATGCAGCAGGGGTAGAACCTACAATAAATACTGGTATTGAAATTGTAAGAAATGGTGGCAAAATTATCATGGTTGGTATGGCTTCTGCAAAAATCAACATTGAGTTGAAACATGCAATTTGCAAAGAAGTGAAGTTTTTGGGTAGCTATATGTATACAACTGAGATGAAGGAAGGGCTTGACGTAATCTCAACTGGTGCGGTAGACGTTAAAAAGATTATTACATCTGAATATCCATTATCGGAAGGTCCAAGAATCTTTGAGGAATTAGCTGGTGGCAATACTTCAGATATTAAAGTTATCCTTACAAATAACCTATAATAGGTTGTATTACTTCATCATTTAAAAGATATTTTATTCTCTCTCTACCAGACAGCATAACAATTATAGATTGATATGCTGTCTCTAATTTAGTTCGTTATCGCTATTAAAAATAATGTTCTTAATTGTTTTATATGTGTTATGAAAAACAAAAACGGAGGTTTTTAAAAATGAAAATGCGCTTAGGGTGTTTTGGTTATGTTAAAGATCTGGATACTATCGCTAGAGCAGGATTTGACTGTGCAGAAATGCATAACAGTGAAATAATGAGTTTTGACCATGGTGAATTTAAGATGGCACTAAAAAAATTAAAGGATAGTGGTATTCCGTGTGAAGTTTTTGATAATCCACTTCCCCTTGACCAGAAAATAATAGATGAAAGTTTTGATGTGGAATTCTATAAGGACTATTTAAAAAAAGGCGCTGAGAGAGTAGCAGAAATGGGAGGGCGTTTTTGGGTGTTTGGGAATGGAAAAACCAGAAGTATTCCTGAAACAGGTGACATTGAGGCAGGGAAACAAAAAGTTTATGGATTCATCAGAGAAATGTGTGATATAGCAGCTCAAAATAACATAACAGTCTTATTGGAGCCATTGCATGCTTCCATATCTAATATATCATTAAGCATTCCAGATGCCATAAATCTCATGAAAGAATTGGAAAAGCCAAATTTAAAGACATTTGTTGATTTTAGATGGTTTGTAGCATCAAATAGACCTTATGAAGAAATAGAAAAATATTCTGATGAAATATTGCATGTGCATATAGATAATCCAACGACTAATTTCCCAAAGGAAAGAATAAGACTTGTGCCCAGAATTGACGATGGATACGATTATGCGCCATTCTTAAATGAATTGAAGAAAATTGATTACAAGGGAATTATATCTATAGAAGCATTGACATTTGATAATTTTGAAGAGGATATAAAAGAAGGTCTAAAATTCTTTAAACAGCACGGAATAATGCCATATAATGGTCTATAAGCAAACTATAGCTCTGTAATAACAAAATAATTAAAAGGAGTGTTAAATACATGGTTACAGTAGAGACGAAATTAATTTCATTATTGGGTTATCCCTTAAAACAGACATTTGCACCCCAAATGTTTAACCAAACCTTTCAAGAATTGGATATGGATTATTTCTATTTTCCAATAGAAGTTGAAAATGATAAATTAGAAACCATTGTAGAAGCAATTCGTTGTATGAATTATGTAGGATTTAATGTTACAAAGCCAAATAAGATAAAGATATTGGACTATTTGGATGAATTGGATGAGTTGGCAGAAAAAATAGGCTCGGTGAATGTGGTTGCTATAAGAGAGGGCAAGCTTAAAGGGTACAATACCGATGGAATCGGGTTTGTACAAGCTTTGATTGATGAAACAAACATAGACCTTAGTCAAAACACATTTTTCATCTTTGGAGCAGGAGGCGCATCCAGAGCTCTAAGTTCTACACTGGCCTATCAAGGGGCAAAAAAGCTTTACATAATAGATAAATTCGATGAAGCAAGCACATCCCTTGTAAAGGACATTAATGGTAAAATTAGAAAATGCGCCGAATTCATAGCTTTTGATAATGCACCAATCGGTCAACTTATTAAAGAAAGCAACATATTGGTGAATGCTTCAGGAATTGGCATGTATCCTCATGTCGAAAAAACACCGTTAAAAAAGGAGTTGTTACATAAGGACTTGTTTGTGTGTGATATTACCTACAATCCTGCTAAAACCAGATTGTTACTTGATGCAGAAGAAGCTGGGTGTAGAATTATGAATGGCATTGGTATGGCGATCAATCAGGGAATAAAGGGCTTTGCATTAATGACGGGCATGCCAGAGCCAACAGAAATAATGAGGGATGCCATGTATAGAATAATTGGCGCAAAATAAATAGCCAGAGATATTAAAGTGTGTTTAGTAGAGTGAACTTTAGATTAAAGAAAAAGGATGAATCTTGTATGCAGATAAACCATTTAGGATATGCCACTAAAAACCTTGACGAATCCATGAAAGCCTTTTTAAGGATGGGGTATACAAAGGTACACGAGGATATCAAGCATCACATTCCCAAAAATTTGCATGTGTTGCGTGTTAAACTCAATGGTCTAATTGTGGAGCTTTTGTCTACTGCAGATATCACAAAGCCTTCTTTTGTGAGTGATATTTTTGAAACAACGACAGAGCCTTTTGTACTGCATCATGTTTGCTATGATGTAGATGATATCCATAAGATAGTAAAGAATCTTATGGCCACGGGTGATTACACGGTTTATGAGCCTATTACAAGTGGCGTGTTTCAGAAAAACCAGATTTGTTTCCTTCGCCACAAACAAATAGGACTCGTTGAGTTTTTCGAATGGCCAAAGGAATAGGAAAATACAATTTTTCTTCTCATATATCCCTAAAGGCAGTTGTTGTTGTTTTTAGGGATATACTTTTAAAAAACTGGTTGCAAAGGAAAAAAATAATGAAAGAAACAGATAAGAATTCTATAGAAGAAAAAAAGATTTTTTCAGGGGAGTTAGCACTTGTGTTAGGATTACTAATCAATAGCTTTAGCATAACGTTGTACGCCAAAAGTGATGTAGGGATGACGACCATATCCTTAATAGCTTATGTGTTAAGTTTAATTTCTTTTATTTCATTAGGAACATGGAGCTATATAATACAGTGCTTTATGGTGGTTGTTCTTGTTGTGTTGCTAAAAAAAGTAAAGCCAGGTTATATAATCTCTTTTGCCCTTGCAGTCATTTATGGCATGCTAATAGATTTCTTTTATCTATTCGTTATAAAATTGCCAGATACCATGTTATTACATGCTCTGTACTATTTGTCGGGTTTCTGCGGTTTGGCCTTTGGGACGACTCTGTTATTTAAATGTCGTATTCCTGTGTTGCCATTTGATACTTTTACAAGGGAAGTTTCAATACATTTTAATATTTCATATAGAAAAATTCGCACTTGTTTTGACATATCTTTTCTGATATGCTCCGCATTACTGGGTCTTTATTATATGGGCTCTTTAAAAGGCATAGGTGTTGGAACAGTCATTAATTCAGCATTTATGGGAATGGCAGTATCCAAGATTTCTGATTTGTTGGATAAGAAATATTGTTTTAAGCCTAATATTACAAGACTCGGACAATTATCAGATTAAAGTCGAATTTCATCACACTATCAGAGATTTAAAATATACTGGTATAGCTTAATATAAAAAAATGTGTCAAGCGTTTTAGAAAATGTCCTTAAAAAGTTGAAACATAAGCACCAGTTATTCTGGTGCCAAGATTGATTTAAGACATTATGCTACTTTGTGTCTATGCAACTGCTTTTTAGCATATTTTTCAAACGATGCCTGCTTCCATGGATGACTCATCGGTGGTATGTATTTTGTCTTAGGTTTTGCAGGAAGAGTTGCAAGATCAAATGCCTTTGAGGAAAGCTTGTGTTCTGGCAGCAACTCAAGCACATAAACCTGTTCACCGATGCAACAGTAAAGCTCACCATCGAAGGCTTTAATTACCATCGCTTTAGTGCCCTTACGATGGTGTACAGAAAGGCCTTGGCTGTTTACAGGAAGATAATACGCATTATGATACTTCAAGCAACTCCCGTTATCTATCTTTCTAGGAGATAATACCGCTAATGTCAGATTGATTTTATCGTTATCTGGTTGTGTTTCGAACACAGATTTGATACTATCAATAGGTAAAGCGAACTGCTTATTGAATTTCTTTACGTAGGAATTTAGAAATTCATTTGCTTCCTCAATTGAGGAAACATTAGCTAAGCGTAGCTCTATGGGTAGGCGGGATTGAAGGGTGCCAAACATTCTTTCAACCCGCCCTTTTGATTGGGCAATACTAGATGTACGAATGTCGATGCCTAGTTGTTTGCAGGCATATCCAAATTGAGTGAATGTATCCTTCTCAACAGAGGTTTCATGCTTCTTCTTGTACTCGAAAACAGTGCGGTTATCAGTAAAAAACTGATAAGGAATGCCGTATGAGTTAAGAATTTGACGAAGTACATGATAG
The DNA here is from genome assembly GCA_016278615.1 of Clostridia bacterium. Lineage (GTDB taxonomy): Bacteria > Bacillota > Clostridia > Peptostreptococcales > JAAYPU01 > Soudan-22. Next base: position 520 of record JADQBM010000086.1, on the reverse strand, counting down.
TAGCTATTTAAGGTTTCTTGCTCATCGAAGTGAGCTCCAAGAATAGCTCCAGTGGCATCATCGACAGCGACATGCAGCTGCGTTTTGGAGCCTCCGAACCAAAGATGTAAAGATGCATCCATCTGAAGCATTTCGCCGAAATAGGCGCATCTAGGGCGCCTTGGATGGGAATCCTCAAGATCCAGGATGGAGCTTTGAATGGCAGCCACTTTCTTTTTTGATTTAGTCTTTGTTTGAAGAGCCTTTAATTCCTTTTTAATTGCTTTTTTAGTAGAACGTTTTGCTTTAGGTGAAAGAATAAATTCCTTTCTAAGGATAGAAGAAATAGTGCTGATAGATACCTTAACACCTTCTTTTTCAGCAAGCAATTCTGAATAATGGGTTAGATTACAGTCATAGTACTTAGTGCGATATAAGTCTAAGACAAGATGCTTTACATCTGATAAGAGGGTAATGGCAGGTTGTCTACCTCGGTTACCATGAATAAAGAAAGCTTTACCTTTTTCTTGATAGCCTTTTA
>JADQBM010000037.1 GCA_016278615.1 Clostridia bacterium | reverse complement strand
GAATGTATGGAATGTATATACGTTAAATAGTAAAAAACTTCCTGGGGAAGGCTGCGCTACATACAGGCTTCATATAAAAACTAATCTTTCGGAGGGCACACTGCTGGGACTAAGGGCATATGCTTTTTCAAGTGCTTACAACTTATACATCAATGAAAAACTGGTGGCATCCAATGGTCAAGTGTCAGCGGAAGCGGCTGAAGAAATTGGTGAATATAAGCCGCAAACAATATTTTTTAATACACCTGCAAAAGATTTTGATATTATTATACATGTTTCTAATTTTCAATATGCTAGGGGCGGGTTTTGGTACAATATGTTCATGGGGAGCCCGGAGGGAATCCTCAACTTCCATGATAATGCTATAGGTAAGGAAATTTTTCTTGTTGGTACGCTTATCATTGTTTCGCTATTCTTCTTTGCAGTCTATATATTAGAGAGAGGTTTTAAATATTGTCTTTATTTTTCCTGTCTTTGCATGTTTATGGTCGTGGGACTCGACATGTTAGGTCAGTTTATTCTGGTAAGAAGCATTCCGAATATACCCTTAACGACAGTCATTTTTATCTGGTATTCCAGCGTTACTTGGGCCATATTCTTCGTTGTTATATTTGTTCATGAACTTTTTCAATCCAGATTTTCCAAATTTGCTGTGAGAATATTTCTTGTTAGTTCAATATTGTTTCAATTGCTGTATATATTTACTGATCCTAGGTTTTATACCAGACTTGCAGCTGCCAATACAGTTTTCGAGATAATGGGTCTTTTATCTGCAGTTATAATAGTTGCCATTGGCATAAAGAAAGGTTATAAAGACGGCTGGCTTAATATTTTATGTATGCTGATTGTGCTGGTGGCATATATCCATGATACGCTCTTTTGGACTAATCGAATTATGATCAGCTATGGTGAGATTATTTATGGAGGATTGTTTTTATCTGTTTTCCTGCAAATGGTCATCCAGGCGCAGAGAATCAAGCTTTTTCAGGAGCAAAAAACCGCTGCAGAGCTAGCCTTTTTACAGGCACAGATCAAGCCCCATTTCTTATACAATGCGTTGAACACCTTTATATCCATATCTCATTATGACATAGATAATGCGAGAAAGCTCCTTACAGATTTCAGCAGTTATCTGAGAAGAAGCTTTGATTTCAAAGACTTAAGCCAGTTTGTGCCTCTGAAAAATGAAATAGAGCTAGCTAAAGCATATATCGAGATAGAAAAGGCACGTTTTGAGGAACGTATTGAAGCAGTCTTTGATGTGCCTGATGATTTAGAGGTCAGGGTCCCTACCCTCATGCTTCAGCCTTTGATCGAGAATGCTGTCATACACGGCATATTGCCCAAAGCTGAAGGAGGACGAATCGATATTTTTATTGGTAAAGAAGGAAGAACACTTATTTTTAAGGTAAAAGATAATGGTATCGGAATAGCTGCGGAAAAACTAAACAGAATCATGAAAAACGATTTAGGAAAAGGTGTTGGTCTGGCCAATATCAATAAACGGCTTAAAAAGCTATATGTAAAGGGGCTTAATATTAATAGCAGTCCGGGCACCGGAACAGAGATCACATGGAGTATTCCAATAAACAATAGGAGGATTGATCAATGATCAAAGCAGTATTGATTGATGATGAAAGACCGGCATTAAGAGGCCTTGAGCATTTACTCAAAAATTATGATGAGATTGAAATATCAGGAATGTATACAAATCCTCTGGAGGCAATTGACAAAATACCCGGTATCAACCCGGGGATCGTATTTCTTGACATCAATATGCCCCAGCTGCAGGGGATTGATGCAGCATCAAGCATACTGGATCTGTGTCCCGATATCGACATTATTTTTGTTACGGCATATGATCAATATGCTATAGAAGCCTTTGAGATTCATGCTTTAGACTATGTACTTAAGCCTGTTTCCGGGGAACGTTTTGAAAAAACCATCCATAGAGTAATGAAAAAGAACGGTATTGAACAGAAAGGCTCTGAAGAAAGACTTGCCATAAAATGCTTCGGCCGGTTTCAAATAGGATGGTTTCAACAAGAACCAATAAAATGGCGTACCGAAAAGACCAAAGAGCTTTTTGCTTTTCTGCTTTATCATCAGGGACAAGAAGTTTCAAAGGATGAAATCCTTGATAAGCTCTGGCCTGAAGTAGAAATAGAGAAAGCTGTTCATCAACTTCATAACGGAATTTACTATATTCGTAAAACTCTTGAGCAATACGGTATTGACAGGTCCCTTATAAATATATCCGGAAGCTACAGTATGAAGCTTGGCATTGTAAGCTTGGATGCAGTTCTTTTTGATGAATGCTGTACAAGGATCAAAAATGATTCTGATATAAGAGAGCTTGAGGCTGCAGAAGCACTGTACACAGGAGAATACTTTGAAGGAAGTGACTGGCCGTGGGCAGACCTGGAGCGTGAAAGGCTTTCCAGGCAATATGGCGGAGTCATCGTCAGCCTGTCTCAGGCATACATTGAGAAAAAACAATTTAACAGGGCAGATGAACTTTTGTTAAAGGGATTCAACAGAAATTTTTATGACGAAAGTATCACTGAACTGCTGATGAGGCTTTATAAGAAGACAGGCGATAAGGCCAAAGCGGCAAAACATTTTTTAGAATATACAAGGATATTAAAGGAAGAGCTTGGCATTAAGCCGCAGGAAAATATACAGAAGATATATATTTCTATAAAATGAAGTGAGCCCCATCAGTGGGAGTTTCAGACTCTCCACCTATAGAGGTGGGAGTCTTAGAGCTGTTTAATGAGATAAACAGAATTCATACCTCATATTAAGGAACCGTACATCTGTCTATTGACGGATTGACGGTTTTTCTGTCTTTTTTTGGGAGAATTTTGGGAGAATCAGTCTGTACAATGAAAGAACATATAAAAGTTTTGAATTTTTTAAGCCTGTCATATAGGAGGTGAGTCAGTGAGGGTGTATATACTTGATACGGGCGGCTCGGGTCTTGATAAAATGCTGACATGGCTGTCGGAAAACACCAGAATCAGAGAAGTATCTGTCATAAAAAGCCAGGATGTATTTCTGGAAAGGGTCGAACGGGAACGACCTGAGCTGGTTTTCATTCGTCTTGGAAACAGCGAAATAACCGGGCTTAAAATGGGTCAGATGGTGAAGGCGATGGAGCAAGACATTCGGATCGTTTTTGTCTCGGAAGAGAAGGACTATGCATTGGATGCGTATGAAGTAGGGGCTTACGGATATCTGCTGTGTCCTATTGAGAAAAAGAAGCTTGATAATATTCTTTCTAAAAGCAATAACAGAAAACTAATAAATTTAATGTAATGATGAAAGGAGATATAAATGTTAAAAAACAAAAGAAAATCTTTAAGAGTATGGTCGATATCACTTATAGTAGTGATGTTAATATCGGTGATGCCAGCAAATGTATATGCAGGCGAGGGACCTAGCGGCAGTTGGATGGACGGAATTACTAGTGTCGATTCCACCTTTGGGGGCGGCAGTGGTACGGAAGGAAATCCTTATTTGATTTCAACAGCCTCACATCTTGCACAGTTTGCCTATAATGTGAATGCAGGGACAGATTTACACTATATCGGAAAGCACTTTAAACTAACGGACAATATTGATTTGTCAAATCATTATTGGGTTCCAATCGGCACCGAATCAAACACCTTCAATGGATATTTTGATGGGAATGGAAAAAATATCAGCAATATGACAATTGGCTCATCAGAAACACCTATTACAAATCCTGGTGTTTATGGGCTTTTCGGTGCTACTGGAGTAATTGGTGCAGTTATTAAAGATTTGGGAGTAACAAATATATCAATAACGGCAGGAGATGCGTGGGCTTTTTTTGGAGGTCTTATTGCAAAGCAGTATGGCACTATAATTGATAATTGCTATACTACAGGAACTATTGATGCAGGCTCGAAGCTACAAATGAAGGTAGGTGGACTAGTAGGAAGTAATTACGGAGGGACTATCCGAAATTGTTATTCCAATATGATCATAAATACTGCTTCAAGAGCAGGAGGACTTGTCGGCGAGAATTACCCAAATGTTATTACTAATGGAGCTAGCAATATCTTTAATAGTTATGCAACAGGAAATGTTACAGGTGGATGGGATGTTGGAGGACTTGTAGGGCGTAATAATACAAATGCCTCTTACTCGGGACAAAGTAGTAATATCAAAAATTGCTATGCAACAGGAAATGTTACCGGTGTAACAGATACAACTAATGTAGGCGGTGTTGTAGGATATAGAGATGGAGATAATTTTATTATAAACTGCTATTGGAATCAAAGTGCTAATCAGATTATTAATGGAGTGTCACGGGGAGATGGTGAGAAAATAGGAGTGGGTTCCGGTGCTGATGACAGTGTCCCTCTTACCAGCGCACAAATGACAGCAGCAACAGGCCAGCCGGATGCCCTTGTGGACACCGTTAATGTCAACAAGGGTGGTAGCAATCCATCCTGGTTTGCCTGGGAGCAGGACGCGAGTACAAATAACGGATATCCAACGCTGATTGTACCTATAATTGCTGAACTGCCTTCAGGATCCGGGGATAGTGAGGAAGATCCCTATCTCATCGGAACACCGGGCAATTTGCTGTGGATGTCAGAAAATAATGACAGCAATGAATGTTTTACAGGTAAATATTTTAAACAGACGGCTGATATTGACATGATCGGAATTGAGGGGTTTGAGCCTATTGGAAATTTGACCAATCAATTCAAGGGTCAATATGATGGTGATGGTTATACAATATCCAATTTAACTATGACCAACAATGATGATAGTCTATGGTATTTTGGCTTCTTTGGATATGTAGGCAATAGTGGAGTAATCAAAAATCTGACCATGGATGCCGACGTTACTGCAAATGGGCTGAATTATTATTATAATGGAATACTTGCGGGTCGAAACGACGGGATAGTCGAATATTGCAGCACAACAAGTACAAGTACTATAACAGCATTAAAAAATACTGTAAATCTTGGAGGTCTGGTGGGAGAGGTTGGACATAGTGGTATTGTCCGAAATTGTACCAATGAAGCAACGGTTATAGGCAGGATGGATTCAATTATTGGAGGAGTCGTAGGAAAAACTTATGGTATTGTCAAAAACTACATCAACAAAGGAATCGTCCAAAACGGTACCTCAAACGGAGGTATTGTAGGAGATAATAGCAGTAACACGATAAGCAATTGTTTGAATGTGGGGACCGTCCAAGGGGGTTCTTATGTTGGAGCTATTGCTGCTATTGTCAGATCAGGTGCAAATAACCCAAGTAATAATTTCTATTTGGATAGTATTGAATATGGCATTGGACTTAATCAAAAGGCAGGGGGGACAAGAGATACAGGCTGTAGTAAAAATACAGAAGCAGAGTTGAAACAGCAGAGTACTTATACAACCTTTGATTTCGATAACTTATGGTTACTTACTCCGGGAGAATATCCGGCACCAAAGCCTATTATATTAGCACCTGCGATTTCCGTAACGGTTGCTCCCGGCACTGTAAATTGGACTACCAGTATTACCTTAGATGATGCTCTTGACAGTGGGAATTATCTTGTCATTAAAAAGGCTTCTGTTGAAATAGCAAAACCTAATGCAGGGGATGCTATCGGCGAGATAGCAGAAAGTATAAATTATACTTCAGCAGATGACATAGATGGTGTCGATCCGGAAAATGTAAAATACGTCGGTGTTTATGAAGTGAATGCACTGAACAATATAAATAAGTTTGCATTGATTACTCTTGATGAAAGCCATATCAATTCAGAAGATTTCACAGCACCAACCTTGACGGCAGGCGAAGCAGAGCGCACAGGAGATACAACAGCCACAGTGAAATTTACCTCAGATGAAGAAGGGATCTATTATTATAAGGTTGTTGAAAGTGGTGCCGGTGAACCAACGATTATAACTACAGATCCAAATACTTACGATAGTACAGATTCAACAGAGGGGGCTAATGTTGAAACAACGATATCACTTACAGGTTTGACTTCCGGTGCCAAGAATATATATATTGTTGTAAAGGATAATGCTGACAATGTCAGTGATACCTTGATGATAGAAATTCCTGAAAGTATTCTTGTTGATACGGATGCAGATGGAAATATCTACACCTATATTGATAATGGGAATGGGACAGCAACCATAACAGAATTTGAACTTAATGGTTCAACAAATATAGAAATACCGACAACAGTGGGCGGATTGAGTGTAACTGCTATTGGAGATTCTGCGTTTGAAGACTACGGGATTACAAGTGTCGTAATACCTGACACAGTCACAAGTATTGGACAATGGGCCTTTGTGGACAATGGGCTTACATCTGCGACAATACAAAACGGTGTAATAAGTATCGGTTATGGAGCATTTGCCTATAACCAGCTTGAATCTGTGACAATACCTGATAGTGTCAAAAGTATTGGTGCAGAAGCGTTTTGTTGTAACCTTCTGGAAAGTATTTCAATAGGAGACAGCGTTGAGAGTATTGGCGATTATGCATTTGCTTGTAATGCGCTTACATCTGTGACAATAGAAAACAGCACAGCTGCCATAGGAGACGATGTTTTTGTAGAAAACCAGGAAGATGATCCTTCAGCGTTAATTATTTATGGTAATACAGGCTCTACGGCAGCGACTTATGCAGAAATTTACGAATATACCTTTGAAGTGCTGGACGGCGGCGGAAGCGATGCCGGACAGCCTGCTGGTTCGGGGGATAGTGAGGCAGACCCCTATCAGATAGCCACGCCGGAGAACCTGCTTTGGATAAGTGAACAGAGTCATTTAGCATTTCCGGATACACAAAAATTTGCCGGGAAATATTTTGAAATGACAGCAGACATCGATATGTCCGGAGTAGATTTCCTACCAATAAAATCCTTTGAAGGTACATTCAATGGAGATAATAAAACAATAGAAAATATGACAATTCACTTGACCTCAGATAATTGGAGTTATAATATCGGAGGTTTATTTGGAAAGTTATATGGAACTGTTAAAAACCTGGAACTTGAAAATCTTGCAATCAATAGTGAAGTTAATGCTACGGTAGGTGGTATAGCCGGTTGGATTTATCGTGGAACTATTTACAATTCTCATATCACAGGAAGCAGTACTATCACAAGCGCAAATGATGTTGGTGGTATAGTAGGGGGGCAGGATGGCGGCATTATAGAGCAATCATCCAACGCTGCTGATGTTGCTTCCAGCGGTAGTTACGGGATAGCAGGCGGAATTACCGGTTTGGGATTCTTTGATGGTTCGGAAAGAGGTACAATTATTAACAGCTACAACATCGGTAACATTACATCTGGTGACAATGGTAACGTAGGAGGCATTGTGGGTTATATATGGGCTGAAACCGGTGACGCTATACAGAATTGCTATAGTGTTGGAACTGTTAACGGAGGAACGGATTCTTTATTAGGTGGTGTTGCGGGTTATTTAGGAGGAGATGTCAACTTTGAGAATGTTTATAATTTAGATACTTCCGCAGCGGATAGTATAGGTTTTGATGAAGACGACGGTTATGATTATTCGTCCATCGGCTTTTCCAAAACCGCCGATGAATTGAAAACTCAAGCAATTTTTATTGATTGGGACTTTGACAATACCTGGACCATAGTGGATACCGATACACATAGGTCATATCCGTATCTTACAGCAATAGACGGCTGGATTATAAATGCTGAAAATGAGGCACCCGGATACGATTTGAAGGAGCAAAGCAGTACTTACATAGTAACCTACGACGGAAACAATAATACAGGTGGCACAGTGCCGACAGACAGCAACAGCTATGCTCAGGGAGATACTGTAACAGTTCTTGATAACACCGGAAATCTGACTAAATCAGGATATGAATTCACAGGCTGGAACACCAAAGCGGACGGTACCGGAATAAATCGTACTGCAGGGGCAATCTTCATTATGGGAGATGACGATGTGACGTTGTCTGCCAGGTGGACATCTGTGGCAGTTCCATCTACAACTGTCCCGGAACAGCCAACAAACGTTACTGCCAAGGCAGGAAACAGACAGGCAACCATAACCTTTACGGTACCTGCAGACGACGGAGGAAGTCCTATTACAGGCTATATTGTGACTTCAAACCCTGATAATATCACCGTAGTGAGGACGGATGCTGCTATAACAGAAGTTAGAACGGAAGCTGCTATCACAGTAGATGGACTTACCAACGGAAGAACATATACTTTTACAGTCAAGGCCGTAAATGCTGTTGGAAGCAGTCCGGAATCAGCAGCTTCCAATACGGTAACACCATACAAGCCTTCAAGCGGAGGAAACTCTTCGAGAGATAAGACACAGACTCCTTCCAACAACGTATCTGTAACTGTTGGCGGGAAGACAGAGCAGGCAGCTACAGTTACCAGTCAGACACAAAACGGCAGAACAGTCACTACAGTAACCCTGGATACACAAAAAGTGACTGAGGCTGTCAATTCAGTACAATCAGGAAGCACGATCACCGTTCCGATAACGGGACAAGCTGATGTGACGGTAGGCGAACTGAATGGTCAGTTAATCAAAGCTATGGAAAACAAGCAGGCCGTAGTAGAAATCAAGACAGATAATGCAACTTATACCTTGCCGGCACAAGAGATAAATATAGATGATGTATCCACACAGTTAGGACAGAACGTGGACATCTCTGGCATTAAGGTAAGTATAGAAATAGCTAAGACTTCCGAAGAGGAAGTCAGGGTAATTGAAGACACCACATCGGCAGGCAATTTCTCAATCGTTGTACCACCGGTAGATTTTTCGGTGAAATGCACCTATGGCGACAAGACTGTGGAAATCAGTCGGTTCAACAGCTATGTCGAGAGAACTGTAGCCATACCCGACGGTGCCGACCCTTCAAAGATAACGACAGCGATTGTTGTGGACTCAGATGGAACGTTACGACATGTTCCTACTAAGGTAATTGTTATTGACGGTAAATATTATGCACAAATCAACAGCCTGACCAACAGTACTTATTCTGTCATATGGCATCCCATAGAATTCAAAGATGTAACAAAGCATTGGGCAAAAGAAGCTGTCAATGATATGGGTTCTAGAATGATTATCGGCGGAGTGGGCAATGATATGTTTGATCCTGACAGGGACATTACCCGTGCCGAATTCGCGGCAATAATAGTCAGAGCCTTGGGACTCAAACCCGGAACCGGCAGCAATCTGTATACGGATGTCAGTGATATTGCTTGGTATTGTGATTATGTCAAAACGGCAACAGAATACAAAATCATATCCGGATACGGTAACAATAAATTCGGACCCATTGATAAAATTACCCGTGAGCAGGCAATGACCATGATAGCAAGAGCTATGAACATCACCGGACTAAAAGTAGAATTCGAAACAGGAGAAGTTGATAAGCTTCTTGCAGGTTTTGAGGATGTGGACAAATCAGCAAGCTATGCAAAGAACAGTATTTCGGCTTGCATAAAAACCGGAATAATTTCCGGTAAAAACGGCAATCTGATTGCTCCGAAGGATAATATCACAAGGGCGGAGGTCGCAATAATTGTACAAAGACTGCTGCAGAAATCGAATTTGATATAGCCCATATCTAACTTCCATTTCTCAATTCTAGCACACCTAGAGTTAGCAGGGAGCCCAAATCTCTGATTTGGTGGTCATCGCTATGCCTTAAGGCAAGCCTCATTCTTCAAAGCCTAAATTAAGAGTAAGTAATTTAAAAAACCGTGTAGTTTAAAGATACTACGCGGTTTTTTTTCTGTACGGCATTAAGATATGAGTATATTTATTAATTAATTCGTTTGAATGGGGATTAATTATTGAGAGAGGGAATATTAGATAATGATTTAGGAATTTTAGGAGGTGGCGGACACCCTGATTTTTCCCAAACATAGACTATGAAATTTATAAAAACTATCGGTCATATGTAACGCCTAATATAGGGCACTATATTGATATCACGGCAATTGAATCAACTAATGTGTCTGCCAAGGATGGCGATTGGTTATTGGATGGGATGACGTATTGGATAGAGCAATGAATCAAGAAAAATTTATAAATCAGTATCCTAATTCAGTGAAAATTGATGATGTAAAGAAGTTATATACTAAATATGTTGGTTTCATATTATTTGGTTTGAATAATATGCCTCTTTTCAGTTATGATTCTAAAGTCATTCTCTATGATATATTCGGAGAAGATCAGATAAAAGTTGTAGAAGGCAGACAGGCGGTGCTCCTGTCAGGAGGTTTGGATATGCCTGAGCATGGGATGATAGACTCAACTCAAGAACCAAGAGAAATTGATGAAGGTATTTTACAACAACAAAGGGAAATTGACCACTACCTCTTTGAAGACCATGCTGAAGAAATCAAAGAGAAAGGATTCAAAGTTACCCATACGGGTCCCTCTGATGATTATATAGAAATAGGCATTACACTCTATACTGAAGAGAATGCTAAATATCTTTACGATATTTTTGGAGAAGAGAATGTAAGAATAATTGACGGCCAACAAGCCGAAATTTATCAGACTTCTGAGGCTTCTGATGGCATAGAGGTTGATATTGATTCTATTGAGGAACCATCTAAACCAGAGCTTTCATGGATCTACATTGCAGTAGGTGCACTTATGTTGCTTATAGCCGCCGGCCTATTTGTAAAGCGCAAACAAAGTAAATAACATACAATTTTAATAGATATTTGTTCTCAATTAGTGGTGTATTTACAAATGATACGAAAATGAATATAATTAGATAAGAAGATAGCGTCATATGGATATCTTGTAAAAGGAGGAAAATTGATATGTCCGATAAAAACCTTGAAATCATGAAAAAGATTATTGAAGAAAAGAATAAGAAAAGCGCAGAACAAGGTTTTGCCACTAAAACCAGCGTGTTCACTAATAAAGGAAAAGGCAAAAAAGCTAAGTAAACATTTCTTGGCTTTTTTCTTTGCCATAATAAATATTCGATAAGCTTACTTTCATAGGATCAAATGAGATGTTTTACAGTTCGCTTCTCTATATTGAGAGGGTGTTGTTCCTGCGATTCTTTTAAACACAGTAGAAAAATGAGTGCGATTACTAAAACCACATAAAATGCTAATTTCACTAATGGAGTAAGTCTTTAATGCCAGTAGGTCTCTTGCCCTTTCAATTTTCAATTCTGTTAGGTATTCAAAAGGAGTCTTCCCAGTGTGTTTTTTAAAAATTCTTATAAAGTGATAGGGACTATAGTTTACAAAAGCAGCTAAATCTTCTAATGAAAATTCAGAACATAAATGGTTGTGAAGATACTCTTGAGTCTGTTTGACGACTCTTAAATCATAATATTCTTTGGATTTTGAATCATATGAAAGGTTACTGCTTACATTTCTTAACAAACGAATAATAATATGAGTATTTAGGCTCTGGAGAATAAATTCATAGCCGCTTTGTTTATTTGTAGCCTCTTCCATGAATTGGCACACCAGACCGGTTATATGAGGATCCAAATTAAAGGATCCATTGTTATAAAATATTTCACTTTTTCCTGAAAGCATATGAGAAAATTCTCTCATATATTTTTTTTGAATAAAAATTGGGACAAAAGGTTCTACGGATCTTTGCTCAGTAAACAAATGAACCTGATCGGGATTCACAGGAAAAATCTTTTTCTGTTCTAAATGATACTGTTTTTTTTCTACGACTGCTAAAGGCATGTTTTTTGCTGGAAGCAAAAATTTATAGCATCCAAATCCCTTGGGTTCTGAAAACACATTTCTTGCTTTTAATATGGTTATTTTATCACTGGAATAAGAGGTTACGATTTTTGGGATATCGGGAGGAAATTCTTTGAATAGCTCTGAGGAATAAAGTTTCATTATAATCACCCCATAGTAAAACTTAATATGCAATATTAGTATATAGCAATAACGAAAACATATCAATTAACTATTGATAGTGGAATTCCTACAGACGTAAATGATTGATTTTACTGCTTTCTCTGGACCAACATTTTTTCCGCTTCCTGTCGTAGCAGTTCGCCAATCCTATCTTGTGCCCGGTGTAGATAACGATAATAAGTAGTAGTGGGTAGTCCCAGATATTCAGCCACCTGTTCCCGACTTCCAACCCTTTTAAAATAAGTGTGAATTAATATTTCACCCAGCATCATGTCCGTAGGCCCTTTTGTTCTTTGATCGTTATTGTTGGACAACAGCCTTTGAGTAAAATCTGACAGTACATCAACTAATACCTCGCCAAGCCCCTTTGTCAAATAAGAACTTTCTCCACCACTAAGGGCTGCAGCAAGGGAGCTAAAGGGATTTTGAGCTAATTGTTTAGGTTGGTCTAATTGTTCCAAAGCGTCCTTTACAGCCTCAACCCATCCCTTGGGCGACATCCGAGACAGAATAGTTATCCACTGGGGTAATGCTGAACCCAGACTAATTCTTTCCAGCCATAAATCAATATCTTCAGTTTGGAAGTCAAGTTCTACTAAAGGTATAGGCTCAGGAAAAGTATAATCATATATTCCTTTAATTTGTCGAAAACCTAAACCGTCAACAAGTATCTGGTATACATCTTGAGGTATGGAAGTAATATAATGTATCCCGTTGCGCATGGACTTTGCAATATCCTGTAAAATAATACTTCTGGTTTCCATATCTGCCGGATCTGGAATAACTACATGGCGGATAACATGGATTTTACTATCTTTGGGAGACTGTTGTTGTATCTTTTTCAGCTCTTTTGTAGGAAGTTGTTCAAAGTATTCTGCCATGGCTGGAGACTGCAGTAAATAGTCTATGGTCTCTTTACAAGCGGGAAAGGTGGTATGATATCCTTTCAATTTACCCATATCATCCTTAATAACACGAAAAAAATCTGGGTCCAACTTCATCAGTCTTTCAGTGTCTTTTACACCTTTTTCAATTGCTTCTCCTGAATTTTGTGGAAGAAGTGCGGTGCTTTGTACCCAGGCTAGCCATATCTCAGGTATTTGGGCGATATCTTCAACTGATGTCGGAAATACACCTGAAAAACTTTCCAGATGCATCTGAGCAAACATTATGCTTCGAGCTAATTCATTTTCACAAAGGTACATTCTTTTTAAGCGCAGCTCTTGGGCTTGCCATTTTTTAGACTGTTTCGCTTTATTACTGTAATACTGGAAAGCTGCCTTTTTGTAGCTTAAATACTTTTCAGGAGCATCCTTTTTTAAGGTTATGGCAAAGGCCTTTGCTACAAGTTCATGCATCCAGAAGCTGTTGGGAGAAGTTGCAATAAATGATAATTCTGATAGGGAAAGGAAAAGCTCTTGGTTTATCCTACTGCCCAACATGGTCTCCAGAAGTTCTTTAGAAAAAGAGGAAACCAGGGAGGTAGCTTCAATCAGAGGTAGAAGTTGGGTATCAGCCACCTCAGCAACAACCTGATAAATAAATTCAGTTTGCCCTTCATTAAAGGTATAAAGCGCTTGTTCAGATTGACGGTTAAGATAGTACCAAGAGAATAAATTTAGCAGTAGCGGATTCCCTTGAGTGACAGTATAAACCTCTACAGTCAGTTCAACAGGAATACTGTTTTTTAATAAAAAATCAACAGTTAACTTGGACCCGAAGGGTTTCAAAGGTAGAAGCACTACATTTACGTTCTCTGGTATTGGAGTTTGTCTTCCAGCGATTATTACCGGCAGATAGGGGGAGACCAGAGAAGAAAGAACCTCCAAAGCAGTTTGCCCTTTCTGCCCAATATGTTCAAAGGCATCAAAAAAAAGCAGGGGCTTTGATGGAAGCATTGCTATCTTAGCACAAATTGTTTTTAAATCGCCCTTCTGTAAAAAAAATCTCCCCAATAAATCAGTCAATCCCTCTACTGAAAACTCCATGTTCCTGCAATCCATCCAAAAAGGTTCGAACCTACCGCTATTGCTCGCTAAATCAGCAAACACCTGTAAAAGCGTAGTTTTACCGACACCAGCTTCCCCTGTTACAATTGTTAGAGAATAGTCACTTTTTGTTTCTAATATTGGACCCAAGGAAATCAGTTCTCTCTCTCGTCCTACTAATTTATTCTTATCTACAGCATTTCTTACCTCTTTAATAAACTCCATTAATTTTACCCTCCGTTAATTACTCATGTTCCATAAGCAATTGCCCTAATTTGTAATAGGCAAGGTTCAACCTGCGGTAAAAAGTTCTTTCAGAAATATTAAAGTTTCTGGCCAGTTCTTTTCTTGATAACCCTTGTTGCCGTAAAGATGCTTTAACAAGTATTGATAGATGTTTATCATGTTTTTGAAGTTCCGCCAGATGTTTTTCAAGTCTCCGTTTCAACTCTTCTCCAGGATGTCTCTCAATCGAGAGGATATCTGCCAGTGGACTACTGGCTAAGTCCTCAATGTTTCCAAGATTGTTGAGGGCTTCTCGAACCAGCTGAGATAATTCTGTTGCAGACAAAGGGCTTTGATTTGACTTCAAACTGGATTGGCTATATATAATTCTATCTAACCATTTCACGATGCCCTCAGAAGTGGGATCCAACCAGTAGCATGCTGGAGCAACCTGGTCCCGAGATAGAAAAATATTTAGCGCCATTTCCTTTAAAACATCTGCCAAAGCATCCGGAGGGTCGATTATTAAAATGCTTTTTTCATTACTAATCAAAAGTAGTATTTCGTGAAGCATTCCAGATAGGCCTTCGGTTTTATTTAAGGGAGATAACGATATTTCATAAATACAAAAACACGGTTTAGCTAAATCACCAGATATCTCAAGGATTGGGGGGTTCAGTAATTCTTTCCATTTTTTCTTATAGCCATCCAAGACACCCTTTTTAAATTGTAGACAGCATTCTTCCTCCATAAAGATGCCCAGGCTAACCCTTTCTGGCATGTCTTTAAGAGATAATTCTTGTTTTTTCTCAGCTCCTGCAAGGCAGTCTTGGTATAATTCTACAGGTCTAAGCTGGTATTCGGAAGTGGTTTTAAGGAGAAGTTCTTGAAGAATCCTATTTCCTCCGGCGAAAATCACATTCAATATCCCTGTGTAGCGATGTTTTTGGAAAGCAAGGTTTTTTTTCCAGTAATCAACAACCTTAGTCCTAATGAAAACTGCTTTCTCCCTCTCAGTAGCTTCTATTAAAACCCTCTGTAACACAGGTTCCAGATGATAACCTTCTTTATTATGCAGAACTAAAGAAGTTTCGGTAAGCTCGCGGAACAGATGAGGATTGGAACTTCCCGTTACATCTTCCAAGAGTTCACGGTTAAAGTATCGGACAAAGGCTGCCGCTGTTAAGCAATCATCTATATTTGGATGTTCCTGGACAATACGAGGGGTCAATTCCCGAAATAGATTTTGCCATAAAGAAGAAACCTGCTCTGTTGTAAGGTTGAGATAAGAAGGTAAGATTGCAAAAATTTCTTTTATTAGGAGCGGGCGTCCCCTAGACATCTGCCAAATAGTTTCTCTTATATCTGAATGTGCAATTTCCCAATACGCTAACAGTTTTTCTACAATTGTTTTATCAAGGTCTAACAGTTCTTGGGAACCAAATAGATTCGTCCATAAAGGCCCATTATAAATTATCTTTGGAAGAGGCTTTCTGCCTACTAGTAGAAGTTTTGGCCCACCATTTTTTAATAAAGGAAGCAGGCGAAGTTCCAATAGGCGTTCATGGCTCCAGTACAGGTCAAAATTATCTATAATGATTAATTGGAAGTTATTGACGGTTGCTTTTTTCAATATTAATAATATTTCATTTCTATTCTCCGGGCTGAGAGAAATGTATTGTGTCCGTAGCTTAAGGAACTTATGTAAAGCCGTAACGATGGTAGTTTTACCAGTCCCAATATGGCCATAAAACCACATCATAGGAGCACTTTGCTTATTTTCTGCCCAACTTATCAGGTGTTTTAGTTCCGATTTTCGTGTCAGTAGCAGTTCCTCTCGTGTCATTATTTGAGATCACCACCTAAGAATTCCAAACACGTTGTTATCATATTAAACAAAGAAGTGGTAGTGAAAGTGGCAGTGTTTTGGTTTATCGTAAAAAGGCACATGGAACCATACCTCCATTTATCACTATTAGATAGAAAATGATTTTTGTTTAGAACAGTTTAGATTATGATTTTTTATACATTTACAATTATATAGCAATAACAGAAACACATCAAGCAACAGGTGAAACCAATAAAAGTTTATTAGTTGATATAATGCGATGATAGCTTTTTAATTGATTCTAACATAAGGGGGGAGACTTAAATATTAGGTTAAATCATTCTTAAATATTAGGTTAAATCATTATGGTGGAGAAGGAGTGATTGGATGAAGAAAATCGTGGTTTTATTAACATTTTTAATGGTTATGTTATTGTTTGCAGCATGCGCTACAGGAGAGGCAGAGTATACTGCAGATAGCAATGAAGATAGTTTTGAAGAGGATTCAATGGATTCTAATAATGAGGAAGACAACAGCTCAAATGAGAATAATGAAGATGCATCAGATACAGATGGAGCGGTTCCTAAAGGATACCCAGAAGACCTAGTTCCAATAATGGATGGAAGTAGAATCTTTGCAGGGGGAAGTGAAAATCTGGATAATGAAAAAGCGTCAGTATGGGTAAAGCTACTATCACCTGGCGAACCAGAGGAAGTGGCTGCTTTCTATAGAGATATATTAAGTGGTGCCAGTGATATGAAGGATGAACAACTTGGAGGCATCTATTTTCTTGAAGGGACCTTAGAAGGTAAGGCAGTAGCAATGAAAATCACAGAACAAACCTTCGAAGATGGCTTTCCAACATCAACATTAATTGAAATATCAGGAATAGATTCTGTCGAAAAAGAAAAATCAAGCACTTCATCTGATATAGGTAAAGCCAATACTGGGTTAATTAATGAAGATAAAATTCCAAGCGGCTATAACAAGGATTTAGTTCCTATTGTTGGAGGAAGTGAAATTAACAAGGCAGATGAAATGGAGTATAACGGGAATACAGCTTATGTACTTGTATGTTATTCAAAGGAAGAGAAAGAGGAAGTACTTAAATTTTACAAGGAAGTAATGGAAAATGCTAAAGATAAAGAAGAAGGGACACTCAGTACTGGCAGCTACTATCTAAATGGGTCCTTAGATAATGCAAAGATTTATCTTGTTATAGGGGATGAAGATGTCCACGATAAATATAAATCCTTTTATAATATGACAGTGGAGATGCTTGGACAATAATTAATTTAACTTGAAAGGAAGATTTAGAATGAAAAAGTTGCTTACTATATGGCTTGTCCTTATAATGATATTTTCTATAACAGCATGCGGTAAAACCATAAAAACAGAAGATGGCGAGATATCAATGGAAGATGGAAAAGTAGAGATACAGACAGATGATGGATCCACGACCATCGAAGATGGTAAATTGACAATCGAAAATGAAGATGGAAGTTCTGTTTTTGAAGCCAGTGAAACGGGTGTGGATTTACCAGATGGGTTTCCGGAGGACTTGGTTCCAATCATTAAGGACAGCATTGTACTAATGGCATCAGCAGCGAGTGCTGTAGATGATAAGGAATTTTGGATTACGGTTGCAACAAAAACAGAAGTAGCGGATACAGTTGATTTTTATAAAGAAGTCATGAAAGATGCTGAAGCCAAATCAGTTATGTCCATTGAAGGCATGGATATGATTTCTGGTTCAAAAGAGGGTGTTTACATAACAATTTCAATTATGCCATCTGAAGAGGAGGACTATAAAGCGACCATAAGTTTTTCAACGGCACGAGACGAATAACAAATCAACCATGAAAAGGAGGAATTTCAATGAGATGGAAACACATAATTTTTCTAACGGTGATAGTGGTTTTATCTATAGGATTTAGTATGCCTATTTTTGCAGCTGACGCCCCAGTGCTGAACCGAGCCACCACCAATGGGGAAGGTACAGAGATTATTCTTAACTTTGACAAGGATATGGCAGATCCTGCTGATAAACAGGATCAGTTCAGCGTCGAATTCAATGGAACAGATGTTCGTTCTTTTTCTGCGATTACACTGCAGGAAGGTGACGCTACAAAAATAAAATTGACCGTCGATGGCGCACCTGTTAGTAAAACTGACGGGGTCACTGTCAGTTACACGGCAGGCGACGTGGCAGCCTTGGACAGTGGGGTATTGACGAGCTTTGCTGATGTAATTGTGGTCAATGCTGTTTTTGAAAGCGGAACTGGAGATTCTGGGAATCCTTATGTCATTATCAATGGGGACCAGTTGGATGCGGTTAGGTATCATCTGAGTGCAGCTTTTGAGTTGGGGTCTGTTATAAACCTAGATGTGGGACCGTATAACACGGGAGAAGGCTGGGAGCCCATTGGTACATCTGATGACAGATTTATCGGGACACTTGACGGTAGAGGATATACCATTATGAATCTCTTTATCAATAGATCCAATACATATTATGTTGGCTTGTTTGGCTATGTAGGTATTGGAGCTGAGATCTATGATTTGGGCTTAACGGATATTAATGTAACAGGCTATGAATCGGTTGGAGCTCTGGTAGGAAGAAGCTTGGGGACGATTACAGAGGGTTACGCCACAGGCACAGTTTCTGGAAATTGGAACGGCGTGGGCGGCTTGGCAGGAGGCAACTTTGGTTCAATCAGCGATTCCTATGCTCAGGTGGATGTGTCGGGAGTTCAATCCATTGGCGGTTTAGCAGGAAGCAATAACGGGACAATAAGCTATTCATATGCAGAGGGTGTCGTGCAAGGTGCTGAGTACTTAGGAGGTCTCACAGGATACAACAGTGGAGCCATTGAGGGCTCCTATGCAACAGGAGCTGTTGATGGTACCGGAATGTATATCGGAGGATTGGTAGGAAGAAACATTGATGAAATTAGTGGTTCATATGCCGAAGGTAATGTTGAAGGCACTAATAGGGTCGGTGGTCTGGTAGGCGAAAATGGTTGGAATACTAGTGTAGGTATAATCGAGAACTCTTATGCTACGGGCGATGTGAGTGCTACTAATTCCAGAGTAGGAGGACTGGTAGGTGGAATGCAGCTTGCAGGTAGTGTCGTAACGGAATCTTTCGCTACAGGGAGCGTAACGGGAGGACAGCTGACTGGAGGCCTGGTAGGACAGATTTTGGGGGGAACTGTGAGTAACAGCTATGCTCTAAATACAGGGATTCTTAGAATGGCGAGTTCAGCAAGTACTAACTTTGGTCGGATAGTGGGAGACAGCAGTGGTACTTTAAGTGGAAACTGGGCTAATTATGAAATGACAGAGCCATTTGTAGGGACTTTTACAGCGAAAACCGGTGATGGTAAGGATGGAGCTGACTTGTATGACTGGTCCATTAACAATGGCACACTGATGGTTGACTCATCTAGCATACTAACGAGCGACCCCGTAAGTCCGGAAGAGAACCAGAACTTCACTTTTACGGCTCAGGTTCGTGATGTTTGGAATAATCCGGTCAGCGATTTGGATGAGGGTGATTTCAACATCAACGAAAACGGTACCGGATCACTGACGCTGGTGAGTGTTGTGGAAGACGGTGTCACTGGTAACTACACCGTAACGGCCAGCTACGACACGGCAGAGACCATCACCATTACGGTGTACGTTCTGAACGTTGAAGCGGGAAGTATTGAGAACTTAGTCATTCAAGACGCAACACCAGCGGGAGCAGAAGCTGGGAAAGAAATCTGGACTTGGGGCTCTAATCTGTATTCTCATTTAGGCGATGGTAGCACTAATGATAGAAGCAGTCCGACGCAGATGGGCGATGCTGATGACTGGTCGGTGGTAGCTACTGGCGAATATCACACATTGGCGATTAAAACGGATGGCACCCTTTGGGCCTGGGGCTTGAACAATCGTGGACAGTTGGGTGATGGTAGTACTGATAATAGCAGCACGCCCAAGCAGATTGGTACGCACAGCAACTGGGCGGCGGTGTCTGCCGGATACAGGCACTCATTGGCGTTGAAAACTGATGGTAGCCTCTATGCCTGGGGCTATAACGGATCTTTTCAGTTGGGAGACGGTACTAATGTGAACAGACCCACTCCGACGAAGATTAGCGAGACATACGATTGGGCAGCGGTATCCGCTGGTGATTTTCACTCCTTGGCGTTGAAGACCGACGGCAGTCTGTGGGCCTGGGGCCAGAACGATTTTGGCCAGTTGGGCATGGGAGTGGATGACAATCAGCCAAGAAACATCCCGACGCAGATTGGGAGCGAATATGACTGGGCGGCAGTATCCACCGGTAGCAAACGCACGGTGGCGTTGAAGACGGACGGCAGCCTCTGGTCATGGGGCAATAACCAGAATGGACAGCTGGGTGATGGTACAACTGATACGATTTCTGATGTAAGGGGTGTTCCAACAAAAATCGGCGAAAGCGGATGGACTTCCATATCTGCAGGTGTTAATCATACGGTGGCATTGAAGACGGATGGCAGTCTGTATGCTTGGGGTCGCAACGAAGATGGTCAGTTAGGCATGGGCGCAGATGATACTGATTCAAGAACCAGCCCAACGCAGATTGGTGATGCCAACGACTGGACGGAAATATTCGCCGGTGGCTATCACTCCATGGCACTGAAGACCAATGGTAGCCTCTGGGCCTGGGGTAATAACGAGTACGGCCAATTGGGTGACGATACTATGGCGGATAAGCACATCCCAACGCAGATCGACGATGTCAATGACTGGGCAGGAATCTCCGCCGGTCTTTACCACACGGTGGCATTGGTAGAACCAACAGATCCTCCAATAGTTGCTGACCTGGAAATTGTAAGGGGTCTGTTGGCTGATGGAACCGAAGATCAAGCTTACAGCCATACCTTCACTGCTACAGGAGGTACACCGCCTTATAGTTTCTCTTTAGCTGACGGCAATCTTCCTACTGGGTTGAGCTTAACACCAAACGGTGAATTATCAGGAACCCCTACTGAAAGTGGGACCTTTAGTTTTACCATCGAAGTGGCTGACAATGCTCTTAACACAGATAGCAGTGAATTTACCCTGACCATTGATGAAAAATCAACGAGTGGTGGTGGCGGAAGCTCACGTAGGAGTACCCCATCAACCCCTGAACCAACTGTTAATGCTACAATCGAGACAGGAAATTATAAGGAGAGCTATGAAGTCGATATAGATGAATCAAAAGAGAGTGCAACAATAAGCTTGAGCTCAGATGCAGTTAATAGTGCCTTTAGAGCATCAGAAGCAGATGAGGATGGCAAAGAGACTGTAACGATTGAAATGCCGACAGTAGAAAACACCAATGATTATATATTGGAAGTGCCTGCAGAGGTTCTTTCTCAGGATCATTCAGTCAGAATGATTCAGATGTCCAGTGAGGTGGGGACCATAACTCTACCCAGTAATATGCTAACAGGAACAGGGCATGAATCCTCTGGAGATATTGGTATCAGTATAGGTAATGGAGACCCATCAGGTCTTCCAGAAGAGGTACAGGATTTAATAGGCGATCGACCCATTATTGAACTAAAACTTACAGCAGGAAACCAAACAATTGAGTGGAACAATCCAGATGCACCCGTAGAGGTATCTATTCCTTATACGCCTACAGAAGAAGAACTTGCAAATCCAGAAAATATTGTTATATGGTATATCGATGGTGAAGGCAATGCAGTAAAAGTGCCTTCAGGAAGATATGATCCAGAAACAGGTAGGGTTACTTTTAGCACCACTCACTTTAGTGAATATGCAGTGGGTCAGGTATTCAAGACCTTTAGTGACATAGGAGGCGTCCCTTGGGCTAAAGATCAGATTAATGTTCTGGCTTCTAAGGGGATATTGAGAGAAGTGTTTGAAGATCAATATATGCCAGCAGCAGCCATTACCAGAGCAGATTATCTATACTTTCTTGTAAGAACTCTTGGGGTGGATGCAAAGATTGACCAAAACTTTGAAGACATACAAGAAAACGCCTATTATTATGAAGAGATTGGTATCGCGAAAAAGCTAGGCATTACCAATGGAACCGGAAACAATCTATTCAAACCAGATGAGTCCATTACGAGACAAGACATGATGGTGCTTACTGAAAGAGCTTTGAAGATGTTGAAAATCATAAAAGAACAAAATACAGCATTGACACTGGACGGTTTTTCCGATAAGCACCTTGCAGCAGACTATGCTGTTGACAGCATGGCTTCCTTAGTAAAAGAAGGACTGATACAAGGTGATGGGGATAAAATAAATCCTCTTGGCAACACCACACGGGCAGAAACAGCAGTATTCCTTTATAGGATATATAATAAGTAATATAAAATAAGTAATATATGTAATAAGTAAGTAATATATATAAGAAGGAGCAAACAATGGATCTTTTGTTTGCTTCTTTTTCAATCATCACAATCATTGATTTTATAGTAAAGACAGAGCCTTATGGAGCTGGTTTTGGATTGTGAATGGTTGACAAGTAGGATGATGAACGGTATAATTCCAGTTAATGATTTAAAATAAGAAACATGAAGTAGGGTATAGGAAGTAATCTTTTTTTGCTGATTTTAGTATCGACAAGTTAAGAAAAAAGACGAAACTATAGTTGAAAAATGATTTTTAGAACTGGGGTCTGCACAGGTACTGTAAGGAAATGTGCTATACCATTCTTATTGAGATGGTATAATGAAACGTCTTTAAGGCGAGCTTAGGCATTCTAACTCTATGAAAATAAAGTTAGAGTTCTTTTTTTTTGAATTAAAGCATTATTATTTTAAATTAATGTCTTATTAAAAAATATCATAAAGATATTCAATAAAGAAGGTGGTGGTAAAGAAATGGTCAAAGTAGAGGTTAAAAATTTATATAAAATTTATGGGAGCCATCCTAAAAAAAATCTTTCCCATGTGAAAAATGGAATGTCAAAAGAAGAATTATTGAAAAAAACAGGACATGGAATTGGCATCAATAATTCGAGTTTTATAGTAGAACAAGGAGAGACCTTTGTGGTTATGGGTTTGTCTGGAAGTGGAAAATCTACATTAATAAGGTGCTTAAATAGGTTGATTGAACCTACAGATGGAGAAGTGATCATTGATGGACAGAACATTGTAGGCTGTAGTAAAGAAACCTTACTGGAAATACGAAGAAAAAAAGTGGCAATGGTATTTCAGCATTTTGCTTTATTTCCTCATCGTACGGTTTGGGACAATGTGGCCTATGGTTTAGAGGTTCAAGATGTAGGATTAGAGGAGCGTAAAAAGAAATCTTATAATGCTTTAGAAGCAGTAGGATTAAAAGGCTATGAAGAATCCATGCCTTCAGAACTAAGTGGGGGAATGCAACAGAGAGTAGGTCTGGCAAGAGCTTTAG
The DNA here is from genome assembly GCA_016278615.1 of Clostridia bacterium. Classification (GTDB taxonomy): domain Bacteria; phylum Bacillota; class Clostridia; order Peptostreptococcales; family JAAYPU01; genus Soudan-22. Next base: position 62,373 of record JADQBM010000037.1, on the reverse strand, counting down.
CTACTGAGGCAGACATACTGCTTATGGATGAAGCATTTAGTGCATTAGATCCTCTTATTCGAAAGGAAATGCAAGATGAGCTTTTAGATTTACAGGCGCGAATGAAAAAGACCATTGTATTTATTACCCATGACCTTGATGAAGCATTGAAGATAGGCGATCGTATCGCAATTATGAAAGATGGGGTCATTGTACAAATTGGCACACCGGAAGAAATATTAAATAACCCTGCTGATGATTATGTCAGAGAGTTTTTACAGGATGTTAATCGAGTTAAGGTGGTTACAGCTGCTGCGATTATGAAAAAACCGGATGCAATTGTTTCATCAAAAGATGGTGTCCGTGTAGCCGTAAGAAAAATGAAAGAATCAGCAATATCAAGCATTTTTGTTGTAAATAAAGAAAGGCATATTCAAGGAATTATAACCATAGATGATGCTTTAAATCTATTGAAAGAAGGCGGTAATAGTATTGACAGCATTATTAATAAAGACATCCATAAGACTTCCCCAGATACACCGATTATAGATTTGTTACCTATAGCGGTTAATACAAAATATCCAATTGTCGTGACAGATGAAGAAAATAAGATGGTCGGTATTATTGTTAGGGTATCTGTGCTTACAGGAATTATGGGAGAGGAGAATTCAGATGTCTAAAATTCCCATTGGAAAATATTTTGAAGCATTTATTGATTGGTTAACTGAAAATTTTGAACCTGTATTTGATGGCATGAAAGCGGCTATCTTAGGATTAATTAGTGGGTTTGAAATGACGCTATTATTTATACCTACATTGGTATTTATTGCAATCATTGCATTATTAGCCTGGAAAGTAGCAGGCAGAAAAGTAGCAATTTTCAGTGCTGTAGGGCTATTAATAATAGAGAATATACAGCTTTGGGATGAAACAATGGAAACCCTGGCACTAGTGTTTACAGCTACAGTGATTGCTTTAGTAATTGGTATCCCATTAGGAATATGGATGGCGAGAAATGATTTGGTGGACCGAATCGTAAAACCTGTATTAGATTTCATGCAGACCATGCCAGCGTTTGTATATTTGATACCAGCAGTCATTTTCTTCGATTTAGGAAAAGTACCCGGTGCTGTAGCAACCATTATTTTTGCTATGCCACCTGTGGTGAGATTGACTAATTTAGGCATTCGACAAGTACCGGAAGATGTTATTGAGGCTGCGAAGTCCTTCGGTTCTACAAGTAAACAAATGTTAATGAAGGTCCAACTGCCCTTAGCGACACCTACAATACTTGCTGGTGTTAACCAGACCATTATGCTTGCCCTTTCCATGGTCGTCATTTCTGCAATGATTGGTGCAAGGGGCTTGGGGGAAGAAGTATTAAAAGGCGTCACCCAGATGCAAATAGGTAAAGGGTTTGAAGGTGGTATTGCCGTTGTTATCTTAGCAATGGTATTGGACCGCGTGACACAAGCTTTAGGTAATTCTAAGAAAGCTCGTACAGGTTAATTCCTGTGGCTTATATATAATTTTTACAAGAAAGAAGGAGAGAGAGTTTTATGAAAAAGTTTTTATTTAAGTCCATGATTTTATTGATGGTGGTAATTATGAGCGGTACGCTCTTTGGTTGTACTCAAGATCAAGGAGATACAGAACAAGCAGACGTTGCTGAAGAAAAAGGAACCGTAAAGTTGGCATATGTGAATTGGGCAGAAGGTGTGGCCATGACACACCTGGCACAAGCAATATTAGAAGATAAGATGGGATATGAAGTTGAAACAACTATGGCTGATGTAGCGCCAATATTTACTTCTCTTGCCAGTGGCGATTCAGATGCATTTTTGGATGCTTGGCTTCCAGTTACACATGAAAGTTACATGGAAGAATATGGAGAAGATTTAGATGATTTAGGATACAACTTTGAAGGAGCACGAATTGGTTTGGTGGTTCCTGCATATGTAGATATCAACAGCATTGAAGAGTTGAATGATAAAAAGGAAGAATTTCAAGAAAGGCTTATTGGAATTGACTCTGGTGCTGGGATTATGAAAGCAACAGATGCAACCATTGAAGAGTATGGATTGGAATATGAACTGATTCCAGGTAGTGGTCCAACAATGACGGCTTCATTGAAAAAGGCCATTGATAGTAATGAGGCTGTTGCCGTAACCGGATGGGCACCCCACTGGAAGTTTGCTCGTTGGGACCTTAAATTTCTTGAAGACCCCAAAGGCACTTATGGAGGCGTAGAAAACATTCATACAGTAACACGTAAAGGGCTTAGTGAAGACATGCCTGAAGTCGCTCAGTTCTTGACAGACTTTTATTTAGACGGACAGCAATTAGGAGATTTAATGGGTGCTATTGCAGATAATGAAGATGTTGACCCAATCGACACTGCTAGAGAGTGGATGGAGAATCATGAAGAATTAGTAAATAGCTGGTTACCAGAAGAATAATACTATATTAACAAACAAAAAACCTCCGAATAATATTTTCGGAGGTTTCCTTAAATAATGCAGTCTAAAGGGATGCCTCTTGAATATCATAAAACAGGAGGTGTTTTTTTATGCCTGAAATAGCATACACCATAAAGCCTGGGGATACTCTTTTGAGTATTGCGCGTTTGTATGGAACTACTGTTCAAGCAATTGTAAGTGCAAATTATATAACAAATCCAAATTTGATTTATCCTGGCACAAGGATCATTATTCCAGTGGATGTCATGGAACCCCCTGGGGGACCACCACCGGGAGGAAGTATCTATACGGTACAACAAGGAGATACATTATCCAGTATCGCTCGTTTATTTCAAGTCTCTGTTGAGAGCATTGTTGAACTGAATAATATTCAAAACGCCAATCTTATTTTCCCAGGGAAAAAACTACTTCTTCCTGAGGATGCCGTAGATCCTTTTGGAAATGGAGTAGCAAGGTATACGGTACAGCCTAAAGATACACTTTATTCCATTGCAAGAAGGTTTGGGACCACCGTAGCAGAGTTGGCAAGGATCAACAATATTCAAAATCCTTCACTTATAAGGGTGGGGCAGGTGTTTGTGATTCCTTTGCCTCAGAATGCGAAAGCGATTTATAAAGGAAATCCATCTAAGAGAATGGTTGCCTTGACCTTTGATGCCACATATGGGGATAATCAGACTGCTACTTTATTAGATATTTTGAGGAGAAACAATATAAAAGCCACATTCTTTTTATCGGGTATATGGGTTGAAAACTTCCCGCAACTTGTACGAAATATAGCCAATGCAGGGCATGAGATAGGAAATCACACTTATACCCACCCCCACCTTCCACAGATATCTCTAAGTGAAGTGGCCAATCAATTAGTCAGTGCAGGATCAATAATTACAAATACCATTGGAAGAAGACCCTATCTTTTTAGACCCCCTTTTGGTGAATATGATCAAAGCATACTCAATACGGTAGCACGGTTGGGATATTTGACGATTATGTGGACCGTGGATTCCTTAGATTGGCAGAGTCCAGGTGTAGATTTCATAATAAATAGAATAGTAGATAATATTGAACCTGGTGCAATCATTCTCATGCATCAGGCTGCAAGCCAAACGCCCCAGGCGCTCCAACCAATTATTGACAGATTACGGAATCAGGGGTATTCTTTTGGAACCGTAACAGAGGTATTAAACCCTTGATTAGAAAAATCAGCTCAAGATGAAGGCCCAAACACTGATGAACAACCAGTATTTGGGCTTTAATATTTAATTGATATTATAAATTTTTGATTGATTTATATTATTTTATTATTTTATTATTTTATTATTTTTCCATTACATTTTTTTCAAGTGAAAGCCATATTTAATATTATTTTATTCTGTAAAAATTGATGATATAATATTAATACATAAATCTTAAATACAATTTGAAAGTGGAGCTGATAAAATTGATAAAAGTTTTAATAGCTGATGATGAGCTTTTAGTAAGAATTGGATTAAGAACGACTATAGATTGGGAGAAGAATGGATTCACTATTGTGGGAGAAGCTAAAAATGGCAAAGAGGCGGTTGAACTTTTTGATAAATTTGATGCGGATATTATTATTACAGATATAAGAATGCCGGTTGTAGATGGATTAGAAGTTATTAGAAGGCTTAAGGAAAAAAAGAAAGATTTAAAATCTATCATACTGACGCATTATGATGAATTTTCATACGCACAAAAGGCGATAAAATTAGGGGCATCGGAATTTATATTGAAAAATAATTTATCGGCAGATAACTTGTTATTGATATTAAAAAAATTATCTAAAGAAATGGAGCCTCCCAAACAAAACAACATAAGAAGTTCAATGAAAACGGATTTTCTGTATTACGCACTGGAAAAAGCGATTCTATCCAATATTTCAAAAGTAAATTATACAGAATTAATGAATGTAGATATGGATGTCCAATTTTTTGAGCATTTCTATGTGGCATATGGCAAGATATGCTATAATGGCGATGCTGATTACGACATGAGTCATAATGATTTTTTTAAGAATATTTCTAATATTTTTATTAGTAAGAATCATGTGAGACAAGCTATGATGATGGTAGATAATCATTTGATTTACTTATATAATATAAATTTTAAAACCAATGACCATAAAAATGAGCTAGAAGAAATTATAGATATGTTGAAAAGAAATATAAAGCAATTCTTTGACTTGGATATTTATTTTGGGGTGAGTTCTGTTAGCCATGAACTATTAGACATCCCAAAACTTGTTATAGAGGGAAAAACGGCGTGTGAAAGGTGTTTTTTCAGTGAAAACAAAGTCATTCATTATGATCAAAATTTAGAAAAAATAGTGGATGACAATATTAAGATAAAACCCGATGTTATAAGGGGTTATGTAGAGAGTTCAGATATGGAAAAATTATATGCGTATATAGATAATCGATTCGATAAAATCTATACCACCTACAATAAAATGGGAGTTAGAAAGCTTTTTATCGATTTTATCAGTTTGGCTAAGATTATCTATCAAGAAAGATTTCCTGAAGAAGAAATAGTAAATGATGCAAAATTTAGATATCTTTACTTTGAAAAACTCTCGGATTTTAATGCCATTAAAGTCTATGTTAAAGATGTGTATCATTTTATAACTATGATAAATGAAGAAAAAGACTATTCCTATTATATTAAGAGAAGCATTCAATTTATTAAAGAAAACTATGAAAGAAATATTTCATTAGATGAGGTTGCGGAGTACTCTCAGATAAGCAAAAGCTATTTAAGTTTGCTTTTCAAACAAGAAACAGGGATTAACTTTTCTATTTTTTTAACCAATCATAGAATTGAGAAATGTAAAGAATATCTGAAGGAATCCCACTATAAGATCTATGAAATAGCAGAAAAAGTAGGGTTTGACAATCCCTATTATTTTAGCAAAGTATTTAAAGAAAAAGTAGGCATATCCTGTAAAGAATATCAAAAGAAACATTTTAGATAATACCTGTGATGAGGAAATTCTCATTGTACTAAAGTTTAATATCAACAGGGAGCTTGAAGGTAGCGGTGGTGCCTTTGTTTTTGATACTCTTTAAAGACAAACCACATGCTTCGCCACAATAAAACTTGATTCGATCATCTACATTTTTGATACCTATTTCTAGGTATTTTTTATTGCTTGGTTTTCTGTTTGTTATATTTTGCAACTCTTCTTCAGTCATACCAGCACCGTTGTCAGTAATGCTTATGTACACAAAATCCTTTTTAACATAAGCAGATATTTCAATAAGACCGATATGTTCTATATTCTCAAAACCATGAAATATTGCATTTTCAACGATAGGTTGCATGATGAACTTGATTGTTTTGTATTCTAAAATAGTGTCAGGAATATCATATTTGATATCAAACATATCGCCATATCTGAACTTTTGTATAGCGATATAGTTTTTAACACTTTCTATCTCCTCGCTTAGAGATACTAAAGTATCTTTTCTTGAGAAGTTATATTTTAGCAAATTGATTATAGAAGACACCATAGTGCTTATTACCGGCGCATTTTGTAAGGCCGCCATCCACCTTATTGAATCTAAGGTGTTGTATAAAAAGTGAGGATTAATTTGTGCTTGTAAAATTTTAAATTCCATTTCAGATTTTTGTTTTTCGTTCTCTTTCGTCTTACTGATTAACTGATTAATTCTTCTAACCATTTTATTGAAAACAGTTGTCAGCTCTCCAAGTTCATCATTGTTTTTGACTTTAACATTTACAGATAAATTTCCTTTTTCTACTTCCTTCATATTGCTGGAAAGAATCATGATGGGCTTTGTTATGCTATAGGAAAACGCATAAGCAAAAAGAGCTGTAATGATAGAAAAAATACCCATCATCTTTAGCATCTCAACAAAAAGTTTTTGAATATCTGCAAGTATGTTATTTAAAGGATGAATACTAACGATTTTCCAATCGCTGTACTTAACAGTATCGGAAACAATGATACTTTCAGCACCGAAGACTTTATCTGTAAATCTAAGTTTGTTTTGTGACAATATCTCGGGATGTTTAAATATGACTTCATCTAAATAAGCGTTAAATGGAAAGGTAAATAGAGTTTCGCCATGAGTGTCTACAACGAGCATTTTATTTTCAAGGGTTACAGACGTCGTTGTAATGAGTTCTCGAAGAATATCATAATTGATGGCAATGATTAAGAGGCCATAGTCAACATTATTTTTATAATCATAAATATGCTTTGTATAGGTGAGCGTACGGGCAGACAAAGAACTGTGATACTTATAAGTGTAAGAGTCTTTAAAAACTTCATCTGGAGAATCTAAATCCATAAAATCTTGAAATGATTCGATTAAGGCTTCTGAATTTACTCCCCAGTCACTAACATAGACAGTACCATTTTGTCCTATGATATAAATGCCCTTCAAATATTCGTGGGCACTCACGGTATTCTCAAGAATTGTATTTATATCTGTTTTATTTAACCCATCCATTGAAGACAACTCGTCTAGTATACTGGAATTCTTGGAAATAAGAGCAGCTGTGTTATTGACAGAATTCAAAAAGAACTCTAAATTATATTGTGTTTTATTAGCCAGTTCTATGGAGTAGTTTATTTGATGTTCCTTGAGCGTATTAAAGAACAAAGAGTAAAGAATATATGCGACCAACGACAGGAAGATTAGAATGGTACAAGCATAAAATAGAAATATTTTATTTCGAATACTAAAAAAATTCATATTCTTAACACCTCGCTGCCAATTGCATTATATAAAAAAAGTAACATACTATATTTTAAAAAATGAAAATAATGACATGTAATTAAAGGATTTGTAGAAAAATATCATATTAATGCGAAATATCAACATCAATATTATAGCATATATGAATGTACCATACCATCTGTCTAAATATTAAAAATATTCTAAAAACCATTAAAATATTGTGATTTTTAAAAAGATAGACAAATATTTGACAAAGGAAAGTACTAAATTTAGTAATATATTTCATTCAATTCCGTCAAGGCTCAAGATATAATAGGCATGAGGGAATGTTGTCCCAATGGATAATAATTCTCAATCTGTACGTTTTATAAGGAGGGGAAACATGAAGAAATCTAAAAGTATCAAAATTTTTGTATCGGTTTTAGTCATACTGGTTTTATCTATGAACATGATGGCATGTTCAACACCAGCAGGTGAAACAGATACCGAAGGTGATGCAGCTGCTGTAGAAGGTTTTAGCTGGGATATGGCAAGTGGATCAACTATCAAGGTTATGTTTAATCAACATCCTTATGCAGAAGCAATTATTAAAAAGATTCCTGAATTTACAGAAGAAACAGGGATCGAGGTTGAGTATTCACTGACTCCAGAAGAAAATTACTTTGATAAATTAACAATCGCCTTAAATTCTCGTTCTGGAGATCCTGATCTATTTATGACAGGCGCTTATCAAATATGGGAGTACGCTCCAGCTGGATATACAGCGGATTTGGATCAATTCTTAAATGATCCAAACATGGTAGACCCCAGCTATGATGTAGATGATTTTTACGAAGGGATCATCGGAGGACTCAGATGGGATCTCAAAGCCGGACATAAAATTGGTACAGGTCCATTATGGGCACTGCCTTTAGGTTTCGAATCCAATGTATTGGCTTACAATAAGAGAGTCTTTGATGAGATGGATTTAGAAGTTCCGACTACAATGCAAGAACTTTTGGCTGTATGTGAAGAATTAAAGGAATTTGGGGGACCAGGAACTTATCCACTAGCCATTCGTGGTGCAAGAAACTGGGGAACCATCCATCCTGGATATATGACCACATATTCCAACTATGGTGCAGTTGATTTTACCATAGAAGACGGGAAACTTATATCTCAAGTTAATTCACCAGAAGCTGTAGAGATGACTGAAATGTGGGTTGATCTTATAGAAGTCGGTGGAGCGCCATCATGGTCAAGCTATACTTGGTATCAAGCAGGTGCTGACTTTGGTGCAGGTAAAGCAGCTATGTTATTTGATGCAACTTGTAATGGATATTTCCAAAACCCAGAAGGTGCTTCTGAAGAAGCAGGAAACCTTGCTTGGGTTGCACCTCCACTTCCAGAAGGAAAAACAGAAATCAATTCTAACCTTTGGACATGGTCTATGGCAATGAATGAAGCTTCTAAAAATAAGACTGCTGCTTGGTTATTCTTACAATACTTTACCAGTGCAGATTACCAAAAATGGTCTATCACAGAAGGAAATTGTGTAGATCCACCTAGAAAGTCTGTATTCGAGAGCCAAGAAGTTCAAGATGTATTGGCAACAAATACGGGCTACATAGAAGCATTTAATGCTACTGTACCTGGAACAACTATACAGTTTACTCCACAACCTCATTTTTTCCAAACAACTACTGAATGGGCGGCGACACTTCAAGATATCGTTGCTGGTAATTATGACTCAGTTCAAGAAGGTATGGATCAATTGAAGAAGACAATGGATGAAATTGTTGCAGATGTAGAGGCTGAATAAAAAACAAATAGATTAGGTGGGGGTCTCTCTCCCCCTAATCTTTATAAAAATAAGTTTTTTTTTAATATTTAAAGTAAAAAAATACGCATTAAGAAAAAAATGTAATGATGAAAATTAACTCTGTTAAGAGTTTTGGCTCTTATATTAGTAAATATATGTCAGGAGGGTATTCTCCTGAGACTAATCGAAGGGGAGGATGGATTAATTGGCCACATCAGCAAATATGATGAAAAAGACAACAAAAAATCAAAAGAACATAAAACAAGAAGATAATAAAATTCCTTTTTTAGTGAAGGCAAGGCCGTATCTTATTATTCTTCCAGCACTTTTATTAACCATAGGGATTCTATATCCATTTGCAACTGCAATCTATTATTCACTAACCGACTTCTCTTTCAGATCCATAGATTATAAGTTTATAGGACTTAAGAATTGGATTAGCATGTTTCAGTCTAAAAACTTTTGGCATGCCTGTTTGGTAACGGTTCAGTATACCTTAGCGACTACGGGGACAGAAATGGTTGCAGGGTTAGGCATAGCACTTTTATTAGTAAGAGAGAGTAGATTCACAAAAACATTGAGAATCATTTTAATATTCCCCCTTATGATTGCACCTGTTATTGCTACACTTATTTGGCAACTCATGCTAAATAATTCCGTTGGTATTGTAGAAAAATTTTTAAATTTATTTGGCGTATTTAACTTTCCATGGGCGTCATCAGCTTCAACGGCTTTGCTTACAGCAGCCATGATAGACTTTTGGGTCTATACACCTTTTGTTATGCTCCTTATGTTGGCAGGGCTTCAATCATTGCCAAAGTCACCCTATGAATCTGCAAAAATTGATGGGGGTTCACCATGGTTTACCTTTAGAACACTAACATTACCACTTCTTAAACCCTTTATTTTTATTGCTCTCGTATTTAGACTCATGGCATCCATGCAAGAGTACGGTATCATATTCGCCTTGACAAAGGGTGGCCCTGGAAGTACTCTCATGAATTTATCCTTAACCGGATATAATATGGGCTTTGCATTTTCAAGCTTAGGAAAAGCATTACCTTACTTATTGGTGTTATGGGCTGCAATATTCTTTATTAGTAAAAAACTCATTGGTGCATGGTTAAAAGGACAGCAAAATGCACAAGGAAATTAAGGAGGTAATGATGATGAAAAATAGATTAATGGATTTGCTTAAAAACGTATCCGCCTATACAGTTATTTGTCTGTACAGCATATTTGCCATTTTCCCTTTAATATGGCTGGTGATTATATCATTTAAAAGCGACACGCAAATGTATAACACAACCTTCATCTTCACACCCACACTTGACAATTATAAAATCGTATTATTTGAAGGGGCGGACTATATACAGGCTTTTATCAATAATATTATTGTAAGTGGTGGGGCAGTACTTTTATCGTTGCTTGTAGGAGTCCCTGCAGCATATGCTTTTGCAAGATATAATTTTGCAAAGAAAGAAGATTTAGCCTTTACAATACTTTCATTTAAATTTGCACCGGAAATATTGGTCATATTACCTCTATTTATGATTTATCAAAAAATAGGTCTGTATGACACTTATTTTGGGCTTATTTGGGTTTATCAATTGATAACATTACCCCTTTTAATTTGGGTTCTTAGAGGATACTTCGAGGAAATATCTGTTGAAGTAGAGCAAGCGGCGAACTTAGATGGATACCCTTGGTATAGCGTGTTTTGGAAAATACTTGTGCCCCTTATTAAACCGGGTCTGGTAGCTTCCTCGCTACTGGCATTTATTTTTGCTTGGAACAGTTTTACTTTTCCACTATTGCTCAGTGGATTTCAAATAGAAACAGTTACAGTAGCGGCACTTAGATATATAGGATCTGATACGGTACATTATGGACAGATGGCAGTAGCAGCTGCAGTAGCGGCACTTCCTGAAGTAGTGCTAGCTCTTATTATTCAAAAACATCTTGTAAGAGGATTGAGTTTTGGAGCAGTTAAAGGATAAGGAGAGGTGAGAAATGGCGAAAATTGAGCTTTATAATATAACAAAAAAATTTGGAAATATCACTGCTCTGGATAATATTAATTTTGAAGTTCAGGATAAGGAATTTTTCGTACTATTTGGGCCAGCTGGAGCAGGTAAAACTACTATTCTAAAGACCATTGCGGGAATAGAATTTCCTGACAAGGGTGAAGTGAGAATAAACGATAAAAACGTTAACATGGTAGAGCCAGCTAAGAGAGATATCTCCATGGTATTTGAAAATTATGCGTTGTATCCTCATTTGACGGTTTACGATAATATCGCGTCCCCTATGAGAAGTCCTCTGCATAAGCAGGATGAAGAAACAGTAAAGAAAGAAGTACATCGTGTTGCTAGCATGATGAAGATAGATCATCTATTGGATAGACTCCCCAGTCAAGTCAGTAACGGGCAAAGACAAAGGACTGCTTTAGGAAGATGCTTGGTTAGAGATCCTAATGTTTTTCTAATGGATGAGCCCATAGCCCATCTAGATGCTAAATTGAGGCATTTCATGAGGGCAGAGCTTAAGGAAATGCAAAGTGAATTTGATACAACCACCATATATGTAACCCATGACTACATGGAGGCTCTTAGTTTAGGGGATCGGATTGCAATAATCAATGAAGGAAAAATACTTCAGATCGGGACAGGGGACGAAGTCTACCTAACGCCAGCTAACGAGTTTGTAGCAAAATTTATGGGTGAGCCTGAAATCAATATTTTTGATATTGAATTAGAAGATGAAACGCAAGTCAAAATGTTAGGTCAAGAGCGAAGCTATACAATTGAAGAAGATGTGGCTGAAGTCATAAAAGAAGGCGAGCATAAAAACATTAGAATTGGTCTTAGGGGAAACGACATAGCCTTTAGCTTCAATAAAGAAAATGAAGAGTACATAAAAGGCCAAGTATACAGTGTAGAACCTATAGGCAATAAAACAATTTTGGTTGTAGATGTCAATGGCCAGTTGTTAAGATTGATTGCACCCAATGACCTGCAAGCAAATATCGATGATGAAATATTTGTACGGATAAAAATGAAAAAAGCGATGTTCTTTGATGGAGACGATTATAAATACATCTATAGACATAATCAAAATGAATTATTAGGGGTGGAATGATGGCAAAACTTCTATTAAAAAACCTATATAAAAGATACGAAAATAAAAAAAGAAAAAAAGGTGAAGCATTAAATGCCTTTGCTGTTAACAATTTCTCTTTAGAATGTGAAGATGGAGAATTTATTGGCATTTTAGGACCCTCTGGCTGTGGCAAGACGACAACTCTTAGAATGATCGCCGGATTAGAGGACATAACAGATGGAGAAATCATAATTGGAGATACTGTAGTAAACAATGTGGCACCCCATAATAGGGGGATAGGTCTTGCCTTTGAAGATTATGCCCTTTATCCTCCGCTAACAGTTTATGAAAATATTGCTTTTAATTTAAGAGCAAAGCATGTTAAGAATGAAATCATAAAAGCAGAAATTAATAGAATTGCGCCGTTACTTAAAGTAGATGATTTACTTCATATGAAACCAGGCAAACTTAGTGGTGGGCAAAAACAAAGGGTTAACATTGCAAGAGCCATTGTTAGAAAACCTCAATTACTTTTACTGGATGAACCCATGTCACACTTAGATGGTAAAATGAGGCAGGTTTTAAGAACGGAGATAAAGAGGCTTCACAATGAAATTATGTGTACCACAATCATCGTAACACATGACCAACTTGAAGCAATGTCACTGGTGGATAAGCTTGCCATAATGAAAGATGGAGAGCTTCAACAATATGGTACACCTTTTGAAGTCTATGACAATCCTGTAAATGAATTTGTTGCTGGCTTCATTGGGGAGCCCCCAATGAACATTTTAACTGTAGAAGTTCAAAAAAAAGAAAGTAGCTTCTTTTTTAAATTTCAGGATGCGAATATTCTAATACCTGTACCTCAGAGATTTTATTCTGTGGTGCAAGATGGCATGCTGGTTCGCTTAGGTGTTAGACCTACAGATGTACTTATAGTAGGTGAAGATAGCAAAGGGTCGGATGTAAGTATATCCGTATTTGAAAATTTAGGAGAAGAGAGAAAAATAAGTTTTAGAGTAGGAGAAGGTTTTCTAACCCTAATAACTTCGGATGATAAGCGATATAAACAAGGGGATATTGTAAAGTTAGAAGTCAAATCAGAAAAAACCCACTTATTTGATGTAAAAACAGGGGAGAAAATTATAGCCCAGTAAAATCTTAAAAACAAAAGTAATCTATTATGAAGGGGGAAGTAAAAATGTCACGTATACCAGAAAAAATGAAAGCGGTAGTTGCTTATGAGCCAGGCGGTTTCAAATTAGAAGAAGTGCCTGTTCCCAGAGCAGGAGATGGCGAAATCGTTATAAAAGTAGAAGCCTGCGGGATTTGTGCAGGAGATTTGAAATCGTACCATGGGGCGCCTAGTTTTTGGGGAGGAGAAGGAAATCCTCCGTATATAAAAGCGCCTGTAACACCAGGTCATGAATTCATAGGTAGAATTGTTGAAATAGACGAAAATGCAAAGGGAGATTTCAAGATTGGAGATAGAGTTATATCTGAGCAAATCGTTCCATGTTGGGAATGCAAATTTTGCAAAACAGGAAGATACTGGATGTGCCAAAAACATGATGTATATGGATTCCAAAACAACGTAAATGGTGGCATGGCTGAATACATGAAGTTTCCAAAAGAAGCATTAAACTATCACGTTCCAGAGGAATTGTCCATAGAAGAGGCAGTGTTAATAGAACCTTATGCTTGTTCTAAGCATTGTGTGGATAGAGCCAAAATAACCAATGAAGATGTGGTGGTTTTATCAGGCGCAGGCACTTTAGGACTTGGGATGGTAGGCTATATCGCTATGAAAAACCCTAAAAAATTAGTGGTACTAGACATGAAACCAGACCGATTGGCTTTAGCAAAAGAATTTGGCGCCCATATTGTTATGAATCCAGCTGAAGTTAACGTTGTAGAAGAGATTCAGAAAATGACAGATGGGTACGGCTGTGACATCTATATAGAAGCTACAGGGCACCCTTCAAGTGTAAAACAGGGTTTAGAAGCCATAAGAAAAATGGGCACATTTGTTGAATTCAGCGTGTTTGGTGATTTAACCGCAGTAGACTGGAGCATCATAAGTGACCGAAAAGAATTAGATTTATTTGGAGCACACCTTAGCCCTCATTGCTATGAGCCTGTAGCAGAGTGGATAAAAGAAGGAAAATTGCCAACTAAAGGTGTTGTTACACATAAATTCCCTTTGGAGAAATGGGAAGAGGCTTTTAAAGTTGCTGAAACAGGAGCAGAAGGCACTTTAAAAGTTGTATTAGTACCTTAGGCTTCCCTGAAAAGGAGAAAGAAGGGTGACATTATGAAAAAAATAGCCATAGGCTGTGATGAAGCAGCTTATGATTTAAAACATATTATTATGGAGTTTTTAGAAAGCTTGGGTTATGAAACTGAGGACTATGGCGTTTATAATAAGGATGCATCTTTGTATCCAGATACAGCTGTAAAGGTTGCCAGCGCTGTTTCTAAAGGGAAGCATGACAGGGGAATATTGCTGTGCGGCACAGGTATCGGTATGGCAATTTCAGCTAACAAAGTGCCTGGCATTAGAGCAGCAGTTTGTCACGATTGTTATTCAGCTGAAAGGTCAAGGAAGAGCAATAATGCTCAAATTATGACCATGGGTTCACGAGTTATTGGAGCAGAGCTGGCGAAGCAATTAGTAGAAATTTGGATGAAATCAGAATTTCAAGGTGGCGGTTCTACTTCTAAGGTAGATAAAATAATGGAATATGAAAAAGGTTTTATTTCAGGAGGTGTATGCTCATGCAAAGAATAATCAATAAACCTGACTTTGTTGTTGAAGATATGCTGAAAGGTTTTGTAAAGAATCATCAAGATATTGTCTCTGCAACAGAAAATCCCAGGGTAATCAAATATAATAAAGCACCCCAAGAAGGACGAGTTGGTATTGTGACAGGTGGTGGATCAGGACATAAACCGGCCTTTATCGGATATGTGGGTAAAAACATGGTGGATGCCGTTGCAGTAGGAGAAATATTTTCTTCCCCCACGGCGAAGGCTTTCTTAGATGCATTCAAAGCAGCCAATGCTGGAAAAGGCGTTGCTTGTCTTTATGGCAATTATGCCGGTGATAATATGAATGTAAAGATGGCAAAGCAGATGGCCGAAATGGAAGGTATTGAAGTTAAAACAGTTGTAGCCAATGATGATGTGGCTTCTGCACCTAAAGATGAGTCTCAAAAGAGAAGAGGTGTTGCAGGAGAAATACTCATGTGGAAAGTGGGCGGTGCAAAAGCATCTAAGGGTGGAAGCTTAGAAGAGGTTATAGCAGCGGCTCAGAAGGCAATTGATAATACAAAGAGTGTAGGGATTGGGATTACACCTTGCACAATACCCTCTGTAGGTAAAGCCAATTTCGAAATAAAAGAAGGCACCATGGAGGTTGGAATCGGCCATCACGGAGAGCCCGGTATAAAAATTTCTGACCTTGCAACGGCTGATGAAATGGCAGAAATTATGTTGGATATCATTATTCCGGATATGCCCTTTACAAAAGACGATGAAGTGGTAGTTTTGCTGTCGGGCTTGGGGGCGACACCTGTTATGGAACAGTACATTGTTTATAACAAAGTAGAAGAAATACTATCTGAAAAAGGCATAAAGGTTTATAGATCATATGTAGGAAATTACTTTACATCATTGGAAATGATGGGGATTACCCTAACGCTTATGAAACTCGATGATGAGCTTAAGGAACTCATGGATGTGGAAGTTGATACAATGGGCTTGAAACAATTTCAAAGATAGTTTCTTAGGAGGCGTAATATGGTGTTTATTGGCATTGATGCTGGGACTACTTGTATAAAAGCAGCAATTGTAACGGAGGATGGAGAATATATTGATACATCCTCGGAAGATGTTAGTTTGATTATGCCTTCAGAAGATGCTTGTGAACTGGATATGGTGAAGCTTTGGGAAAGTCTTTGCCATATCCTTATGAATCTTAAAAAAAATAATCTCCCAATTTGGAAGGACATAAAAGGAATCGGCATAACAGGACAAGGGGACGGATTATGGGCAATAGACCAAGAAGGAAACCCAGCTGGTAATGCCATCCTATGGAATGATACAAGAACGAAGCATCTAAAGCTTAAAAATAGAGACGAAATAGACAAAATATGCATCCAGAATAATGCAAACCCTCTTTATGCGGGTTCAAATATCCATATACTACGGTGGATTAAAGAAAATGAGCCAAATACATTGGAAAAAATGCATAAAATTTTTCACTGCAAGGATTGGCTTAATTTTAAGCTAACAGGTGTTGTTTCCAGCGATTATACAGATATGACCACTGCGCTTATGAACTTAAAGAGTAAAGAGTTTTCCCAAGAAATATTAGATGCAATGGATCTATCAGAGTATCGGGAACTGTTTGTTTTGCCCAGTGCTTCTTCTAAAATCATAGGATGTTTAACCAAAGAGGCAAGTCAATTAACAGGGTTAAGTCAAGGCATACCAGTTATCGCGGGGGCTATAGATGTAGCTGCTGTTGCAGTTGGACTAGGTGTTATCCATGTAGGAGATACTTGCACCATCGTGGGCACCACATTAGCAAACCAGACCCTCGTAAAAGAATCGGATATAGATTTTAATAAAGGACTTATACTGTCACATATATTGAAAGACAGCTATATATGCATCATGCCAACTCTTAGTGGTGCGGCTGCTATTGATTGGGTAAAAAAGTTGCTATATCCTGATGTAACTTATGGGGATATAGAAAAAATAATCAAGGGGGTCCCCGTAGGGAGTAATGGCATCATCTATCATCCTTATTTAAAAGGTGAAAGAGCACCCTTTAGAAATTCTTTTGCTACTGGAAGTTTTTTTGGACTTAAATCCACTCATAATAAAGAAGATTTAATGAGAGCTGCCTTTGAAGGACTTGTCATGTCTCTTTATGACTGCTTTGAATCTTTGCCTCATACAAGTGATAAGGTGTTTATTTCTGGGGGAGCCGCAAAGAATGATACACTCTGCCAGATGTCAGCGGATTGCCTGGGAAAAGGGATTATTAGGGTCATCGTAAAAGAACTGGGAATCAAAGGAATTGTATCTACTGTTAAAGTCGGATTGGGACTTGAGAAGGATTACACCAAGATTTTAGTAGATAAAGAATTTAAGCCCCATGAGGATCAATACACAAAGTATCAACACATATTTAAGCTATTTAAAAGCCTTAGATATGACTATGAGAAGCATTGGCTTGAGAGAAATAGAATAAAAAATAAGATTAAAGATTGAAAGCGTTAATTGAGTAGCCAATCCATTTCTTGAAATTTTTTTACGAGGAGAATCAATATGAATAGTTTTAAAAACAAAGATGGAAAAGTAATTTTGGAAGGCTTAATAAAAACCATACAGCAAAACAAAGATTATCTTAGTAAAATTGATGGTGAAATCGGTGACGGGGACCATGGGATTAATATGAACAAAGGTTTTACAATATGTGAAGAAAGAATCGCGGGGAAACCGCTTAATCTAACGGATGGCTTAAAAGAACTTGCCATGATTTTGATGATGGAAATAGGAGGATCTATGGGTCCGCTCTATGGAACTATGTTCTTTGAAATGTCCAAAACAACAGAGGGAAAAGAAGATATCAACAGTGAAGTGTTTGCCGAAATGCTAAGCAAAGCAGTAGCGGGGATACAAAGCTTAGGAGAAGCGAAATTAGGAGATAAAACAATACTGGACACCTTAATTCCAGCTGAAAGGGCTTTTAAGGATGCAATAGACTCTGATTTTTCAACTGCCATAGATAGAATGATTGAATCAGCGGAAAAAGGTAAAGATTCGACCATAAATCTTGTGGCTAAAATTGGAAGAGCAAGTAGATTGGGAGAACGCTCCAGAGGTGTTTTAGATGCAGGGGCAACATCCTGTTTTTTATTACTACAAGCCATGGGAAAAACCATAAAAGAGCTTTTATCCCATGACTAAGAATTCTAAAACTCCATCCAGAGTGGAGAACTCAGTTTGTAATTGGAGTGGGAATAAATGTCAAAATTTTTAATGGGAATAGATATCGGAACGACCAATGTAAAATCAGTTTTATTTAATGAAGATGGAACAAAAATGGCGGAACATAGTATTGAATATCCCACATATTTTATTAAATCAGGATGGGTAGAACAGAGTCCTCAAGAGTGGTGGGAGGCTACTGTTAAAACCATTATTAAAGTTATAAAGGATAGTAAAGTAGATAGAAAAGATATAGCAGGTATTGGTGTTAGCTCTCAGGCACCTACCTTAGTTGCTATGGACAAAGAGGGAAAGGTCTTAAGAAACGCTTTGATATGGATGGATAGAAGATCCCAACCTGAAACCGATTTTTTGGAAAGAGAGATAGGTAGTCTAAAGGTAAAAGGTATTACTGGGAACCGAATAGATCCTTACTATTTATCATCAAAGTTATTGTGGTACAAGAATAATGAGCCAGAGCTTTACAAAAAGACCCATAAGATTCTTCAGATAAACGGCTATATCAATTATATGCTCACAGGGGTTATGACAACAGATATCTCTCACGCCAGTTTAATGGGCGTATATGATATTAAAAAGAATCAGTGGTCCAAAGAGCTCGCTGACCTTATAGGTTATGATAGGGATTTATTCCCTCAAGTCTATGAGACCACCCATGTTATAGGGACAGTTTGTGAGAAAGTAGCAAAGCTTACTGGGCTTAGTTCATCTACAGCAGTTGTTTGTGGAACAGTGGATGGCTCTGCTGCTACACTTGAAGCGGGAGCAGTAGATATCGGGGATGCTGTTGAAATGAGCGGAACATCTACCGTTTTAAATATCTGTACCGATAGGTGGCGAGATCCAGGGCTGTTATTTGAAATGTATCACGCTTTAAAAGATATCATGATGATTTGTGGGGCCATGAGTACCACTGGTGCCAGCTTAAAATGGTATAGAGATAATTTATATAAAGAGGAAGAGCATAAACAGCCAGAACAAGTCAGTTCTTTTGAGCATATGAACCAAAAAGCCAGCAGAGCAAAAGTTGGTTCCAATAGGTTGATATTTTTGCCCTATATGGCAGGAGAAAGATCCCCTATATGGGATAGCTATGCAAGAGGTGTGTTTTTTGGTCTGCATTTAGATACAAAGAGAGAAGAAATGATAAGGGCTATATTGGAAGGGTCTGCTTATGGGCTCAGACATAATATTGATGAAGCTAAAAAAATAGGTGTCAATATAAGGGAGCTAAGATCTGTAGGGGGTGGAAGCAAGAGTGATATATGGTTGAAAATCAAATCCTCTGTTCTAAATATGCCCATCATCGTACCGGATATATCAACAGGGGCACCTTTTGGAGATGCCATTATAGCTGGAGCTGGTTTAGGTATTTATAAAAATCCTGGCAAGTTTGCAAAAGAAGTAACAAAAATTAAACAGATTGTAGAGCCTGATGAAGCTTGGAATAAAATCTACAATGAGATGTATGAGATTTATATTAGTCTATACAAAAATACAAAAAACGATCTATATAATTTAGCTCATATAAAAGAAGGTGTATAGAAATGATAAGACCCAATAATATTTGGCAAGCCCATGATTTTGAGTGTCTTTGTGGCATGAGACATAGCCAACCCATAAAGGAGATAGCAATTTATAAAGGTGCACTTAAAAAAATAGGGAAAGTAAGGGAAGATTTAGGAAGTCGCTATAATAAAGGACTCATCATAATAGATAGCATGATTTATAGTCTCATAGGAGATAACATAAAAGCTGCTTTGCAAGAAGGAAATGTGGCCTATAAGTTATGCTTATTTGATACCCCTCAAGTGCTACCCGATGAAGCATCCATTGTCAAAATAATGGTAGATATGGATGAGACAATAGACTTTTTAATCGCTGTGGGATCAGGTGCTATCAACGATTTAGCCAGATTTATTAGTTCCAGGTGTCACATTCCTTATATTTCTATACCTACTGCAGCTTCAATGGATGGTTACTCAGCAGAAGTCTCATTGCTGGTTTTAAATGGCATAAAAAAGACCATTTCAGCCACCTATCCAATGGCAATCTATGCAGATATAGATATATTAAAAAATGCACCAGCTTCGTTAGTAGCAGCAGGATTTGGAGACTTGATATGCAAAAAAACTGCGGCATTTGACTGGAGAATTTCTAACCTTATAAATGGTGAAAGTTATTGCCAAAATACAGTAGATGTGGTCAATGAGGTAGTAGAAAAAACAATTGAAAATGCATTGAAAATATCTCAAAGAGATGAAGAAGCTATAAAAACCTTAGCAGAGGGACTTATGATTTCAGGACTCTCTATGCACTGGGTAGGCAAATCAAGACCTGCCGCTGGCGCAGAGCATCATCTCGCTCACTTTATAGGGATGAAAGCTATGATGGATCATAAACATACCCATCTTCATGGGATAGAAGTCGCTGTCATGACTTTGGTTATTATTGAAGTTTATAAAGAGATACTATCTCAAGATTTTCAAAGCGTTAATGTAGAAGCTGCTTTTGAAAAATCTCTAAATAAAGAAGAATATGAAGTAAAAATAAAAGAAATCTATCAAGACAGTGCAAGTCAGATTTTCAAAGAAAATGAAAATAAAATTTTTGATAAAGATAAATGGATAGCTCATGGAAACAAAGTGAAAGGTAGCATGACTCAAATCAAAAAAGAAATACAACCAAAGATTCCCGATTCAAATAGGATTGTAGAAGTATTAAAAAGTATGGGAGCCCCCTCATCACCTGCCGAGTTGGGTTTATCAAAAGAAGCATTGAAAGAAGCCATTCTTTATGCAAAAGAAGTAAGAAATAAATATACGATCTTAGAAATAGCTGAATATTTAGGATGTTTGGAAGAAGTCGCTGAAAAGGTAGTAGAAAAAATGGAGACATGTAAATGAAAGGGGTGATTAATTATGTTAAAAGTTTTAGATGAAAAAAGGGTGCAAAAACTTAAGGAAGAAATATGTGAAGCCAATCTTGAATTAGTAGCAAAAAAATTGGTCATCTATACATGGGGAAATGTTAGTGGCATAGATAGAGAGGCAGATCTCGTGGTTATTAAACCCAGTGGGGTTCCTTATGATAAATTAAAACCTGAAATGATGGTGGTTTTAGATTTAGAAGGCAATATTATTGAAGGTAACTACAATCCCTCTTCAGATACACCCACCCATTTAGAACTCTACAGAGAATTTGAAAATATTGGTGGAGTGGTCCACACCCATTCAACCTATGCGACAGCTTGGGCTCAAGCAAAAAGAAAAATTGATTGTTATGGAACGACTCATAGTGATTATTTTTATAATGAAATACCTTGTACACCGGAACTCACACCTGAAGAAATTGGAGGGGACTATGAATCCAACACAGGAAGAGTAATTGTAAGAACCATGAGGGATAAAGATTACATTTCTGTGCCAGGAATTTTAGTAGCCAATCATGGCCCTTTTACTTGGGGAAAAGATGCACATGAGGCGGTACATAACAGCGTTGTTTTAGAAGAACTCGCTAAAATGGCATCTTTAACCATTGCAATAAACAAAGATATTACGCAGATACAAGAGGTGCTAATGGATAAGCATTACCTTAGAAAACATGGTAAAAATGCTACATATGGGCAGTAAATAAGGAGTTAAAAAATGAAGATATTAACCATAACCGATTTATTTATAAAAAAAGAAGTGGTTGAAGATGCCATCAGAGAGAAATTAGGGCATATTGAAGACCTCAGAATAGATAATTATGCCGTAAACTTTCCTATCACGCCCCTTCAATACAGTGATGGAGAGGTAACAGAGTACGTGGGAAGTGAAGATGATATAATAGATAGAATAGCAGAGGTGGATCATTTAGTGGTTCATACATCCCCCATAACAAAAAGAGTCATAGAACAAGGTAAAAAATTGAAATCCATTTCCGTTACAAGAGGTGGTGCTGTAAATGTTAATATAGAAGCTGCAAGTGAGTTGAATATTCCTGTTTTTAACACCCCTGGAAGAAATTCTACAGCAGTCGCTGAATTTACCATAGGACTGTTTATAGCTGAAACCAGAAATATTGCCAGAAGCTACGAAGCAGTAAGACAAGGAAAATGGGTAGAGGATTATTACATTTATGAGAAAAGTGAATTTGAGCTTTCCAGCAAAGTCATAGGGCTTATGGGCTATGGAAATATTGGGGCCAAAGTATGCCAATATTTAAGTGGTTTTGGATGTCGCATATTGGTTTGCGATCCTTATATAAAAGAAATTAACAGTACCAATGCCCAATTGGTAGATTTAAATACTTTATTAGCTGAATCAGACATTATCTCCTTGCACATGCGGGTAACCCCTGAAACAACAGGTATGGTCAATATGGATATGTTTCGAAAAATGAAAAATACAGCCATTTTGGTTAATACAGCAAGAGGACCCCTTGTGAATTACAGGGATTTATATAAAGCATTGGAAAAAGGCATTATATCCAGGGCAGCCCTTGATACTTTTGAAGTGGAACCTATTGAACAGGATAACCCATTGTTAAAAATGGAAAATGTCACATTAACCAATCATATCGCAGGATCTTCGAGAAATGCAGCCCAAATATCTGCTGAAATAATGGCAGAGGATCTAAAATCGTTTATCGACGGTAGAGAAGTAAAAAACCTTATTAATAAGAATTACCATGTAAAGGAGAGATAAGATGGGTGCAAAATATACAATAGGTATCGATTACGGAACCTTATCAGCTCGAGCACTATTGGTAGATGTCCACACAGGAGAGGAAGTAGCAACTGCTCTTTATGAATACCCTCATGGGGTTATGGACACCTATTTGCCGGATCGTAAAACAAAATTAATGCCCGACTTTGCACTTCAGCATCCACAGGATTACATAGATGCATTGGAATACACTGTATCTGAAATATTCAGAAAAACAGGTTTGAGCAACGAAGATGTCATCGGAATATGCAATGACTTCACGGAATGTAGTATGCTCCCTGTAGATGAAAAAGGAGACCCTCTTTGTTTCCAAAAAAAATACAAAGCAAACCCTCATAGCTATGTGAAGCTATGGAAACATCATGCCGCTCAAGACGAAGCCAACAAATTAAATGAGATTGCTAAAAAAAGAGGAGAGGCTTTTTTAAAGAGATATGGTGGCAAGATTTCTTCAGAATGGATGTTCCCTAAAATATGGCAAATACTTGATGAAGATCCAGACCTTTATCATAATACGGCGAAATTTATGGAGTTGGCGGATTGGGCAACCATGCAGCTTACAGGTTTTGAAAGAAAAAACAGCTGTACCGCAGGCTATAAAGCCATTTGGCATAAAAGAGAAGGATTTCCTTCTAAATCTTTCTTTAAAGAGTTGCATCCGGATTTAGAGAATATCATAGAGGAAAAGTTTAATAATGTGGTATATCCTTTGGGAAGCGTAGCAGGTCAGGTGACAAAAGAGGCCGCAGAACTAACAGGTCTTAAAGAAGGCACCATCGTGGCTGTAGGAATAGGGGATGCCCATGCAGCGGTACCGGCAGTAGGCATAACAGAGCCGGGAAAAATGCTCATGATCATGGGGACTTCAACATGTCATATGATGTTAGGAGAAAAAGAGGCCATTGTTCCAGGCATGTGTGGGGTGGTAGAAGATGGCATTATCTCAGGGTATTATGGTTATGAGGCAGGGCAATCTTGTGTAGGGGATCATTTTCAGTGGTTCACAGAAAACTGTGTGCCTGAAGCCTATGAAAAGGAAGCAAAAGAGAGAGGCATAAATATATTTACATTACTTAGTGAGAAAGCTAAAAAATTGAAACCCGGTGAATCTGGGCTTTTGGCGCTGGATTGGTGGAATGGTAATCGATCTGTATTGGTAGATGTAGACCTGACAGGATTGATATTGGGTATGACTCTAATGACCAAACCAGAAGAAATATATAGAGCTTTAATAGAAGCCACTGCATTTGGAACAAAAATGATTGTAGAAACTTTTAAAGAATACGGCGTTCCTGTAAAAGAATTGTACGCTGCTGGTGGAATCGCTGAGAAAAATCAGCTTATGATGCAGATATACTCCGACGTAACCAATATGGATATAAAGATTGCAGCCTCACCCCAAACCCCTGCGTTGGGTTCAGCCATATATGCGGCTGTAGCAGCGGGAAAGAACAAAGGGGGATATGACGATATATACACGGCAGCAAAAAATATGGGAAAAGTTAAAGAATTATATTATACTCCCATCAAGGAAAATGTTCAGACATACGAAAGCCTTTATGAAGAGTATAAAAAATTACACGATTACTTTGGTAGAGGTGAAAATACAGTAATGAAAAAGCTTAAAAAAATAAAGGAGCGTGTCATTTATGTTAATGCAAGATGAAAGAGAAGCCATTGTTGAATATTCCATTAAATTGATTGAGCATGGATTAACAAAAGGTACCGGAGGTAATATAAGTATATTTAATAGGCAAGAAAAAATAATGGCAATTAGTCCAAGTGGATTGGATTATTATAAGACAAAGCCTGAAGATGTAGTGGTACTAGATTTAGAAGGTAATAGGGTAGAGGGTAGTAGAAAGCCATCCAGTGAATATAATTTACATAGGATATTCTATTTAAGGCGTGATGATTGCAATTCTGTTGTTCATTGTCACTCTATGTTTTCAGGCGTGCTGGCTTGTTTGCATTGGACAATACCTGCCAGTCACTACATGATTGCTCTTGCAGGTAAGGATGTAAGATGTGCCAAGTACGCTACCTTTGG
Source organism: Clostridia bacterium (assembly GCA_016278615.1). Lineage (GTDB taxonomy): Bacteria > Bacillota > Clostridia > Peptostreptococcales > JAAYPU01 > Soudan-22. The sequence goes on along the minus strand of JADQBM010000037.1, from coordinate 37,495 downwards.
AACGCAAGAACTTGCGGAAAATGCTTTTGAAGCCATGAAAGATAGAAATGCAGTCCTATTAGGAAATCATGGATTGTTAGCAGTTTCAACAGACTTACCCAATGCTTTCAACACAGCTGAAGAGATTGAGTTTTGTGCAGAAATGTATTACAGAGCCAAATGCGTAGGAGAACCATTCATTCTCCCCGATGATGAAATGGCATTAATGGCCGAAAAATTTAATAAATACGGACAAGTGACGCCTAAATAATAAAAAAACTAACGATATAGCTTTAGAAGCATTTTTTTCATTCTCTCCCATCATAGAAGAACCTTCAAGACGATACTAGGAGGTTCTTTTGTGGTTTGTAATGGTGGATGCTGGGCATAATGTGATAAGATAGAGTCATTAAGATAATACTTATTATACATATAGGAGGCGTGAGATTATGAAATTTTGTTGGTGCACCATCACAGTTAATAACATGGAGGAGTCTTTAAAGTTTTATCAGGAGGTTGTAGGGCTATCTTTAAATAGAAGTTTTAAAGCAGGCCCGGAAATAGAAATTTCTTTTTTAGGTGAAGAAGGCAAAGAAGGAGCAGAGGTTGAACTTATCTACGATCCAAAACAAAAATCACCAGGTAATATTGAGGGAATCTCTTTAGGCTTTGAAGTAGAGTCTGTTGACGAAATGATTAAGTTCATAACGGATAAAGGACTTGAAGTAGAAAATGGACCTTTTCAACCGAATCCCCACGTAAAGTTCTTTTTTGTAAAGGATCCTAACGGTATCAGCATACAATTTGTAGAAAACATGTAAAAAAGAACAAGGAGACGGTTCACTTTTATTGTCCCCTTGTTTTGTTTGTTTTTTAGATTAGGCCCAGTAGTCTAACAGTATTTGCTACGGCAAAGCAGATTACAATGCCTGTTATGGTCGGTATTAAAAATGAAACCAAAGCCCATTTTATGCTTTGAGTTTCTTTTTTTATGGTCATGCATGTGGTGCCACAAGGCCAATGCATCAGCGAAAACAACATAACGCTAATGGCTGTTAACCAAGTCCATCCATGAGAAACAAGGAGCTCTCTTAATTGATTCAGGCTATCCAGCTCAAGCATACTCCCCGTAGCCATATAACTCATGATAATAATAGGAACTACAATTTCATTTGCAGGAAATCCAAGAATAAATGCCATTAAGATATATCCGTCCAAACCCAGTAACCAAGCAAAGGGATCAAGAAATGTAGCACAATGTGCCAAAAGGCTCAAGTCCCCAACAAATATATTGGCTAATATCCATATAATCGCACCAGCTGGTGCTGCCACAACAGTTGCACGGCCTAAAACGAACAATGTCCGGTCAAATATGGAGCGCACAATAACTCTTCCTACTTGGGGCTTCCGATATGGAGGCAACTCCAGAGTGAAAGATGAAGGCAGGCCTTTTAGGATTGTTCTAGATAAAATTTTTGAAATGAGTAGAGTCATTACAACACCTAAAACAATCACTCCTGTCAGGAGCAGTGTAGAAAAGATGGATTGATAGGGTCCTGCCACGACACCTGTAAAAAACATGGTAATAATTGCGATGAGAGTGGGGAAACGTCCATTACAAGGCACAAAGTTATTTGTAATGATTGCGATTAGTCGTTCTCTTGGGGAGTCGATGATCCTGCATCCAATAATACCTGCTGCGTTGCAGCCAAAACCCATACACATAGTCAATGCCTGTTTCCCATGGGCACACGCTTTTCTAAAGAAATTATCCAAGTTAAAAGCGACTCGAGGTAAATACCCTAAGTCCTCAAGCAATGTGAAAAGTGGGAAAAAAATGGCCATTGGTGGGAGCATAACCGATATAACCCAAGCCAATGTTCTGTAAACACCAAGAACTAATAATCCATGAACCCAGGTTGGAGTGCCTGCCCATAGAAAAAAACCTGTTAATCGCTCTTCAACACCAAAGAGAAGATTGGCAAGCATCGCTGAAGGATAGTTGGCCCCTGTGATGGTTAACCAGAATATAATACCTAAAAGCCCAATCATAATGGGTATTCCAAAAATCCGAGAGGTCAAAACACTGTCAATTCTTCGATCCATCAGGTTATAATGTTCTTTTTCAATAGTTATCACTTCACAGCAAATATTTTCGGCGGTACATACAATATGAGAGACAATCTTATCTCTGAGTTGGTCCTGTTTAATATCCGCTTTATCTAATACTTTTCTTGCTTCTTTTAATTGTTCATTTACCATCTGGTTCTCCATCAAATCAAAATCAAGATATTTTCGGAAAGCCTTCAACAGTGTTTCATCTTCATCCAGCAATTTAAGAGCTACCCAGCGGCTGTTCAGTTTATCATTGAGAAGCGCTTGTAGGGATGGTTCTAAAATATGAATGGCTTTTTCAATGGGTTCCTCATAATGAATGGTTAAGGGTGAAGGTGCTATTGTATCATTTGTCATAAAATAGACAGCATCCATTAGATCTTTCAAGCCTTGACCCTTTCGCGCATTGGTACCAATAACAGGGACACCAAGGTTCGCAGAAAGTTCTTTTAAGTCAATATTAATTTTTTTTCTTTTGGCTTCATCTATAAGATTCACGCAAACAACCACGTTTGGTGTAATTTCCAAGGTTTGCAGTACTAAATTCATATTTCTTTCTAAACAAGTAGCATCCGTAACAATAATCGTTGCATCAGGGTTTCCAAAGCAGACAAAATCTCTTGCGACTTCTTCCTCAACGGAGTTCGCCATAAGTGAATAAGTACCCGGTATGTCTACCATAATAAAATCTGTTTCTTTATGTTTATATTTTCCTTGTGCATTGGTTACCGTTTTTCCCGGCCAGTTTCCTGTATGCTGGTTCAATCCTGTTAGACTATTAAAAACGGTACTTTTTCCCACATTTGGATTACCAGTAAGAGCAATTATTTTATCATAGGGTGAGGTGCGTTGAATTTTTAGTTCGTTATCCAATACGTTAACACCAGTAGATTGGTTTGTAAGACCCATTCTTTTGATATCCTCCTCTTTATCATTTATTCAATTTAGCGAATAGAAAATATCTTTCACAAGACTAATATATGAAAGATAAAAAGTGAGTGTTACCAATAAAAACGCTCTTACAGCTTTTCTTAGATTCTACCAATTTTAGAAAAATTGTTATATGATATTGTTAAGTCTAAAAAATGACTATAAGATATGTTTAGAGAATGTTTTTTATCAACGAATTATTGTCATGTGTATTATTAGGAACATGTGAATCTAAATAAAGGAAAGAGAGGACATGGGAATGGAAAAATTAATTATTACGGCGGCGATTTCAGGTGCAGAGGTCACAAAGGAAATGAATCCTTCGGTGCCTTATACCATTGAAGAAATAGCTAAAGAAGCAAAATCTGCCTATGATGCAGGAGCCGCTGTCATACACCTACATGTGAGATGGGACGATGGTACGCCTACTCAAGATAAAGGTAGGTTTAAAGAAGCTTTTGATGCCATTAAGGAAGCATGTCCAGATGTTATTATTTTACCTAGTACAGGAGGGGCCATTGGAATGACAGCTGAAGAAAGGCTACAGCCCATTGAGTTGAAACCTGAAATAGCTTCCCTTGATTGCGGAACATGTAATTTTGGGGATTCAATATTTGTCAATACAGAGGACATGATTCATACATTTGCAAAGAAAATGAAAGATTTAGGTGTTAAACCAGAACTTGAATGTTTTGAAAAAGGTATGATTGATAATGCACTTAAATCATATAAAAAAGGTCTTTTAGAGGACCCTTTACACTTTAACATTGTTCTTGGGGTAAATGGTGCCATGGCTGCGACCATAAGAGACCTTGTTTATATGGTTGGGTCTCTACCGAAAGAGGCTACATGGTGCGCAACTGGAATAGGAAAAAGTGAATTTGATATTGCTGCTGTTGCTATGGTCATGGGTGGACATGTAAGAGTAGGCTTTGAGGATAATCTTTATTTAGAAAAAGGTGTATTGGCGAAAAGCAATGGGGTTTTAGTAGAAAAGGTTGTGAAGTTAGCTGGTATTTTGAAGAGGGATATTGCAACACCTGAAGAGGCAAGAAGAATCCTAAGGTTGGAAAAACAAAAATAGATGGGGGCATATGGATGAAGGAAAAAGACAAGTACATAAAAATGATTACTGATAAATATGAAAGCAAGAGAAAGGAGTCAAAAAAATTACATGAGAGAGCCTGCCATGTTATGCCAGGTGGAGATACCCGAACATTTACTTTTTTTAAACCTTACCCTCACTTTATAGTAAAAGGAGAAGGTGCTTATTTATTTGATGCAGACAATAATAAGCTCGTAGACTTTGATAACAACTATACTTCTCTCATTCACGGACATGGACACAAACCAACTGCAAAAGCAGTATGTGAGCAGATTCAAGTTGGAAGTGCCTATACGGCACCGGTAAAGCAGCAAATAGAACTTGCTGAGATATTAGTGAATAGGTTTAAATCGGTAGACTTAGTGCGCTTCGCTAATTCTGGAACGGAAGCCAATATGCACGCCCTCAGAGGTGCACGCGCTTATACAAATAGACAAAAAATAGTAAAAGTTGAAGGTGGGTATCATGGAACCACGGATGTTTTTGATGCGAATGTAGATCCAGACCTAAAAAAATCAGGAAGCATCCATAATATAAAGGCCATTGCAGATAGCAAAGGGGTTTCAAAGAATTCTTTAAAGGATGTTTTGGTGGTATCCTTTAATAATATTGAAGCAACAAAAAAAGTTATAGAGAAAAATCATGAACAAATTGCAGCTTTTATTATTGAACCTATTATGAGCTCTGCCGGTCAAATTGTTGCAACCAATGAATATTTAGAATTTGTTAGGGAAATTACAAAGCATTATAAAATTATCCTTATTTTTGATGAGGTGGTCACCGCGAGGCTCTCCTATGGTGGGGGACAAAAACAATTTAATATTGAACCGGATTTAACTTCATTTGGGAAAATAATAGGGGGAGGACTCCCTATTGGAGGATTTGGTGGCAAAAGGGAAATAATGGATATTTTTAATCCTAACAATAAAATCATGTATCATTCAGGCACTTTTAATGGAAATGCGATTTCTATGTCCGCTGGAGCAGCCGCCATGAAGGACTACAATCAAGAGAAAATTGATTACGTTAATAAATTGGGAACAAAATTTAAAAATGATGTTACGAAGATGTTTGAAAGAATCGGGTTAAATATTCAACTTTATGGCATTGGGTCCATTTATAATATTATTTTCAGTAATAAAAAGATTGAAGAATATAGAGGCGTTGCTACATCATTCGAAGGCCTGAATTCCTTGTTATTCTTAAGCTTACTTGATAAAGGGGTATTGTGTGCCCAACGTGGCATGTATTGTATGTCCACTGCTATGACTGAAAATGATATTGATTTTGCAGTCATAGCCATAGAGGAATCTTTGATTGAAATGAAACCGGTTATTGGGGAAGTGGCGCCAGGATTGCTGGATTAGGAGGACTTTACTTTGAAGAGATTTGACAAGTATGGATTTAATAGAGTATTGGAACCCAAAAATTCTTTTCTGCAAACAGCATGGAAGTTAGATAATACCATGGAAATTAATGAAAATGAATTATTAGTTGACGTTGAAATACTAAACATTAATTTTGTAAGTTTTGCACAGATACTTGAGGAGACCAATGGAGAAAAGAAAAAAATAGCAGATAGGATCCTTGAGATTGTAAATAGCAGAGGAAAATTACATAATCCCATAACAGGAACCGGGGGGATGCTTTATGGTAGAGTAAAAGAAATGGGGAAAGCATACACCAATAAGCATGGGTTGCAAATTGGAGATGAAATTATATCCTTGGTTTCCCTTTCAACCACCCCGTTGAAGATTGAAAGAATTATAGGAATAGATATTGGGTTCGCCCAAATTTCTATTAAAGGACAAGCTATTATGTTTGAGTCCTCGCTTATTTCACAAAAACCAGATGATTTACCTTTGAAAGTGCTAATAAGTGCTTGGGATGAAGCTGGAGCCCCAGCAGAAACCACTCGGATAGTAGAACCTGAAGATAAAGTGATTATTTTAGGTGCATGGACCAAGTTGGGATTACTGTGTGGTTTTGCAGCCAGAGAAAAGATGGGAAAAAAGGGTAAAATCGTAGGTGTAATTAATTCTGAAGAAGGAAGAGAAAAGGCAGAGGAAAGCGATGTATTTGATGAAATATTGTGCTACGATATCAGGAACACGTTAGATTTTTATAATAGGTATTTCGAAGAAAATAATTTATTTGATATTGTAATTAATTGTTCCGAAGAAGCATATGCAGAAATAACACCCCTATTTTTAGTAAAAAATAAGGGGACAGTCTTTTTCGCAAGCTTAAGGAGCGACAGCAATGTAGCTGGTCTTTCAGCAGAATCAATAGGTAAAGATATCACCATTATTCCTTATAAAGGGTATGTAGAAGGACATGCTGAATTAACTCTACAATTATTACGAAAATATGATAAATTGCGGGAGTTATTACAAGAAGGCCTTGATAATCGGGGCGTATTTTTAAATAACTATAAAAATAGCGATAAAAAATCAATTGAACACTTTTTAGATTATACAAAAAAGCATAATGGGATAAATCTTGTTTTTGAAAGTGCGGCCATGAGAAAAGTGCTACAAAATGCTCTTAAGGTGGCAAAATATGAATGTACAGTTATGATATACGGAGAATCAGGTACTGGAAAAGAAATTATTGCACAAATAATATACAATAATAGTAAAAGAAATAATTCTCCATTTGTTAAAATCAATTGTGCATCGATACCAGATCATTTATTGGAGTCAGAGTTATTTGGCTATGAAAAAGGTGCCTTTACAGGAGCGGATCCTAAAGGGAAAAAAGGAATTTGGGAAATTGCACAAAAGGGCATTCTGTTTCTTGATGAAATAAGTGAGTTGCCAATATTATTGCAATCAAAACTATTACGGGTATTGCAGGAAAATGAAATATATAGAATTGGGGGGATAACACCCATTAAAACCGATGTTCGAATCATTGCAGCAACAAATAAAGATTTAGCAAAAATGGTCAAATGTGGTGATTTTAGAGAAGATTTGTATTACCGGCTGAATGTTTTTCCAATCTTTATACCTGCTTTGAGTGAAAGGTATGAAGATATAGGTTTGTTGATTAAAGTTTTTATTGATGAATATAATCATAAATTTAATATATCTAAAACCATAGAACCTATGGCCGTAGAACATCTAAAAGAGTATGAATGGATGGGAAACATCAGAGAATTACAAAATTTTATTCAGGGATTGCTGATTTCAACCGATAACAATATTGTTAAGATTGAAGATGTAAGGGCATTGAGAAGTTGTTTTCATTCCAATCAAAAAGAATTAGGATTGCAGCAAAAAGAAATAAGTATTGTTGAAGGTGAAAGTTTAACAGATGCAATGCAGAGAATAGAAAAAGAGGTTCTAATACAATACAAAAGAAAGTATAAAACAACAAGAAAAATGGCAAGTGCCTTGGGGATGACGCAATCTAGCATAGCCAGAAGGTTGAATAAGTTTGGTTTATAATTGAGTCGATAATGCTTCAGGTTATTGGTAATAAAAGTAGAAATGCAAAAAACAGAGAATGTGTTTTATGAGGGATCAGATAATGGTATTTGATCTATAAAGGATTGAAACCAGTAGTTCTAAGAAGTTAGATTATTGCTTAAATAATCGGGCATGAGTCGTTATTGCGTCATGAGTCAAAATCGATACAAAAAATAGTAATAATTATTTAATATAGACATGATACAATTCGAAAAAATAGAAATCTTGGACCGCAGAGCTAAAGTATTAAAATATGTAACGAAAATTCTTATAATAAAAAGAATTTTCGTTTTTTGTTGCAATATAACAAAGAAGAGAAAGGGAAGTGTACAATATGCAATCAAAACTAAGAAAAGAAATGAGATTAAATATAATAAGAGTGTTGTAGAACAAAATAAAACAGCTGCTTGGCACATTACTTGCTCCATTTGTTTATAGTAGAAATTCCTATAAAGGAGGACAGTGATGAAAGGTAATCAGTACGGCAGCCATCGTGTCATTACACCTAAAGGTTTACTACCACAGGCTGCAGAAAAGATTAACAATGATCCTAAAATTTTTTCAAATGAAATACTAATTGATGTTATTGCACTTCAACCTACCTCTACTGCGTTTGGGCGGATTAAGAATGAATGCGGTAGAAACATAGACAAAATCAAACAAGCCATATTAGAAATTGTTGAAGAAAGAGGCAAATTCCAGGACCCGGTAACAAAGTCGGGAGGTATGCTTATTGGCATCGTAAAAGAAATTGGTGAAGATTTAAAAGGCAAGATAGATATCCAGCCAGGAGATAAGATTGCAACATTGGTTTCATTATCCCTTACGCCATTGAGAATTTCTGAAATTCATCATATTGATGTGGATACTGAGCAGGTGTTTTGCAAAGCAAATGCTATTTTGTTTGAAAGCGGAATCTATACAAAAATTCCTGAAGATTTAGGTCAAAACTTAAGTTTGGCCATTATGGATGTAGCTGGCGCTCCTGCGCAGGTGGCTATGAATGCAAAGCCTGGGGATGTGGTTGTCATAATAGGTGCTGGTAAGGCTGGGCTACTTTGTCTGGCAGAAGCAAAGAAACGAGTAGCACCAAATGGAAAAGTTGTTTGTCTAGAACATTCTAAAGTGCAGTGTGACATTGTAAGGGAGCTGGAAATTGCAGATGTCGTGTTGCAGGTGAATGGGCAGGAACCTATAGATACTTATAACAGATATATGGAGGCAATGGACGGACGTCTGGCAGATTTTACTGTAAGTACCGTTAATGTTCCCGATACTGAACTCTCAACTATCCTGGTAACTAAGGATATTGGAAAGATTTATTTTTTTAGTATGAGCACAGATTTTGTGAAAGCTTCATTAGGAGCTGAGGGAATAAAAAAATACGTTTCGATGATTATTGGAAATGGCTACTATCCGGGTCATGCAGAGATTACTTTTGATATTATTAGAAATAATCAAAAGCTGAGAGAATATTTTATAAACCGATATTGTAAACCGTAGTAGACATCAAGGTGTGAAGGTCACTCCCTGAATGTTTATATAAAAGCCTGATATTAAAGGCTATTGACATTTAAAAGTTTAAAGGAGGAGAAAGTATGAAAATCAAGAAAGTAATGGCCATTATCCTGGTTGTTGCCCTACTTTTAGTAACAGTAGTGGGGTGTGCAAGTGGAAGAGGCGAAGACGCTAACACAGATTCTGAGAACCAAGAGCCAATTGTTATTAAAATCAGCAATACAGACACAAGTAGTAGATCAACAAATGTTGCTTGCCAATGGTTCAAAGAGTACATGGCAGAACAGACAGACGGAAGAGTTGTAGTTGAAGTTTACCCTGATGGTCAACTTGGGGATGATCCAGAAGCGTGTAAGGGACTTTTACTTGGAACAGTTGAAATTTATTTTGGGCTTTCAGGCGTGCCTGGATCTATCATTGGTAACAGGCTGGACGTTGTAGATCTACCGTTTCTCTATGATTCATATGATGATTGGGTAACTGGTAGCTTTGAAAAAGGTGGCCTTGATCTTTATAACGAGCTTTTAGAAGACTCCGGATATTACTGCCTTGATTTCATGTACAATGGGATGAAGTCTTTGATCAGCACAGAAAAAGTATATCATAATACAGATGACTTAAAAGGATACAAGCTTCGTATTACTCCAACAGATATGAATCTTGCTATATGGAAGGCTCTTGGTGCTAATCCAACGCCTATGGCATGGGGCGAGGTTTATACTTCACTTGTACAAGGCACAATTGATGGACTTGATCATTCATTAGGTGTCTTCAATGATTTCAAATTTTATGAAAATGCCCAATATGTAACACTAACAGAGCATCAAAGTTCACCTTATACTGTTATGACATCAACAAAATTCATGGACTCACTGCCTGAAGATATCAAACCCATTTTCTTAGAAGGTATTAAGCAAACTTGTGAAATGCAAAGAGCAGATGAAAGAGCATTGGAAGAGGTATATGTTCAGAATTTCTTAGATGCTGGCGCAACTGTCTATGAATTAACAAAAGAAGAAAAAGATGCTTTGTACATGGAATGTGAAAGCGTATATGAAATGCAAAGAGAAAGAACAGGTGCAGAAATATTTGATGCTTTCTTAGCGACTGCAGGAAAATAAGTGTAAGTATTGAATAACATTTGTCATGTATTAATAAAACAATCTGTAATATTCTATCTGGGTTGGACCTTTAGTTCGACCCAGATGTATTCTTATATTTCTAAATAATGGTATTATTAAGGCAATTATTCGTATGTTTTAGATATAAAATCAGAATTGGAGATAGTGATGAAAGAAAATCGCTTGCTAAACTTTTATAATCACTTTGAGGAAATATTCTTGGTAACGATATTCGCAGTTTTGGTAGCAGATATTTTTCTTCAGGTTATCATGAGGTATGTTTTTAATAATTCTTTATATTGGTCAGAAGAGCTTGGACGTTTCCTCTTTGAATGGCTTACTTGGATAGGTATTAGTCTTGGTGCCAAGAGGGGAGAGCATATAAAGATAACCATGCTCGTAGACAAATTTTCTTATAAAAAGGCACAAGTTATAAATATTATTTCCTCAATTATTGTTATTGGAATCTGTGCTGTTACGATTTATTACGGTATCTATATGAGTATATTCTGGGCAGGTTCTAAATTTATTTGTCTTCAAATAAGCCTTGCTTGGGGCTATATTGCAATCCCTATCGGATGCTCGCTCATGGCATTAAGATCGTTAGGCTATATCTGGGAATCAATTAAAAACTTTAAAGCAGGTGAGCCTGAAGAAGGGAGGGATATGTAATGCAAGTATTAGTTTTATTCTTTGTCCTGTTTTCATTTATACTATTAGGGGTTCCAGTAGGTTTTGCCATCGGTGGCGCTACGATGCTTATTTTGTACTATTTTACTAATATAGATATGGTAATTACTGCACAATATTGTTACGCAGGAATTGACTCCTTTACAGTACTTGCAATACCGTTTTTTATGTTGGCAGGCGTTATCATGTCTACTGGTGGTATCGCAGCCAGGATAGTTAATTTCTGTGACAAGTTAATCGGATTTGTTACGGGTGGACTTGGCGCTGTATCCGTACTTGCATGTATGTTTTTCGGGGCTTTGTCTGGTTCAGGAATGGCTACTACATCGGCAATTGGAAGTATGATGATACCTGAAATGAAGAAGAAGGGCTATAATGCTGCTTATTGTACTACCCTGGTTTGCTTTGCAGGTATCATAGGCATAATTATACCTCCAAGTTTAGGATTTGTTCTATATGGGGCCACGACCAATACTTCTATATCTGATTTATTCCTAGCAGGAATTGTTCCCGGAATTACTATTGGAACCATTCTGTTATTTATGAATTACTTCATGTGTAAGAAACTAAATATAGGGGATAAGCAGGAAGTATCAAAGGAAGTTCCTTTAAAGGAGTTTGTGTTAAACAGACTAAAGGAGGTTGTAATATCCTTCAAGGATGGATTCTGGGCGCTTTTATCACCATTTATTATACTCGGAGGGATTTATTCCGGTATATTCACACCTACTGAAGCCGCATGTATTTCTGTAGTTTATTCTATCTTCGTAAGCTTATTTGTCTATAAGGATATGAAACTGAAAGGTTTATATCAAACGTTTCTGGCTGCAGCTGTATTAAATGGAATTACATCATTTCTCTTAGGATATTCTACAGTATTTTCCACTTATTTGTCTCACGCGGGAATACCAAGGATGGTCTATGAGATGCTAATGAACTGTACAGACAATAAATATGTGATGCTTTTACTTATTAATTTGGTACTTCTTGTAATTGGCTGTTTCCTAGATACGGTTCCTGCTATTATTGTCATGTCGCCAATACTCCTTCCAGCAGTTGTTGGTTATGGTGTTGATCCCGTACACTTCGGTATTATTATTACTGTTAACCTTGCAATAGGACTATGTACACCTCCTTACGGATGCAATCTATTCGTTGGTTCGGCTGTTGGTAAAGTAAAAATGGAAAGCATGATGAGATACATTATACCATTCTTCATAGTGTCAATATTTGCATTAATGATAATTACCTATATACCAGCATTATCATTGATGTTCATAGATTAAGATGATTATTATGTGATACATATTATGCACAGAAGGTGAAGGAATCTAATTATCCTAAATGTGATTTCAAAATATATTACAAGTGCTATTGCTATATTGGGAGGATTGAAAAGATGAAAAAAGCAGTTTCATTAATTAAATTAAGAATGTCAGCACATGATGCACATTATGGAGGAGGTCTTGTGGATGGGGCAAGGATGCTTCAGCTATTTGGTGACGTAGCCACAGAGTTATTAATAAGAATGGATGGCGATGAAGGACTTTTTAAAGCTTATAATATGATTGAATTTAAGGCGCCAGTATTTGCGGGAGATTATATAGAAGCTTACGGAGAAATTATTGAAACAGGAAGAACATCTAGAAAAATTAAGTTTGAAGCAAGAAAGATAATTGTTCCAAGAACAGATATAAGTGAATCTGCTTGTGATGTTCTAGAGGAACCAATCGTTGTATGTATTGCAGAAGGAACATGCGTTACTCCTGAACATAAGCAAAGGAAAAAATAATAAATTTCTAATCGTTTTAGACTAAGAGAAAGAAAGGGCATGAAGATGGAAAAGTTAATTATAACTACTGCTATTTGTGGTGCAGAAGTCACAAAGGAAATGAACCCAGCGGTGCCATATACAATTGAAGAAATCATAAAAGAAGCAAAGTCTGCTTATGATGCAGGAGCGGCTGTTATACACCTGCATGTCAGATGGGATGATGGTACCCCTACCCAAGATAAGGGCAGATTTAAAGAAGCTATTGATGCTATTAGGAAAGCATGTCCAGATGTCATCATCTTACCAAGCACGGGTGGTGCTGTTGGTATGACGGCAGAGGAGAGGCTACAACCGGTTGATCTGAAACCAGAAATTGCAACACTCGACTGTGGCACATGTAATTTCGGAGGCGATTTAATATTTGTTAATACAGAAACCATGAATCATACATTTGCACAAAAAATGAAAACACTGGGGGTTAAACCAGAACTGGAATGCTTTGAAAAAGGAATGATTGATAATGCACTCAGACTATATAAAAAGGGTCTTATTGATGGGCCTTTGCATTTTAATATCGTACTTGGAGTAAACGGTGCAATGACTGCTACAACAAGGGATCTTGTTTATATGGTTGAATCTTTACCAAAAGATGCTACATGGTGTGCAACTGGAATAGGTAGAGGCGCATTTGATTTGGCTGCAAATGCTATTGTGATGGGTGGGCATGTAAGAGTAGGGTTTGAGGATAATCTCTATTTAGAAAAAGGCGTACTAGCCAGAAGTAATGGGGCCTTAGTGGAGAAAGTTGTCAAATTAGCTAATATTCTAAAAAGAGATATTGCAACACCTGAAGAAGCAAGAAGAATTCTAAGTCTAAGAAAAAGAGAATGCGAATAAATGTCGTATAATAATATGTCAAAAAAGAAATTAAATTTATTTGAACGGTTTTTCCAATTATTAAAGTATTATAAATATAAAGGGGGGAGCAAAGTATGCAGAAAAAGATAAAGACCCTTGAAGAAGCCATAGCTCCTATCAAAGATGGATCTGTCATTATGGTGGGAGGCTTCATGGGAACAGGTACGCCTGAAATTTTAATGGATGCTCTGGTTTTAAAGGGAATAAAGGATTTGGTTATCATCTGTAACGATGGGGCTTATCCTAAAAGAGGCGTTGCAAAACTCATTGCCAATAAACAGGTCAAAACTTTAATTGCTTCCCATGTCGGCTTAAATCCTGAGGTAGGACAACAAATGGATCGTGGAGAATTGGAAGTTATTTTAGTGCCACAAGGAACACTTGCTGAAAGGATAAGAGCAGGAGGGACTGGGTTAGGTGGCGTTTTAACCCCTACAGGAGTTGGGACCATTGTAGCCGAGGGCAAACAAGTCATAACAATAGAAGGAAAAGAGTATCTATTAGAAATGCCATTGAAAGCAGATTTTGCATTGATTAGGGGATCGGTTACAGATAAAAAAGGGAATGTCTGGTACAACGAATCCACAAGGAACTTTAACCCATTAATGGCAATGGCGGCAGATACAGTTATAGTTGCGACAGAAAAGATTGTAGAAGTTGGAGAAATAGACCCTAATAATGTCATGACACCTGGAATATTTGTAGATGTAATTGTAGGAGGCGAGAAACCATGGCAGATGTAAAGGAAATGATCGCTAAAAGAGTGGCAAAAGAGTTAAAGGATGGAGATGTTGTGAACCTTGGCATTGGTCTCCCTACAAAAGTTGCCAACTATATTCCTGATGATTATGATATCACGTTTCAGTCCGAGAATGGATTTTTAGGGCTGGGTCCTGCTCCTGAAAAGGGCCAAGAAGATGTGGATTTAATCAATGCAGGCGCCCAATATGTAACCATTAAATCTGGCGCTTCATTTTTTGATAGTGCAACTTCTTTTGGAATTATTAGGGGGCACCATGTTGATATAACGGTTTTAGGAGCGCTCCAAGTAGATGAAGAAGGAAATCTCGCCAATTGGATCATTCCTGGTGTTATGCTTCCGGGAATGGGTGGCGCTATGGATCTTGTGGTAGGAGCTAAAAAGGTTATCATTGCCATGCAACACACCAATAAGGGTAAGCACAAAATTCTAAAAAAGTGTACCCTTCCATATACAGCATTAAGGGTTGTAGATATGATTGTTACAGAAATGGGTGTTATAGAAGTTACACCATCTGGACTGGTGCTCACTGAAATAAATTCAGACTATTCAATTGACCAGGTCATGGAGGCGACAGAAGCAACTATAATGGTGAGCTCAAAGTTGAAAGAAATGACAAAGTAGATATATATACCTCAATCCATAATGGAAAAAAATATATTGTTTTTTAAGTTCAAAGAGACATGTCAAAATTCTGACGCGTCTCTTTTTCTATTTTAGGATAGATAAGATTTTTAATTCTATTTGTGTTCGTTGATTTTATATATGGGTTTATAGAATAGAGTAATACGAATATGATATAATATTTATTATCAAATTTAATAGCGAAGAGGATGTAATTAATGAAGAACATAAAATTAACTGAATACAGTCACGGTGCGGGATGTGGGTGTAAAATATCTCCAGAGATATTAGAAACCATAATAAAAACAAATAAGGATATTATTAAATATCCAAACCTACTGGTGGGCAACAGTAGTAAAGATGATGCGGCTGCTTATGATTTGGGAAATGGGACCTCGATTCTCAGTACGACGGATTTTTTTATGCCCATCGTGGATGACCCCTTCACTTTTGGTAAGATTGCTGCTACCAATGCCATCAGCGATATTTATGCTATGGGTGGCAAACCTCTTATGGCCATTGCAATTTTAGGATGGCCTTTAGAGCTACTTTCAACAGATGTGGCGAGACAAGTTTTGGAAGGTGGCCGCGCGGCATGTGGTGATGCAGGGATTCCTCTTGCCGGTGGGCATTCCATTGATGCGCCGGAACCCATCTTTGGACTGGCAGTAACTGGCATTGTACAAAACAAACAGTTAAAGCAAAACAATAAAGCAGAACCTGAATGCGAAATATTTTTAACCAAACCACTTGGTATCGGTATTTTAACCACGGCACAAAAAAGAAAGAAAATTGAACCCACTCACATAGATGTAGCGATTGAAGCCATGTGCACCCTTAATAAAATTGGCACGGAGATTTCGACTATAAATGGCGTTGTGGCGCTAACAGACGTGACAGGGTTTGGATTGCTGGGGCATTTGGGTGAAATTTGTGAAGGCAGCGGAATTTCTGCTACTATTTGGTATGACCAAGTGCCATTGCTACCGAATACAAAAAAATATTTTGAAATGGATTGTATTTCAGGAGGGACAAGGAATAACTTTAAAAGCTATGGGCATGCCATCAATGAAATGACGGAAGAGCAGAAATGGATTTTATGTGATGCCCAAACTTCCGGTGGGCTTTTGGTGATTGTTCGAAAGGAAAGTGTTCCGGAATTTATAAATGTAACTACTGCAGCAGGTTTATCCCTTAGTAGCATCGGACAAACCTGTGAAAGAAATGAGAAGCTCATTACAGTAAAATAATGGAAGTGTTTAATATGATAACCCATACTAATAGAGATTTTAAAGGAATTGTTACCGGGGAAATCCCCCTTATAGATGTGCGTGCACCCTTGGAATTCAAGCAGGGTGCTTTTATTAATGCTGTCAATTTACCTCTTATGAATGATGAAGAGAGACATTTGGTAGGTACTTGCTATGCAAAAAAAGGAAGTGACGAAGCTGTTAAGTTGGGACATGAATTGGTAACAGGGGAAAAGAGGCAAGAAAGAATTGAAGCTTGGGTTTCTTTTATTACCCAAAACCCAGAGGGTATGCTTTATTGTTTTAGAGGCGGCCTACGGTCACAAATAAGTCAAAGATGGATTTTTGAGGCAACTGGGAAGAAAGTGATGAGACTGGAGGGGGGGTATAAAGCTTTTAGAAATTTTCTTCTTAACGCTCTAAACCCTGACATGCAAAAGAGTATCCCTGTTTTATTAGGGGGATACACTGGTTCTGGCAAAACTCAATTATTAAAAAGTCTTAATAATTCTATTGATTTGGAAGGTATTTCCAATCACCGAGGATCTTCTTTCGGTGGGCAACTTACACCCCAACCGACTCAAATCAGCTTTGAAAATGATTTGGCTTATGCCTTGATTCAGCATGAACAAGAAGCGTATAAGTATATGATATTAGAAGATGAAGGGACCAATATAGGCAAGTGCCGTATTCCAGAACCATTATATCAGTATTTTAATCTTGGAGAATTGGTATTATTGGAATTGCCTTTTGATCAGCGTGTACAAAACACCATGAATGAATATGTGATTCAATCTCAGAAGGAATATGTTACAACATTTGGAGAAGAACAGGGCCTATCAGAGTGGTATGCGTATATAAGCAGTAGTATGAGTAAGCTGAAAAAGCGTCTGGGTGGAGAACGTTACAAACGCCTCGTGAATTTATTTGAATTTGCCTATAACCAACAAATGATTTTCGGAAATTCTGTTTCTCACGAAAAATGGATAGACATGCTCTTAAAAGAGTATTATGACCCTATGTATGAATACCAGATACAAAAAAACGTAGAGAAAATTGTTTTTAGAGGAAAACCCCAAGAGGTTGTAGAGTATCTTACAGACTTAAATAAAATTACGCTCTAAGTATTAAGTGTAAATAAACTCTTTCAGAGTAGTGTAAGTTGAATATTAAAAAATAAATAATAAGTTCTTTAAAACAGGTTTTCATTAGATTTTCACTCACTCAATACTTATTATTTAACACATAGTATTTAACTTACACTTATCCTTAATATTTCAGCTTTCAGTCCCCTGTCCCCTGCCACCTAATCTCTAATCTCTAATCTCCTGTATCACTATCTTACTAATTTGAATATCATGCTATTAGCAGGAATTTTTTTTAAGGAGATGGAAAGATGGTTCATTATTTACAGAGGGAATGTCAAGGTGTTACTTATTTTATTAAAGCTGGGGATACTTTTTATGGTATAGCAGCTCAATATAATGTTTCAATACAAGACTTAATATTGGCAAATCCACAGATTTCGAATCCAAACATTTTATATATCGGGCAGCAAATTTGTGTGCCCATTAGATGCAGTGGTGAGTTTTATACCATTAAAAGTGGTGAGAATTTAAATATCATTGCTCAAAAATTTAGAGTGCCTCTTGCTCAGATATTGTTTGTCAACCCACAAATTACGAATCCAAATATATTATTCGTTGGGCAGCGCATCTGTATTCCTGCAGCGGATGAGCGATACAAAGGATGTGCCATTGTACTCAATCGAACTTCAGATACCCCAACGGCATTTCCTGAAATAACAGGAGGGGTTGTATATATTCATCCAGCAGGCGATGGGAATTATGCGATAACCTTTGCTGCTTTAGGGCTGCCAACGCCTCAAAATATTGGAGATTTTGATGCTTATGTGGGAACGCTACTGATGGGTGAAGAAAGGTATTCTGCTATACTCAGTCGGACAGCACCTTATGAGCAAGAACCGACTTGGGCTGGAACAAGAGTCGTTGAGATAAATCCATTTGATATGCCAGAGAATACAGTCAACATTGCACCCATGAACGTTAGAAGAGATATTCGTGGAGAGCCACTTTTAGAAGGCATCGTAGTGGAATGCCGTTAAGAAGTATATATAAAATAGCTTAAACAGAATATTGTTTAGGTTATTTTTTTATTCAAACAAGGGAGCAAGATAAAGGGGATGAACAAAAGCAAGAAGGGAACAAAAATGTATTTGGGGCGTCAAAGGAGAAAAATGTAAAATGGGGGTTATGATTATGAAAAATAGAATGTTACTATTTATCCTTTTAATGAGTTTAGGGGTGTTCGGTACAGGCTGTGCTGAAGCGGAAGGGAAGGATGATGGTGTTATAGGGAATGATATAACGTATTCTATTGTCGAAGATGAAGACATTCCGGAAGAGATGGCGAGCATTATAGAGAAAGAGATGACAGAGGGAAATGCTCAGGTTATTTTATTCGAAAATTCTCAGTACGTTTTTATCGGTCTTGGTGAAAGGAATACAGGAGGTTATGGCATTCATATTGATCATGTTAAAGATGTAGAAGGCAGCATATCTATTTTATATAATGAAACAAAGCCAAATAAGGAGAGCATGACTTTACAAGTTATCACTTATCCTTATGTTGTCCTTAGAATCCATAGCGTACAGCCTATAGAAATCACAGAAGGTGAACCCATAATACAAAATGACTCAGAATAATTCTTTAGAATATTTATAGTAAGTATTCCATAATTTTGGTAATATTAAATAGTAGTAAGATTTGCAGAAAGAAGTGAGGGATTAGATTGATTAAAAAATTAGAAACCATTATTGGAGTCATATTATTAAAGCTAAGGGATAGTGCAAAGCGGTTTCCGGAGACTCTAATGGTTTCTGTATCCATTGTTATCATTGCAATTTTGTTGAACCATATGGAGTCTATTAACAGTGAATTGGAAGACATTTTATATAAAGTTCTTTTGAGCCTTGCATTAGGATTACCATTATTTGCTACCATTAAGCTGTACTTTGAGCGATTCAAGAACAAAATCTCCAGAAGGTATGTAGTGGATATCGCTGTTTTAGGCTTTCTTTTGGTCTATTATCTTTTTATTCCAAAAGAACCTGACCAAGTCTTCATGTTCAGATATCTCACTCTGAGCGCAAGTTTGTACTTAGTTTTTACCTTGGTGCCATATTTTCTTAAGAGAAAGAACTATTCTCTGTATGTGATGAATCTGATCACAAGGTTTTTTATTACCTGTCTATATTCGTTGGTATTATTCTTAGGGATTATCGCAACGATATTTACAGTTGAACAACTCTTTGATCTAACAATAAGCAGTAAAATATATATGGATATTTTTATTTTGGTTGCGGGTTTATTTGCAGTTCCATATTTTTTAGGCAACATTCCAACTTATGATGAAGACATGAAAATTATAAATTATCCAAAGGTACTTCGTACGCTTTTTTTATATATTATCTTACCGCTTATTTCAATATATACAGTAATTTTATATGCCTATTTTGCAAAAATGATTCTGACGTGGGAGTGGCCCAGAGGGTTGGTTGGTAACCTTGTTCTTTGGTATGGTATCATTAGCACCATTTCATTATTCTTTGTGCGTTCACTCGGAGATGAAAATAAATGGGCTAAGCATTTCTCAAAGTATTTCCCTATGGTCATACTAATTCCTTTAGGTATTATGTTTTTTGCCATTGCCATTCGGGTAAATGAGTATGGCATTACAATCCCTAGGTATGGTGTTATCATTTCTGGATTATGGATTTTGGGGAATATGGTTTATGGTATTTTTTCGAAGCATTATAAATCTATTATCGTTGTGATTTCAGCTACAGTTATATTGCTTATTTCAGCTTACGGCCCTTTGAGTGGGATTTCTGTTTCTATATGGAGTCAAAATAATAGATTCGAATCACTTTTAGAAGAATATGGTATGTTAAATGGTGATGAGATTATTAAGCCCAGTCAAAAGCTTTCAGAAGAGGAAGAAAAAGCGATTAGTGAGATATTACGCTATTTTGAATATAATCATGAGCTTAAAGATATAAGGGTATTGCCTCAGGATTTTGATTTAGAACAGATGAAAGATGTTTTCGGTTTTGAATACGTGAATTATATAAGGGATATGGAGTATATTAATTACTACTTCAGTGAAAGAGCTTCACTGTTTGATATTTCTGAATATGATTATGTTGCTGATTTGGAAAGAGGCATTGATTCTCGAAGTGGTGATATGCATGTGCTCTATTCAGAGGTATCTAAAGAATTCGAAATTTTACTAAAGGATGAGAAGGTCTATGAGGTCAATATGGAAGATTTGGCGGGACAATATCATCTTATGAGACAAGGGAAACAACCTGAAAAAATAGAAGATATTATGATAATGGATGGCAATGAGAAAGTATCCATCACCTTTATGTTCTACAATTTGAATGGGGAAAACATAAAAGGCACAGATACAATGACGTTGGGTTATTTAGAATCAAGAATATATATTAAAATCAAATAATAGCCTAAAGTTCCGTTTTTTTGACAAAAGATAACAACTTGAGTTGAATTCATGACAGTTTTTATGATAGTATTATTTGTATAAGTAAAGAAATATCTAAGAGAGTTCTTAGGTTACAATATGTATAAAAAAGGGGAGAAGAATTTATGAAAAAACAGTCTAAGATGATAATACCAATAATAGTAATCATTCTTGTTTTAATGACAGTTGTTTCCATTGGACAGGAAGTACAATTGGGAATAAAGCAAAATCTGGAGGTTTGGATTGGATCTAATAAGATTTCTTATAACAATAACGATGTTACAAAAGAACTGAATACCGTTGTAATAAATGGTACGACATATATTCCTTTAAGGAATGCAGCCAATCTCTTTGGCAAGAGTATACAATGGCTTGACGCGACCAAGACCGTACATATTACAGATACAGGTGAAGAAAATGATCTTAAGACACAGCTGGCAATAAAAAATGCTGAGATTTTAGAACTCACAAAGCGGTTAGAAGGCGGAGATTTAGATGCCCTTGAAGACAATTTAAATGATGATTATGAAACATATGAAGATGTGGATTTTGAATTTCAGCTTTCAAAGGATGATGACGAGATTATTGTAAAAATTTCTTCAGATGAAGATGATTGGGATGATTTGGACTCAGGTGACCAAGAGGATTTCCTACAAGATGTATGTGATGACATTTTTGATGAATTTGACGATGTAGACATTAGTGGGTATATTAAAGATGGTTCCAATAAATTTGTTGAATTCGAGTGTGAATATGACGAAGACGTGGAGATAGAAGGTTTAGGCGGCGACATCGGTGACTTGGAAGATGACTTAAATGATGCATTGGATGATGAGGATTTTGGAGAATTAGTTGATATCGACTTGGATGATTTGGACATTGTAGTCGACGGGGATGAGGATGATATTGTATTCAATATCGAGATTGATTTGGGCGATTATGATGATGAATGGGATGACTTAGATGATGGTGACATAGAGGATTTCTTGGAAGAGGTCTATGATTTTATTAAAGATGTATTTGATGACGCAGATATTGATGGATACTTTTATGATACGGATGCAGACAGGAAATTAGTTAAATTATATGAATCTGGGAGTAGCATCGAGTTTACTTATTATTAAAGTAAGATTTTTAATAATCAATTATTCAAGCCGAGAGAATTCTCTCGGCTTTTTAACCTTATAAATGATGTTAACCATTCATAATTATTGGATTTAATCAAAAAAATTTTTCAGAGAATGAATGACGATATCATTGAGCAAATTATTGAGTATAGTGGAGGCAGGAATGAAGAACTTATTAAATTATTGGCGGCTATTTTCTGTTTTTTTCAAAATAGGGTGTTCAACCTTTGGTGGTGGTATCGCTATGATTCCTCTTATTCAAAGAGAAGTTGTTGACCATAAAAAATGGGCAAAAGAAGAAGAGATGATAGAATATCTGGCCATCGCACAATCAGTGCCTGGAGTGGTGGCAATAAATTCATCTATTTTTGTGGGCAACAAAGTTTCTGGGATTAGCGGTGCATTTTTTGCTGTTTTGGGAGTCACCCTGCCTGCAGTAGTATCCATTTTACTTATATTAGCATTTCTATCTGGCTTAGAGAATAATGTTTATGTTGAGAAGATCTTCAGTGGCATTAGAGCGGCAACCGTAGCATTGGTATTGATTACAGCAATCAAAATGGGAAAAATCATTTTGAAAGGGAAAGTAGCATATTTAATTGCTGTTACGGCATTTGTTATTATTGTAATATTTAATATTAGCGCTGCTTGGGCAATTTTAACGGGTGGAGTTGTAGGTTTTTTAGTGTATTTTTTTTCAAAAAGGAGAAAAGGATAAATGCAGCAGTATTTCGAACTTTTTTACATTTTCTTCAAAATAGGTCTTTTTAGTTTCGGTGGTGGACTTGTCATGCTTCCCTTGATTTTTCAAGAGATACAGGCTTTTAATATCATGCCGACTCAGGAATTTTCGAATCTCGTAGCTTTATCTCAGATGACACCAGGTCCCATTGCAGTAAATGCAGCCACCTATGTTGGGGATAAATATGCAGGCATATTAGGGGCCATCTTTGCAACTATAGGGGTTTCATTGCCTTCTTTTCTCATTATTATTATGATTGCAAGATTTTTGAATAAGTTTAAGGAGAATCAAATGGTACAAGGGGTATTGTTAGGTATCCGTCCTGCTACCATCGGGCTTTTGGGCTCAGCTGTAATTTTTTTATCCGAAACTTCCATTTTCAATGAAGGCTTTTATAGTTTTGAAATGATGGAAAATCCTTTAAAATATATCAGTGTCCCTTCTCTTTTTATTTTTGCATTAATACTATTTTTATCCTATCGATTTAAAATAGGGCCGATTCTTCTTACGGTTATAGGAGGTATTATTGGAGTTATTATTATCTAAAAAACAATAGGGACGGTTCTTTTTGTTTACTTTTATCAGCGAAGTGTAAACAAAAAGAACCGTCCCTATTGTTTCTGCTGTTTCTTTTTGTTTTTGATTGAAATCAAATATTGGGGACATAATAGAAGGTACTAGCTTGCCTATGATACAATAATATAGATGGAAAGCTTAAGAAAATGTAAAGGAGGAATTAGTATGGAACGAATACTAGTTGATAAGTTTTTCCAACAAAGCAATGAGAGTTCTTTTATTATTGACTATTGGGATGGTACAAGAAAGCGTTATGGTAATGAAAGTCCTAAATTCAAGATTATTTTCAAAGAAAAAATTCCTGAGAAGGAAATTCTGAAAGACCCAGCCATGGCTTTCGGAGAGGCTTATATGAATGAAGTCATTGATCTTGAAGGAAATATGCAAGATGTAATCGAAACTTTTTACAAATGTAACCGTCCCTTTTCTAAGAAAAGACTTACTGGAGTGCGTAGATTACTTGCTAGAGATTATACTGGAACCTCTTTATCGAAACAGCAAAAAGACATCCATCATCACTATGATTTAGGAAATGATTTTTATGAATTATGGCTGGATGATACCATGAGTTACTCTTGTGCCTATTTTTGCTCAGAGGCAGATTCCTTGCAGGAAGCTCAGTTAAAAAAAATCGATTATGTTCTTAAAAAGCTCCAGCTTAAGAAAGGTGAGAAGCTTTTGGACATTGGAAGCGGATGGGGCTGGTTAATAATCCGTGCCGCTCAGCAATATGGTGTTAAAGCTTTGGGGATCACTCTAAGTGAAGAGCAATTTGTAAAATCGAATCAAAGAATTAAAGAGCTTAATTTGACAGAACAGGTTGAGGTAAAATTAATGGATTATAGAAAGCTTGCAGGAAGTGAGGAGAAATTTGATAAAGTTGTTAGTGTTGGGATGGTTGAACACGTTGGAAAGGCAAACTTGCCGTTGTATATGAAAGCAGTAAGAGACCTCCTTAATCCTGGGGGGTTATCCGTATTGCATTGCATTACCAATCATAAAGAGGTTTCGCCAAACAAGTGGATTAGAAAATACATTTTTCCAGGAGGATATATTCCATCAATTCGCGAATTGGTTTGGTTGTTGCCGGATTATGGGTTTCATTTAATGGACGTAGAAAGCTTAAGACTTCATTATGCAAAAACTTTAGATTACTGGGCAGAGAACTTTGAAAAAAATATAGATTATATTACAAAAAAATATGGAAAAAGATTTGTGCGCATGTGGCGATTGTATTTAAATTCCTGCGCAGCTTCTTTTAAGGCTAGTGGTTTGGACCTTCATCAAATGGTTTTTTCTAAAGGACTGAACAATGAGTTATATACCACAAGACATCACCTTTATTAATGATTACTTTTTCTTTCTCAGAAACCATTGAAAAGCAAATGATATTACAACATATAAAATAATGACAATTATTAGGGTATAGACTCTTTCGGTAGTGGAACCATCAGCAAACATAACGGGACCTAAGCCGAAGAATGTAACCGTGCCATATAGAATGACGAATACTAAGTAAATGATTTTTTTATACATAATCCAATCACCTTTCATAAAAAGGGGAGTTGTTTTGGTCAAGGGACAAAAGCAACTCCCTATTATTGTATTTAGAAATCATGATTTTCTAAATTCGATGCTCTTTTTTTTGCACGTTCTATTAGTTTCTTTTTGTTTACAATAATCCTTTCGTGTTTTCCAGATCCTATGGTTCCTATTTCATCAAAAGCGATCATTTCAAATGTAATTTTATTGCCATCAAATTGAGAAATTTTTACTTCTACTGTAACAGTTTCTCCTAAAACAGTTGCTTTTTCATGATTGACCGTAGACATTATGCCCACAGAAATATAGCCCTCAGGAAGTTTTTTATCGACTAAGTGGACCGATGCATCCAACATCATAGCCACAAGAATTGGGGTTGCAAACAATGTGTCTAAGTCTCCAGTTCCAAAGTTTGCCGCCGTATCAGTGGGTTCAATTAATTTCTGAACGGTATTTTTTTCTCCAATATGAATATCAGGTGCGTTCATAAAATCAACTCCTTTCAAAATATCAGAAAATTCAGGCAATATCTATTTATATTATAACATCTTCATAAATGAGATAAAAGACATATCTTGCCAGATGAGAAAGCAGTAACTAAGACTTAGGATATGTTTTTTGTATAGATTCATGCATCATCCATTAAAAATTTTTTGGCAAAACAAAAAATCGTCGTGGAAAAACTATATTTGCCTTTGAGACATTGGCTGTTGAGATTGTTTAAGAAAAGATGATATAATTTCTTTATTGGATAATTCTATATTTAAAAATGGTGTTTGTTATGATTACAGTTGAAAAAATAGAAAAGAAGAAAAGAGTAAAGGACCTATTTATGCTTTTTTTAGATGATGGACAAGAAATAGAAATCCATGGTGAAATTCTAATGAAGTATGGGTTTGAATCGGGTAAAACACTTTCTCAGTCAATTCTTGAAGAGGCAGTGGCAGAAACTCAATATAAAAAAGGAAAAGAAGCGGCGTTGAAACATCTTAGAAGTAAGAATCGCTCATTAAACGAGATACAGACATATCTTAAACAAAGAGGATATTCCAAAGATACATCAGATGAAGTCATTTCTTTTATTAATGAATACCATCTTGCAGATGATCAGATATATGCAGACGATTTTGTATCTCAATCTGTTTATAAAGGTTTTGGGGAATTGAAAATCAGATATGAGCTAAGAAACAAAGGCATTCATGGAGATATTATTGAAAGCAGCATACAAAAGCATATATCAGATGAAAAATCCTATGCTCGGGCTTTGGAAATGGCCAAGAAGAAGTATGAAAATGAACCTAAAGATGAAAAAACCAAAGCAAAAATAGCAAGATTTCTCTTTTCTAAAGGATATAAAGAAGGAACGATCTTTAAGGTTCTGGAGAAATTAGCTTAGCATTTGACAGGTTATGCAATCGTGATATAATAAATACATCATTACTTTAAAGTGATAAAAGCATTTCTAATAAATTAGATGAAAGTAATTAAAGAGGTGTATTATGGGCATTGATTCCAAGATAAAAAGCCAATTAACAGACGAGCTTTTTGAAGCCATACTGGAACTAAGAGATGTAGAGGAATGCTACAAATTTTTTGAAGACATTTGCACAATAAAGGAGATCCAGGCCATATCTCAGAGGTTAAAGGTTGCACAGCTTTTAAAGGAACATAAAACCTATATAGAAATTGAGGAGCAAACCCACGCCAGTACGGCTACTATTAGTAGAGTCAACAAATGCTTGGTGTATGGTGCAGATGGCTATAAGTTGATATTAGAGCGATTGAAGGAGAAATCTTCTATTTAAGATTAAGAAAATATTTTCTTATTAAAACCATGAGAGTAGGCGTTAATGCCTACCTCTTTTTTTTTGGAAAAATTCTGAAAAATCAGTTGACATTTAATAAAAAAGGGAGTACATTGTAATTGGAACCGGTTACGGTACCGGTACCGTAACCGGGACCGATATAAATTTTATAATAGCAAAGAGGTTGAAAATATGAAAAGAATTACAATTGATGAGATTGCAAAATTAGCAGAAGTTTCAAAGACAACTGTTTCACGTGTTTTGAATCAAAAGCCGGATGTGAATCCTGTTACTCGGGAGAAGGTTTTAAAGATTATTTCGGAGCATGGTTTTCAGGCCAATGCCTTTGCAAAAGCGATTTCTTTACAAAAAAGCAATAGTATTGGTTTGATTATTCCTTATGAGGCAGAGTATATTTTTTCAAATCCTTTTTATGTAGAGGTGATGAGGGGAGTATCAACGGAAGTGAATCGCAGAGGATATTTTTTAAGCATCTGCTACCCTACAGATCATAATTACGAAGATATGTATACTCAGAAAAGAGTTGACGGATATATTTTAATGAGTCCCGGAAATTATCATATTCATATTATTGAGTCTCTCGGAAAAGTAAAAGCCCCGTTTGTTGCTACAGCAAAAATTAAGGATTTTAAAGATATGACTTATGTTGATGTGGATAACTACAATGGTGGAAGAATGCTTACAGAACACCTTGTGGATTTGGGTCATAAAAAGATTGCTTATATCGGAAAAAAATCTGTTACCAGTAGCAGTGATCGATTTCATGGATATGAAGATGTTTTAAAAGAAAGAGGCATTTCACTTGATGAAAGTCTTGTTAAAATCTCCAGTTCCGCTTCATCAGAAAGTGGATATGAAATTATGAAAAATCTTTTGTCTGAAAATAATAATTTAACGGCTGTATTTGCTGCCAGTGATATGTTGGCATTAGGGGTCTTAAAGGCTATCAAAGAAAAAGGAATCAATATCCCTTCAGATATTTCTGTTGTTGGATATGATGATATACCTTTGGCCCAATATATGGATCCCCCTTTGACCACGATTCGGCAGCCTGCATATGAAAAAGGTGTTGAGGCAACTAAAAAACTTATTGACTTTTTAGAAGATAAAAAACCTTTAGAGTCTTCCATACTGGACTTGGAACTGATTTCTCGTCAGTCATCATCTAAGCATATAGAAAACAAGTGAGAGGTGAGAGGAAGGAAATGAGAGCAACCTATAGAAATTATGGATGTCGAATTACAGATGACCTTATTTACAAGAATATGCAGGTTATCTATATGGAAAATGAACTTATTAAGATTGGCATACTTCTGGATAAAGGTGCTGATATTTTCACCTTTTTATATAAGCCAACGGATACAGATTTCATGTGGCATTCGCCAAATGGGATTGTAGACCCCAGAAAGTATAAAGAAACCATTGCATCCACTTCAGGTTCATTTCTTGATAACTATCATGGGGGATGGCAGGATATTTTTCCTGGAGGTGGCCCCACGGTATACAAAGGTGCAGAATTAGGGTTACATGGTGAAATTACTCAATTGAGTTGGGATTATGAGATCATCGTCGACAGTCCAAAATGTATTAAAATAAAATTAGAAACGGCTTGCATTCGTACGCCCTTTAAAGTTGAAAAAACAATAGAAATCCATAGTGAAAATACGGCTTTATATATAGAAGAAATCATCATAAATTTGTCACATGAAGATATAGATTATATGTGGGGACAGCACCCTGCAATTGGAGCCCCTTTTTTGAAAGAAGGACTTAAGATACATATACCGGCAAAAAAAATGGAAGTCCACTCTCCAAAATTCATTGAGAGCAGCATATTTGAACCTGGAAAAGAATTTGACTGGCCCATTGCAATTTCTGAAAAAGGTCCAATAGATTTATCTATTGTTCAGAGCTCAAATTCAGGCATAGCGGATCTCGTTTATATTAAGGAGCTTGTAAGCGGATGGTACGCTGTAATGGATCCTGACAGTCAGTTAGGAATCGGTTTCGCCTGGCCAAAGGAAATTTTTCCTTATATTTGGTTTTGGTTTGTATACGGAAGAGCTCCCGGGTATCCATGGTGGGATAGGGCCTATTGCATGGCTTTAGAACCCTGGACCAGCATTCCAAACAATTTAGATCAAGCCATAAAAAGAGATATGACGAAAGTTATAAGAGGAGGTGAAAAAATAAAAGTACCATTAACCGCAATGATAATTACTGATAGAGGCACTATCAGAGACATTGGGTTAAATGGTACAGTTAAATAAAAATACTATTATATTGTATCAAAAAATAGCAAAAAAACAAGAAAAAATTAGGGGGAAAATTAAAATGAAAAAAATAAGAATATTATCTTTGCTACTTATATTGGTTATGGTGTTCAGTTTATCTGTAGGGTGTACCCAAAATACAGCTAGCGATGAGCCGGGTTCTGAAGAACAATTGGTTATTGCATATGCGCAAGCCGAATTGGTAAATGCTTGGCGCGTAACCAATCAAACAGATATGGAAATCCAAGCTGAAAATTTTGGGGTTAAATTAATCAGTGCAGATGCAAATCAAGACCCATCTAAGCAATTATCCGATATTGAAAATCTTCTTGCACAACAACCAGATGCAATAATCGTCGCCCCTCTTGAATCAGAAGCCCTTGTTCCCGCTGTAGACATGTGTAATGACGCAGGTGTTCCGTTATTTATTATTGACAGAACCATAAATGCGGAGCCGGGCGAAGGTATGTATATCTCAGAAATAACTCAAAGTCATAAGTTTTCTGGAGAGATTTTAGCAGAATATGCAGTTGAATTATTAATTGAAAAATATGGTGAACCAAAAGGTAATGTCGTCCATGTTCAAGGAATGGCAGGTGCTTCTCCCGTTATAGATGCCAATGAAGGTTGGGATGAAGTCATGGCAAATTATCCGAACATTAAAGAAGTTGCAGTTGCAGATGCAGGATTTACAAAGCAAGGTGGCATGCAAGTTATGGAAGACTTTTTACAGAGATTCCCAGCTGGTGAAATAGATATTGTTCGTTCTGATTATAGCGATATGACCATGGGTGCTTTGGATGCAATTAAAAATGCAGGAAGAGATGAATTGTTAGGTTATGTCGTGGGTGAAGGGGGTCATATAAAAGCCATCGAAGCCGTTATTAATGGTGAGATTGCTTGTGAAACTCAAACACCGCCTTATTTTGGAGAAACTGCAATAGAAAGCATCATAGATTACTTGAATGGAAATGATGTACCTGCGAAGCAGCAAGTTGATGTAAAAGTATTTAAAATCGATGATAAGGATTATGCACAGCAGTATTATGATGAAATCGTAGAAGCTGGATTAGAGTTTTAGTTATATCATAAAAAAGAAGGCAGCTTGGCTGCCTTCTGCTTTAAAAAGAGGTGATCTTTTGAATACGGAACCAATTTATAAGCTGGAAAAAATAAACAAGTCTTTTTCTGGTGTTAAAGTATTAAATAATGTAGATTTAAAGTTATTTAAAGGAGAAGTTCATTGCTTAATGGGTGAGAATGGAGCAGGAAAGTCTACTTTAATTAAAATCATTTCAGGAAGCTATACGGCAGATAACGGCACAATCTACTATCAGGATAATCAATATAATGCGTATTCACCTCGATGGGCTCATAATCATGGAATTAATGCAATTTATCAAGAAATAGATTTGGTACCCCATTTATCTGTGGCTGAGAACATTAGCTTGGGGAGTGAACCAACAACAAAAATGAAAAGTATCGACAAAAAAGCAGTTAGACAAAAAGCAATAAATGTTTTTGCAGATATGGGAATTCAGATCGATGTAAATGAAGAAGTGGGAAAACTGACAGTAGCGGTCCAACAATTGGTTGCCATTGCAAGAGCCCTTTCATTTAACAGCAAGATATTGATTTTGGATGAACCTACGTCCGTTTTTACAAATAAGGAAATTGACCTTTTATTCCATTTGATAAATAAGTTAAAATCACAAGATATTGCTATTTTGTATATTTCCCATCACATTGAAGAAATTTTTAAAAT
Organism: Clostridia bacterium; assembly: GCA_016278615.1. Classification (GTDB taxonomy): domain Bacteria; phylum Bacillota; class Clostridia; order Peptostreptococcales; family JAAYPU01; genus Soudan-22. The sequence goes on along the minus strand of JADQBM010000037.1, from coordinate 6,823 downwards.
AGGAGATAGAATCACAATTTTACGGGATGGAAATCTGATACGTACTGGTATGATTCATGAATTTGATAAAGATTCTTTAATTAGGGCCATGGTAGGTAGAGATGTTCATATATCGCGAAAAACTTCGAAAGAAATCAATGCCGAAGAAATTTTGAAAGTAGTAGGTTTAACAAGAAGAGGGGCTGTGTCAGATATATCTTTCAATCTTTATAAAGGAGAAATCCTGGGAATCGGTGGACTGGTAGGAGCTGGAAGAACAGAAATGGGACGCCTAATCATGGGAGCAGACAAGATTGAAAAAGGTCAAATATTTTACAAAGGAAAACAGACAAAAATAAAATCACCCAATAATGCTTTGAAAATGGGAATTGGCATTGTTCCTGAAGACCGAAAAGGAGAAGGCATCATTGCAGAAAGATCTGTAATTGAAAACATGGCATACAGTGCCATCGTTAAGGAAGAGAAAAGGAGCATTGTCCCTTGGAAAAAAATAAAAGAAGAAGTTTTACAGAGATTCAAGAGCCTCAATGTGCAGCCTCAAAGGCCCGATAAGAGCATTAAACTTCTTAGTGGTGGAAACCAGCAAAAGGCTGTTCTTGGAAAAATCCTCAATGCAGACTGCGATGTTTTAATACTTGATGAGCCAACAAGAGGCGTAGATGTGGGTGCTCGTGAAGAAATTTATAGAGTGATTCAAGATTTTAAGAACAATGGAAAATCTATCATTATGATATCTTCTGATCTCATTGAATTGATTTCACAATCGGATCGCATTCTTGTAATGGCTAAGGGTAAGATTGCTGGGGAAATAGCAGGAGAAGAAGCAACCGAGGAAAAAGTATTATCATTAGCGTTCAATTTTGGGGGTGCTGAAATTGTGTCGTAATCATTCTTTAAAAACATTTCGTGAAGGATTTAATAAATATAGCATTCTCATTGTACTTTCTATCATCATCTTGTATGCATTATTTTTTGTGCCGCATTTTGCCTCCAGAATCAATCTCATGGCCATTATGTTTCAGTATTCCATTATAGCTTTTTTAGCTTTAGGACAAATGTTAGTGGTTTTGACTGGTGGGATTGACTTATCTCAGGGTTCACTTGTGGCATTAACCTCCATTATAGCGGCGGTGGCTATGTCGCACTTTGGGTTGGTTCCAGCCTTGTTGTTGGCAGTTATAGGGTGTACATTGTTGGGCATAACAAGTGGCACTTTGGTGGCCTATACGAAAATGCCTCCCTTTATTATTACTTTAGGAATGTTAGGGATCGGTAGAGGATTGGCAAAATTTATTGCCAACGCTAAACCTGTACCTATTCAGGATCCTTTCTTTAGAAGTTTAGGTAGAAAAGTCATTTTTGGAATACCGCTCAGTGTCATTCTACTTCTTATAGTATGCGTTGTACTCGTTTGGTTCTTAAGAAACAGAAGATTAGGAAGATATATTTATGCTGTTGGAAGTAATGAGGAGAGCGCGAGACTTTCTGGAATCAATACAAAAAAGGTAAAATTGTTTGCATATAGCATGTCTGCCCTTCTCACATCTATTGGAGGACTTGTTTGGGCAGCTCGATTGGGCTCTGGGTCTCCTATTGGAGGTGCCAATTATGAAATGGAAAGCATTGCAGCCGTTATTGTCGGGGGTGGAAGTTTAAGCGGTGGAAAAGGTTCTGTTACAGGCACCATTGCAGGCGTTTTGCTATTTGGTGTAATTAACAGTATCTTGAACCTTTCCGGAATCTCACCCTTTTGGCAAGGAGCCATTAAAGGGGTCTTTATTCTTTTAGCTGTTGCGGCGAGTCAAATACACAGCAAAAAAAATGTCTCTATGGAAAGGTGGGCAGAAAATGAATAAAAATTTGTCTGTTAATATGAAAGACCTATTAAAGCTTATAGGCGTGTTGCTTATTCTTATTTCTTTTGCAGCCATTCTTTCAAAGGGCGTTTTCTTGAGACCCATTAATCTGTTTAATATTACCATTCAAAATCTTATATTAATGATTGCTGCATTAGGGCAACTCCTGATCATAATCAGTGGTGGTATCGATTTAAGTGTGGGTTCAATAGTTGGATTTAGTGGGGTGCTTTTTGTTCTGTTACAAGATATGACAGAACCCCTTACCTATATAATTGCTCTAATGGTTGTTATTATTATAGGAGGCATCAGCGGGGTATTGGTAACCTGCGTCAAATTGCCATCTTTCGTGGTAACAATGGCTATGAGTTATATTGTTTTTTCATTAGCAAAAATAATAGGAGGCGGGGCTTCGGTCTATACGGGAATAAGTGGTGGAGAAATTTCTGCTACGGTACTGTCCCTTTATAAGAGTCATTTTTTAGGATTACCCTACGCACTTATAATAGCGGTGCTATGTATTATTGGTGTAAGTTTATATTTTAGAACCAGCATGGGGCATTTTATTTATACCATAGGAGGCAACGAAAAGACAGCTCTCTTATCAGGCGTGCCAGTGGTTAGGGTTAGAATATCAGCCTATATTTTAGCGGCGATTCTAGCCAGTATTGCTGGAATTATGTTTGTGGGGCGCGTTGGATTAGGAGACCCTCAGGCTGGGGATTTATTAACATTAGATTCCATTGCAGCTGTTACTGTGGGAGGCGCAAGTCTTTCTGGTGGTGTCGGTACCGTTGCCGGAACTGTCATGGGTGTGTTGATTTTAGGTGTTTTAAATAACATATTAAATATGCTGAATGTTTCACCATCTATACAACCGGCAGTGAAAGGGATTATTATATTGTTAGCAGTCTACTTAAATAGTAGAAAGAATAGATCATAAGGAGGTTATTACATGAACACAGTTGCAGTTGCGACTTTAGCAGACAGCCGAAAAGATTTTTATGAAATACGTAAAAACCTCGTCAAGGAAGAGATAAAATCCATGGAATGGTTAAAAGACGAGTTCCATATAATTGAATCAGATGTTATACAAGATGAAGATGAAATTAGAATCTTTGCTGAAGAAGTGAGGAAAAGCGATGCATCTTGCCTTATAATTCATATACCTATTTGGGCAGACCCCAATTTGTCCATTAAGCTACAAAATTTTATTGAACTTCCCATCTTACTTCTTGGAAATAATAGATTTGACACTTCAAGTTTGGTAGGTATATTAGGATCAGGTGGCGCATTGGATCAGATTGGGCGTGCACATTTCAGGATATTTAACCAAGATTCAGAAGAGGATAAAAAGCAAATCCGAGCCTTCATTACTGGAGCCAATACCGTTAAACTTTTAAGAGGCCAGACCATGGGGCTATTTGGAGGAAAAAGCTTAGGGATTTTTACTTGTGTTTGTGATCCTGCACAATGGCAAAAAAAATTCGGAATTGAAATAGAATATTATGATCAATCTGAAATTGTTGATAGAGCAAAGCAAATTGATGATGAAAGGGTTCAATCTTATAAAGACTGGCTACTAAACCATGTTAATAGCATCACATATGGTAAATTATTTGATGAAGCGGCCTTTGATAGACAGATAAGAAGTTATATCGCAACAAAAGAATTGGTTCAGGAAAAGAAATTAAATTTCGTTGGGGTTAAATGTCAGAGAGAATTAAGTGATGGGTATACTTCACAATGTATGTCGCATATGTTAATGAACGGGACTTGGGATATATCTGGAGAAAAAACACCCATTGTTCATGCTTGCGAATCGGATGCAGACGGTGCATTGACCATGCAGATTATGAAGCTTCTTTCTGGAAACAAATCAACGGCTTTAATGGACTTAAGAATCTATGATGAAACAAAGAAAGTATGGATATTAGCCAATTGTGGTGCCATCTCTTCAGATTTTTTTGCTGATGAAAAGGATGCTACTGGACTTTCAAACATTGATATTGTTCCTCATGCATTTGGTAAAGCAGGGGGATGTGCTTTTACTTCTGTCATTAAGGAAGGAGAAGTAACCGCGGCCAGGTTATGTAGAAAGGATGGCGCTTATTGGATGGCCATCATACCAGGGCATATGGTAAATGCAGATCAGAAAGATCTGGCGAAAGTAACAGCTGAATTTCCAAAAGGCGTTTTAAGCATGGATGCAGGGAAGGACTTCTTGAAGTCATTTGGCTCAAACCATGTTCATATTACTTCTGGAAACATTGTGGAGGAATTAAAGTTCTTTTGTACCATTCAAAATATTCCTTATGTTGAATGGAACTAATTTACAAGTGAGGTGATTAAAATGGAACAAAAATATGATGGATTTCATGGAAGAATTTTAAGAGTAGATTTATCGATTCAGAAAGTTTCAGTTGAAGAGGTGGACCCAAGACTTTTTAGAATATATTTTGGAGGGGGTGCATTGGCAATGCATTACCTTTTAAAAGAAATACCTAAAGGCATAGATGCTTTTGATCCAGAAAATAGATTAGTATTCATGACATCTCCTCTTACAGGAGCTAAAATGTCTGGGCAAGGAAGGCATACCGCTGCGGCTTTATCGCCTCTAACAGGAGGTTTAGCAGATTCCCAATGTGGTGGATGGTGGGGTGCAGAACTTAAGTTTGCAGGATATGATGGTATTATCATACATGGGAAATCAAAGCATTTGGTGAACATTTTAATTCAGGATGATAAAGTGAAAATTTTAGATGCAGAGCCATTGAGAGGGAAAACCACAGGGGAAGTGCAGGAATTTCTAAAAGAAGCTTATCCCAGTGTTAGAATTCTTCAAGCAGGACCTGCTGGTGAGAACCTTGTAAGATATGCTTGTGTTTCAGCTGATTTAAAAAATTTCCATGGAAGAGGTGGCTTAGGTGCTGTCATGGGCTCAAAGAACCTAAGAGCCATAATGGTCCAAGGAAGTAATAGAGAAATAAAAATTGCAAACCCCCAAGGGCTTAAAGAAATAAGAGATTGGTTTAATAAAAATTTAAAAACACATCCGGCTATTAGTGTGCATCATGAGCTTGGTACATCAAAAGGTATAGTCCCTGTAAGTGTGTCTGGATTACTTCCAACCTATAACTTCCAAGATGGATCCTTTAAATATGCAGAAGAAATTAGCGGAGAAACCATGAAAAAAGTGCTTAATGGTAAGACTGAGACCTGTTATGCATGTGGTGTATCCTGCAAAAGATCTGTGGAAGGAGAAAAGGGAAAATTTAAAGTCACCAGACAATATGGTGGACCTGAATATGAATCCATTGGTCTGTTGGGCTCCAATTTAGGGGTTAATGAAATTACAGCGGTAGCAGCACTCAATGAAAGGTGTAATGCATTAGGGTTGGATACCATTTCAACAGGTGCTACGATTTCATGGGCAATAGAGTGCTTTGAGAGAGAACTTCTCACAGAAGAAGATACTGAGGGCGTTAAGCTAAAATGGAATGACCCAGAGACATATATGGAGTTATTAAATGATATCGCGTATAGAAATGGCTTTGGAGAGTTATTGTCTCAAGGAAGCAATGGCGCTTCTCAGATGACAAGAAGAGGAACGGAGAAATATGCCATCCATGTAAAGGGGCAAGAGCCTCCTAATCATGAGCCAAGAGGTAAATGGGGTGTTGCATTGGGATATGCGGTGTCCAATACGGGAGCAGATCATCTTCAAAGTGCTCACGATCCATGGTTTACTCAACTAGGAGATTTCTCTAAAGAATGCAACTGGATAGATTTGGAAGACCTTAGCCCTGTCGGCATCATTGACCCTCTTCCAGCTGAGGATATCAGTGGGGCTAAAGTAAGATTATTTGTTTATTTACAGCAAATATGGGGATTCCATGATGTGTTGGATTGGTGTATTTTTACCTCTGTACCTGAATTTAGAGCCCTAAGCTTATATCAGTTAACAGATATTGTAAAGCATGTTACTGGATGGAGAACAAGTCTTTTTGAGCTTATGAAGTCCGGTGAGCGCTGGGCAACTTTAGGAAGGGCCTTTAACTACAAACATGGTTTCACATCAAAAGATGATACATTGCCAGACCGGTTTTTTGAACCCATGAGAGAAGGTACTCTAAAGGGACATTATGTAGATAGAGAAAAATTAGAAGAGGGTATTAAAATGTATTATGAAATGATGGGTTGGAATGAACAAGGAAAACCAACTCGTGGCAAACTTGAAGAATTAAACATTGGATGGGTTTGGGAAGAGATTAAAGAGCTGTAGAGGTGAATGAAATCATGCATGTCAAAGTAAAACTATATGGAACCCTAAGAAGGCTATCCCAAAAAGAAAAACCGGGAATTTGGGAAGGGGAAATACCCTTTGAAATGACCGCCATGGATCTCATTTATTTTTTAGGAACCACAGAAAAAGAAATCGCAAATGCTAGCATTAATCATATCGTATGTCCATTGAGTCAAAGCCTACATGAAGGGGATGAAATCGTATTGGTTCCCAATATAGGCGGTGGATGAGATCAGGGGACAGGAAAACAGGTCACAGGGAACAGGTGTAAATATAGAGATTAGAGATTAGGGAATAGAGATTAGAGATCAGGGAATAGAGATTAGGAATAACGATGTGTAGGGACGACCCTTGCGGTTATCCGTAAGGATAAATATTCGGGGACATTCCTCAAAGAGATAGACCGTCATGCAAGAGGTGTAATATCTGGGGACATTCCTCAAAGAGATAGACCGTCATGCAAGAGGTGTAATATCTGGGGACATTCCTCAGAGAGATAGACCGTCTTGCAGAGGTGTGTCCCCATACCTTAATACTTAAGCTTAGAAGGAGGTACTATATATGGATAAATTATTAGAAATGACACAAAAATACCCGACACAATATTGGAACGATTCATGTTCTGTTAAAGAACTGACTTATGCTATTGAAAGAGGTGCCA
>JADQBM010000028.1 GCA_016278615.1 Clostridia bacterium | reverse complement strand
CTGCTACGTAATCAGAGATTACTGCTAGGGCTTCAAAGGGGATTCCCCTCTGCACGCCCCCTTTTTATATAATAGAAAATCGATATTTCCTATTATATAAAAAATTCTACAGTTCCCTGTAGAATTTTTAATTTAAGTAATAATCATCTTCCAAATCATCTATCTCCTCATAATAACCGTTTCTTCCATAGGAATCTGAGTTCGCCGAGAAATATGGGCTGTCTCCAAAGTCTATTCCAAACCGTACTAAATCTTGCAAGTCTCTAAGCAAATTTTGTCGTTTTTCAGTGATCAAATTAAGTCTAAGGTTTTTATCATCCTGATTTTCTTTTACGATATTCAGAACTGCGAAAACGCTTACTACAAAACTTTGATTGTTTTTTATATATTTAACCTTTGAATCCACCATAAGCCATTGGGAAAAGTTTTTAAGTTCATGAGCAATTTTCTTTCTGGTCTCTGGTTTATCGTCTTTTTCAAACATTTCCATAATAAAAGAATTTGTATCAACCAGTGCAACCATTATTGAAGGTTCCAAATCAATAATCAAATCAATGTATTCATTAAAGTATTCTTCAATTAAAAACTCTATATTGTCGATTGATAGGATGATTTCTTCATTTATGGCATCTTCAATTCCATACATATAGGATACAAGGATATAAAACTGTTCTTTTGATTTAATTTCAGACCAATCTTGTATCTTAATAACATCCTTTAATTCAACTATAATGTCTTTGTCCATCGTTCTCCCTCCTTTTGAGAGTCATTTTCCTCTTTAACTGAGAACTTAGTTCATTATACCATACATGATAAGTTAAATAAATGGAGAATTCAGTTATTTACTAATTAATTCAAATTATTACAGGATTCTCCGGGTCTATGAGATATGTTTCTTCTTCATCCATTGAATCCTCATCGTTAAAAATATGGGATTCAGCACCTTCAAATTCGTCTATATGATAACTGATATCATCTGGAAATTGGAGTCTATATTTGCCTATATTTAGACGTTCAATTCTAAAGAGAATTAAAGCGTCCCAAATACTAACTTCTTCTACAGTATCATCTTGAGTATGGATACATTTAACCATGGCTTCTTCCATCATCCAATTTTGAAAACGGATCAATTCAAAAACCAAATTATCTGCAACTCTCATAGAGGTCTTCACTTCTTTTGCCATAGCCGTTAAAATAGATTTCACAGTAGAAAATATTTTATATACATCCATGTTGTCTTCTGGGATACCAGTTATCATGTCATCAAAATACATTTCAAAGTAACATGCAAGTTCATCATCACTAATTTGAGTAAATACTTCTAAGAAAACTTCCTCATCAATTTCATTATAATGCTCCATCAACAATAAAAACTGCTCAAAATACTGAAATTCTTCCCAATTTTCTAATTCAAGGATCTCCATTAGTTCTGTTTTTTCCATGTATTGCCTCTCCAATTTCAATGTTTAGTTACATTCTATATCACTTTCTAAAAGACGCAACTGTTTTTTTCTAAAATCTTAAAATTTCTGTTGAGATGATCCTTTATTCTTTTAGAGCTTTTTTTATTTCATTTCTAAAGAACAAGATATTGATGAAAAAAAGAATCATCACTTGTAATATGGGCATATCAACATTGAACTTTTCAAACACTAATATGACAAAAGTAAGACTTAATGGAACCATCATATATTTTTTTATTTCTGAGGAAGTCACCAAATCACTTGAAAAAACACCTGCAAAAGAAAATCCCACACCTACTGATAAAACAAAAACTGCTATTGCTGTCCCGATAAGATTCTCGCCATTAAATGAAAAACTCCTGATGAACATACCCGCAACAACAAGCACGATCCCAAAAGCAATGGATTTTGTCTTTGTAAGTCTGTACATTATTATAATCCCCCTTTATCCTTAGTATTCATGAAAGAGGGATTATCTTCAATGTAATAAATTTGGTTTTACTTCAATATATTTCTTCTCTTTTCACCCTTGACAAATAATTAGATAGGTTTATCTAACTGGGCAGACACCACTTTCGCAGCCATCGTTACCTACATCGTGCTCCACTTCTTCTCTTTCGTATTTACTAATCAATGAAGGAATAAATGGCTTCATCTCTACAACTCTTTTTTCATATTCTTTTTTCTCAATGGTCTCAAAAGGAAGCAGTTCATAAAAATTATCATCAAATGACAAGAAAGTTAAGGCCACAATATCATCCCAGTGATCCCAGACCCATTGCTCCACTTCATCCCATTCGTGTTCTCTGACGTGTACGGTGATAGAGCAATTATGATCCGTATAGTATTCCATAAACATTTTATATATTTCAAGCTGTTCAATGGCTGAAACGTCACCTTTTGTCTTTCCCTCGGGTACTTTTACTGGAAATTCAACAACCTTTGTAACACATGTCTCTCTATCTTGTCCAACCTCAGGTAAAACGGGATACCCTAATTCTTCACACACTTTTGTAAGGGGATCATCGCTGCTGATTCTGACCCTTCTAACAAAATAAGGGGAATGTGAAAAATGAACCCCGCTAGAAACTACAGGAAGAAGGCTTAGGGTTCCCTCAGGCTTTACAGTTGTCACAAGCAAAGGCTCCTTTTGCCCTATTTCCCGAGCATATTCAGAAGAAGCATCTATTGCCGTTTTCCTCAAAATGACCAATAACTTCTGTTGCTGTTCTTTTGTCATGCCCGTAGCGTTCACCATGTCTTGCCATCCTGTAATGGAACATCCTAAAAGTTTATCCCTTTGCTGTACTTCATTCCACTCAGCAATTTCCAATTCGGTGCAAGTCATTCTATAGCCTGCTCTGGCCGAAAGTCTTTGTGCTTCAATAAGCTCTTCTTTATTAAGATGCCCACTGGAATTGACAAAAGCCATGGCATTAATTGTTGTCAGATTACATAACCCCTTGGAATCTAACAAAATTTCAGCACACGGATTCACGCCATTAAAATTCGGCCTTCTTTTTGCACCTGCTTCTTCATTGACCCATCCTGGTTCCCCAGAATACCTCATTTGCTGAATATGCCAATGCAATTGTTCTCTTGAAGGTTTATTTCTATAATAGATAGAATTATTACTCATTTGCCTATGTGCAATTTCTTTGTCTATTACCCAGTTCTCATCATTCTTTTTATAAAGACCTGTTTTTGCCTGAATGGCTTCTTTGTCATCTTGATCTAATAATATAATTTCAGCAGTCCTTCTGACTCCTCCCACAACGACATTTTCCCCAATGATATTTGCAATATCCAGACAATCAATGGGTCTGAGTTTAATTCTCTCAATATGATCTATAGTCGCTGCTTTTTTAATGACTTTATCAATTTTTAAAAACATGTTTTTCATGCTTTGATGACCACTGGCTGTTCCTCCGAAAGTACGTAACTTATCTCCCTTTGGTCGAACATTATCGTAATTCAGTACAATTGTTTTAATTTTTCTGTACTCATTGCTATATAAAAGTCTAAAATAAAAATCTAAAGATTGCACCCAACCCTCTTTGCTGTCACCAATGGTGATTTTAACCGCATCATTATGTAAAAATTCTAATGAGGTATTCTCCTGCCTCTGGTCTGCCAGAACTGGCGTGTAAAATTCATGAATAATTTCAGAATCGGTCCTCAACTTCGGAAGTCTATCCACATCACATTTTAATATTCGAATGCCAACGCCTGAGCCCACCATTAATAAATAAAAGATGTCCCTAAAGGCAAAAAAATTGTCTATCACCTGAAAGGAGCAATTATAATTTGACATGGGATAATACTTTGAAACATCTGTACTGCCTACCCAGAATGTACGACCAGAAAGAAATTGCTTAAGTTCATAAATATTACTATATAACTTTTCAGCTTCTTCTTTAGAGGTGGGTACAATGCTACAATTATATTCCACAGCACGTCTAACAGTTTCCCACCAGTATTCTCTTCTCTTTTCTTCAGAAATCCATCTGGAATATGTGCGATAATAGACAAAATTACCCAACTGATTCATTGGAGATATTCTGTGTTTGTATTTACTGATAAATTCATCGGATAAAATCCGACCATCTCGACGTTTTCTAGCATCCCTTGTTTTATCTCTTTCATAACGGTATATAATAAATTTTTTAGCGACATCCGTTCTACGGCTTGCCATGAGGTATTCTTCAACTTTATCCTGTATTTCTTCCACTTGAATATATCTATCTTCTTTTCTGATATCTTTTTCAATCTTTGAAACAATGCTTTTAACAAGACTATAATCCATTCCTATTTTAGTTTCTGCCATGGCTTTTTCTATGGCATTTTTGATTTTTTCTTCTTTAAAAACAACTTCTGCACCATCTCTTTTTATAACTTTTATCATGGTCTGCCCTCCAATATATTGTTATGTTCATTTTTCCGTGTACCATATATAGTACCATCTAATGCTTGAATCGTCAATATGGTTTTCCTACTAAAATTTTCTTTTCTGTGCTTAAAAATGTATAAATTACTCAACTTTTCCACCTCATAAAAGCACTTCTTAAATTGTAATTTCAATATTGAAAGAGATGTTTAATGTATTTATTTTTGTTTTGCACTAGTTTTCACAGTAAATTTCAGTTAGACATATAAGTTAGTAATTTACTATGAAAACCGGTTCCTACATGTCATGTTGCAAGGGTTTAGCGCACCGCGTCTTTGCTGAAGCTTAATCCTATCTTAAGGGTTCGTTTGCAAAAGAAAAATAAATATTTAAGGTAAAGGGACACACCTTTCGCTTAAGGGGCTATCTTTCTAAGGAATGTCCCTGGTCTATTTATTTAGTAACATAAACATTTAAATTAACTTTTGTGGCGGGAAAGTTGAGTTATTCATCCTTGCCTACAAACTCAGCATTTCTCTTGCCTCATGAACATGGGCAACTTCTCTTCCAAGTTCTTGGGAGATTCTCACCGCACGTTTTACCAACTGTTCATTTGTTGCTAGTTGCGTCTCACGATACATGATTGTATCTTCAATCCCAACTCGAACATGCCCCCCTAATAAAATCGCCATGGAAATCATAGGGATATGGGCATTGCCAATTCCACTTACAGTCCATGTACAATTGTCAGGCAAACTTTCGACCATAAACAATAAATTTTTACTGGTTCCTTTTATGGAGCCTGGCACATTCATTACAAGATTAAAATGCAAGGGATTTCTCAATACACCCTTTTTTAAGAGCCATTGTGCGTTTGAAATCATTGCTGTATCAAAAATTTCTATTTCAGGTTTAATCCCGTTTTTATTCATTTTATCCCCAAGATATTCAATTAATTCAAAGGAATTGGCATTTACTCTGTCTGAAAAATTAGATGAGCCTACAGCCAAACTTGCCATCTCCGTATTTAATATCAACATCTGTCCACGATACTCTAAGGTGTTCTCTCCTGCACGGGCACCTGTGGATAATTGTGTTATGATGTCAATTCTATTCTCCTTGATTTTATCCAGGATTTTTTGATAAATATCTTTACGAGCAGTAGGATTTCCTTGCTCATCTCTCCCATGAATATGAGCAATTGAAGCCCCTGCATCTTTACATTTAATAATATCTTGTAATATTTCATGGGTGCTGATTGGCACATATGGATTCATCTCCTTTGTCACAACATTTCCTGTAAGGGCAACGGTTATGATCAGTTTTTTCATATGTAAGACCTCTCTTCTTATTTATTTCTTTATTCAAAGCCTGAATCATCAAGCCTAAGCTTCACTTTTAAAGTGCATTAATAGATCTTTTACCTTCTTTTTAAATTATATCACTTTATTAGGGAAAAACTAAAGCATAAGCTGTTGACAAGAAAAAACGACAACTGTACAATTGTATACAGTAATACAATTATTCAAAATCAAGGAGGTTCCCATGGGAAAAAGTCTTACTTATAAAATTTTAGAAAGTCACATTGTGGAAGGCACTTTAGATTCTGGTTCCGAAATTACTATTAAGATTGATCAAACTCTTACCCAGGATTCTACAGGTACAATGGTCTACCTTCAATTAGAAGCAATGAATGTGGAAAAGATAAAAACTGAAATATCTGTCGCCTATATTGACCACAATACACTACAAACAGGTTTTGAAAATGCTGATGATCATGCATTTATTAAAAGTGTTGCCCAAAGGCATGGCATTCTTTTCTCTAAGCCTGGCAATGGCATTTGTCATCAACTCCATCTAGAGAACTACGGAAAACCCGGAAAAACCCTTCTGGGTTCAGATAGTCACACACCAACTGGTGGAGGTCTTGGCATGATTGCTATGGGTGCAGGTGGACTTGATGTTGCTGTTGCCATGGCAGAAGGAACTTATAGTCTCATTGTACCGAAAGTGATTAATGTGAAGCTTACAGGAAAATTAAATCCATGGGTATCTGCTAAAGATATTATCCTTTATGTACTGAAAAACCTCAGTGTTAAAGGGGGCGTCGGTAAAGTAGTAGAATATACGGGTGACGGTGTTGCCGCTCTTTCAGTTACTGATCGAGCAACCATTACAAATATGGGCGCTGAATTGGGAGCCACAACATCCCTCTTTCCAAGTGATAAAAACACTGAAGACTATTTGAGATCTCAAGGAAGACCTGAGGATTATATCGCCTTATCCGCCGATCCCGATGCAACTTATGATGAAATACTAGAAGTGAATTTGTCGGAGCTTGAGCCTTTAGCTGCTAAACCTCACAGCCCTGATAATGTGGATTCCGTTAAAAATATAGGTGAAATCAAAATAGATCAAGTGGCAATTGGAAGCTGCACCAATTCTTCCTATTCAGATTTAATGAAAGTCGCAAATATTCTAAAAGGCAAAAAAATTCATCCAGATGTCAGTTTGGTCATCTCTCCAGGTTCCAGTAAGATACTGAGTAAGATGGCTGAAAATGGTGCTTTAGCACATATGATACATGCAGGCGCAAGGATCATTGAAAATGCATGCGGTCCTTGTATTGGTATGGGCCAAGCCCCGAAATCAGGTGGCGTATCCTTAAGATCTTTTAATCGCAATTTTAAAGGCAGAAGTGGTACCGCCGATGCAGATGTATATCTTGTTAGCCCTGAAACTGCCGCTATTTCAGCCATAACCGGCGTGCTCTCCGACGGTCGTAAGTTCGGTAACCTTTCTTCCATAAAAGATGAGACTTTTGAATATAATGACAATTTTATTGTATATCCAGGCATCCAAGAAAAAGGGGACATACCTATAGAAATGGGTCCAAATATCAAACCCTTTCCTCTTAACAAGAGTCTAACAAATGTTGTTCAGGGCAAGGTGGTTCTTAAAACAGGTGATAACATCACAACAGATGATATTATGCCATCCAATGCGAAGCTCTTACCCTATAGATCCAACATTCCTTTTCTTTCTAAATATTGCTTTATCGGTATTGACGAGGACTTTTCAAAAAGATGCGATGACAATGAAGGCGGCATCATTATTGGAGGAGATAATTATGGTCAAGGATCAAGTCGTGAGCATGCTGCTTTGGTTCCCCTATATTTAGGAATTAAATTCATCCTTGCGAAATCTTTTGCAAGAATTCATCGTTCCAATTTGATTAATAGTGGAATTATTCCATTGGTCTTTGAGAATTTACAAGATTATGATCACATCCAACTGTTAGATGAACTTATTATAGAAAATGCCATTGATCAAGTGAAGAAGGGCAAAGTAACCATTAAAAATAAAACCAAAAATGAAACATATGCGTCACAATCAAATCTTTCTGAATTAGAGTTAGAAATGATTTTAAAGGGCGGCAAAATAAACACGATAAAAACAAAATAAGGAGATTCCAATGGATTATTTAAAAGAATTTGAAAAATTGGTGGAAAGCCAAGTTGAACGCGTCAAAGAAATGAAAAAAGAACAAGATTTTATTGACTACAAAAACCTTGATAAGATTATCATCGGTATCATCGGAGGTGATGGTATCGGTCCTGCTATTACCCTGCAAGCACAACGCGTCCTTGAATTTCTCCTTAAAGACGAAATTCAGTTAGGCAAGATTGAGCTGAGAACAATTGAAGGCTGCACCATTGAAAATCGAGCAAAAGTAAACAAGGCAATTCCAGACGATGTTTTGGCAGAAATAAAAAAATGTCATGTTCTTCTCAAAGGGCCAACAACAACGCCTCGAAAAGGAGATCAATGGGCCAATGTAGAAAGCGCCAATGTTTCCATGCGAAAAGAATTAGACCTTTTTGCAAATGTTCGACCTGTAAAAGTTCCTGAATTAGGTATCGATTGGACCTTTTTTAGAGAAAATACGGAAGATTTATATGCATTAGGCAGCCAAGGAATGAATATTAATGAGGATGTTGCATTTGATTTTAAAGTTATTTCCACGCCAGGAACACAGCGTATTGCAAGAATCGCTTTCGAATATGCAAAAAACAATGGTAAAAAGAAAGTAACTGTGGTTACGAAAGCAAATATTGTTAAGACTACTGACGGAAAATTTTTGGACACTTGCATGGAGATTGCTAAAGAGTATCCTGATATAGAAGTGGATGATTGGTATATTGATATTATGACGGCAAAACTAATTGATGAAAAAAGAAGAACCCAATTTCAGGTCATGGTCCTTCCAAATCTTTATGGCGATATTCTTACAGATGAAGCAGCAGAGTTTCAAGGTGGTGTGGGAACTGCAGGTAGTGCAAATATCGGAAAAAGGTATGCCATGTTCGAAGCCATCCATGGCTCTGCCCCTCGAATGGTAGAAGAAGGCCGAGATATATATGCAGATCCTTCTAGTATTATTAGAGCTGGGGGTATGCTTCTTAGTCATATAGGCTATCAAGATCGCGCTGAAAAGCTGTATACCGCTCTTGATATCTGTTCTGAAACAGAAAAGAAAATAGCCCTTACTGGCAGAAAAGATGGGGCTACAGGAGAACAATTCGCGGATTATATCATGAGCACTTTATAAATAGAGTGTGTCTATATGATAGAAAGGTTTTGATTATGAGCAACTATCCTAAAGAATCTTCAAACTCCCTTTGCACTTCCTTATTTGAGGATGTCAGAGAAAATATACTGCGTGGTAAGTATCCAGCTGGAGCAAGAATCACCGAGAGTAAAATTTGCGATGAATTTGGCGTTAGTCGAACACCTGTACGCGAAGCTTTTAAGCAGTTGGAATTAGAAGGTCTTATCTCCAATATTCCCAATAGAGGCGCATATGTATTGGGGTTTTCAAAACAAGATATTCAGGATATCTATGAATTAAGAAAAGCCACTGAAATCATTGCGATAAAATGGTCCATTGAAAGAATCACAAAAGAAGAGCAAGATGCACTTCAGGAAGCATATGATTTAATGGAATTCTATACCCTTAAAAAAGACGTAGAAAAGATGATGCAGATTAATAGCCGCTTCCATGAAATTATTTATAAATCCACACATAGTAGATTTTTAGAACAGACACTGAAGTCTTATCAATTTTATCTTCACAAAACCAGAAAAGCTGCTTTACAAGCAGAAAATTTTTTAAACCAGGTCCTAAGTGAACATAAAATGATTTTAGACGCCATATATACTCAAGATTTTTCAGCAGGAGAAAAAGCCGTTTTAGAACACATCTCAAATGCTCAAGAAAGAGCAGAAAAAGGACTTTTACTTCTTGGATAATGAACAATGAATAGTTAACAATGAATAGTTAAGGTTAGGATTTTGCACAAATGCAAAATCCTTTCTATTATTCAGAATCGCAGATTTTGCTTCAGGCAAAATCGTCCATAATTATTCATTATTCATTATTAATTATTAATTATTTATAATCCTTATATGATTGCCATCTGGATCTGTTATCCATTCCAAATTATTTTCGTTTTCTTGTTGTGATATTTGAAAGACCAAATGCTCATACCCATTTCCATATTGGCATATGTACTCTCGTTCTCTTTCAGAAAAGTGTAAGTCATATAGGCCTTTATCCAAGGTTTCCATTTCCGGAATTTCTTTAATCAGAAGCCCTGCCCCTGGATGGTCATGCTCATCTACATTGCCAAGGAAAGAGACTTTGGGATGATCCCCACTTCCCTCATCATTTTTTAACTTTATTAAGCCTAAAGCATTCTCATAGAGGTCAATGGTTTTTTCATATTGACTGGTGAGCAAACATATTTCTTTTAAAACACTCGTCCCTTTCTCTAAAGAATCATTCTTATAAAAATCCCTATCATCCACGTAATTGAATATTTTAATGAGCATACCTTCTTCATCCAAAAGTCCAAATTGGTAAATGCCCTTTTTTTCTTTAGGCTTCCATACAATACGCAATCCTTTTTCTTCTATGTCTTTGTATGCTTCGTATATATTGTCAACTTTTAAGCTTATACTGTTGATGCTTCCTCTTCTCTTTGTAAAGTATTTTTCCTCTATCATTAACGGGTTCTCATTTAATTCTAATATAACCTGACTGCCCGTTCTTAAAAAGGCAACCTTGTATCCATCATTGTCAATTTTTTTAATTAATGCGCAGCCAATACCTTCATAAAAATCAATGCTCTTTTGAAGATTTCTGCAACACAGACCGAAATGATACAGCTGATATTCCATCGTGTCCTCTCCTAACCTGTTAAGCTTACTTCAATCTTACTATCAACCAAAGTGTCTGTCAAAAGTTTTTAAATATGATTTTGTCCCCTACTTAAGAATAAAGTGAACCTTAATGGAAAATTTAAATAAAGGAACTAATAAAAAAACAAGGATTCTTAGTAGAATAAAATATGAATCATTGAGAGAAAAAAATTCTAATATTAGTTGATTTTATAGAAATTAATGGGTATAATAAAGTTAAGGTCAAAGAAAGTCAAACCATAAAAGAAGGTGTTTTTATATGAAATATAAAGATTATTATGAAATATTAGATGTAGATAAGGACGCTTCTCCAGCAGATATCAAAAAAGCCTATAGAAAGCTCGCCAAAAAATATCACCCTGATATTAATAAAGGCAGTAAGTCTGAGGAAAAATTCAAGGAAATAAATGAGGCTTTTGAAGTGCTGGGGGACGAGGAAAAAAGAAAAAAATACGATATGTTTGGTCAATCAGGCGGCTTCCATCAGGGTATGGACTTTGACCCTTCCCAATTCTCTTCTGAGTACAATCCAGGGAATTTCGGAGGTGGACGTACATACACCTATAGCACAAGCAATGGGGATTTCAGTGATTTCTTTAACATGTTTTTTGGTAGTGAGCATCAAGGTTCTTCCTTTGGCTTTGAGAATATTTTTGATAGAGCTGGGACAGGACATTCTAATTTTTCAAACCGAAGTATAAAAGGTGAAGATATGGAAGCAGAAATCAAGATTGACCTTCACGAAGCCTACAATGGTGTCAAAAAACAATTTGTTCTTAATACGGGTGTACAAAAGCAATCTATTTCTGTATCCATTCCAAGGGGCATTACTTCTGGACAAAAAATAAAGCTAAAAGGACAAGGTGCTCCAGGCCCCACTGGTCAAAAAGGAGATTTATATATAAGAGTCATTATTAATAAAGACCCTAAACTGGTTCTTAATGATTTGGATATAAACACGTTTCTTGAGATATATCCTTGGGAAGCCTATTTTGGTACTGAAAAAATAGTTGAAACCCTTGAAGGAAAAATAAAATTGAAAATTCCTTCGAAAATTCAGACAGGTAGAAAAATTAAACTTTCTTCGAAAGGTTATAAAGATATGAAAGAAAAAACCGGAAATTTATTCGTAGAAATAAAAATAATAAACCCCACTTCCCTTTCACCTGAAGGAGAAGAAGCCTATGAGAAGCTAAGAAAAATAGTGAAATAGATTCATACAAGATTAAGATTTAGGATTTAACTGAAAAACTCTTAGCCAATCAAGCAGTCTCAACGACGAAATTAAAATTTC
>JADQBM010000109.1 GCA_016278615.1 Clostridia bacterium | reverse complement strand
AAGTATAAATGTCGACTTCTACTTCTTTCTCCCGCATAGCCGTGATTTTAGGCACGGCCTCCAGAAAGTGCTTTGAATTCATATGACTTTTTAACGCCTCCATACTTTCCCATTCCTCAATAAATGTAAGAATATTCTTCTTTTTAATGTCCTCATAAAGCTCATATGTAATGCAACCTTCTTCCTTTCTGGTTGCTTCTACTAAGCCTGTAATAATGTCTTTACAGGCTTCTACTTTGTCTTCTTTTATAGTTTGCTTTGCCACTACTTTAATCATAGTTAACCTCCACTATTCTAAAATTTCATTTATCAAATTATATCACAAATTTGAAACCGAACCCATTAGGAATTGAATCATGAATTTAATACTGAAAGAATTTTAGAATCAAACGCAGCAATCATGATAATAATCTACCATTTTAGGGTTTGTAAACAAAGCAATATCTATAAACACTAAAATCACCTCTGAATCTTCAACGCATATTATACTATTGCAAGGATAAATACAGGAGGTGACATACCTATGCCTAATGAAGATCATATTGATTTTATCCACGCATTCAACAAGACAATTCTCAATGAATCGCAAATAAAGGAATTAGAAGGTTATGAAAAACAATATGCCAATAAATCCGATCAATTTATTTTAAGAGAAATTTATAGAATTAAACCAACGGTTTCAGCCAATGTAATCAACCAGCATATAAAGAACTTAGATCACTTATATCAAATGGAAGGCTTTGTTAATCAAGAGCAAAAAAAGAGAATTATGGCTGTTAAAAAAATACTAAGCCGTCCTTCCCAACGTGCTCAGTCCAATGTAGAAGGTCAATTCTTTGTAGGCTCGGCCTTATTGCTCTGGTTTCTTGTACTGGCAGCTATATGGAGAAGACCTTATTATTATTAATAATGATCTTGTAAAGCTATATCTAGATCGTGTTAATTACAAAGAGACTGCAGTTTATGAACTGAAGTCTCTTTGTTTACTTGTCGTTCTTTATGGTTAACTTATTCAATAAGAACTTTACACATTTCGTCTTTTTTCTTTGAACTACGACCTTTTTGGTCCTTCTTTTCTGAAGAATTTGCATAGTCATTTAATGATTCTAAAACTATTTTTCCCAGATCCCTAACCTCTTCTGCTTGTTTGGAAGGCAAGTGCTCAAGAATTTCTTCTGCAACATCCAATTTGACCTGAACCAGTTTTTTAATCAATGCTTCATTCATTTTTTTCGCCTCCAAACCAAATTTTCAATTTATCATCATCAAATTTGGCTTTCTTTATAGAACAATTAAGCAAAGTTCTAGGTAAAGTAATGTTTCTTTTTATATTTCCTGCCTTAATAATAAGCTCATCTCCTTTTTGATTGAGAGATAATTCTTTCTTCTCCAAGAATGGCATCACCATGGTTAATACATAGCCATCTCCCTCATTGTCTATTCTTTGTGCTCTTCCAGTATATTTAATCTCAACAGGATTTTCCTTTTCAAATACTTCTTCTGCCATCCGATCCAACATTTTAAAGCCTACCACTTCTGTCTCAAATAGTGGCGCATAGTAAATGGGTATGGGAGAAAAGCTTTCCATAATATCTGTTTTGTATTTTTTTTGAATATCCTTCCAAACTTTAAAATAATCATCTGTAACATTTTCTGGGATCACTTTATTAACCACAATAGCATCTACGTTGAAGTCATAAATGTTTAGATAAGTAAAGCTCCTTTGGGCCTCTTTTATGACCATTTTTTCAGGGTTTACTACAATCCGTATACTTGTAATGGTTCTGTCTGAAAAAATTTTCTTCATTTCATCCAAATCATAATACATTTTATCTATTTCATTCATGACTTGACTCGAAGGCATGGGAATTCCCAATATGGGCTCTACAATAGGCCCTACAATTTTAATGGCTTTCTTTTTAATGGGAAACAACTTTTCCATCCACCATCTAAGCATTTCTGGAAAGCTCAGCAAAGCTAAAGTCTCTCCTGTTGGTGCACAGTCAATTATAATTATGTCAAATCTTCCTTCTTTATAATATCTCAGTATTTTTAATAAACTCAATAGATCTTCCATTCCAGGGAAAACTGTTAGTTCCTGTGTGGTTATATCTTTGACAGCTTTTGCCGTAAAAAGGTCCGTCAGGTATTTTTGAACTTTTCCCCAGCCTTCTTCAATTTCATGAATGGTGTCAATTTCCTGGGCCCAAAGATTCGTTCTTATCTCTACAGGTTCATAAGATAACTTTATATCAAATGAGTCTCCTAAGCTGTGGGCTGGGTCTGTACTCACCACAAGGGTTTTTAAACCTTGCTTTGCACTACTTAACGCAGTAGCAGCAGCTACACTTGTTTTTCCTACTCCGCCTTTTCCTGTATATAATATAATTCTCATGCATAAACCTCCCGTATTAAATTAAGAATTAAGAATTAAAGATTAAATGAAAAATTCTATTAAAATCAGAGATTTTAGAATTCCAGTATGAGACCTGTGACAGAATCAGAGATTCTGACTAGGGCTTCAAGAATTATGAATGAAATTTGTAAAAGCAAATTTCTTCATTAAGTTTGAGTTGCTTCCCGTGTCGAATACTTCGTTTGCCGAAATATTACTTCTTAGAAAAGCCCATCTTATTGGGCTGGCTTATTCAATCTCTATTGTTTTAATCTTTTCTTTTTTAAGGTCATGGGTCACTTCAGGCTCTCTATTAGATTTAAAAATATCTATGATTTTAAAGGCTATTTTCCCTAAAAATTGCTTCTCTTCATCGGTTAAATCATCCATAACCATATTCAAGTATTTTGATATCATTTCCTTTAGCTCTTTAACCATTTGACTGCCTTTATCTGTAAGCTTTAGTACAACGACTCTCCTATCTTCTTCACTCCTTTCTCGTTTGAGATATTGATTTTTAACCAACCTATCGGCAATACCTGTTGCGGTACTCATTGGCACATTTATGTTTTCTGCAAATTCTGACATGGTAATCTCTTTACTTTTATCAATTAATAGCATGGTAAATATCTCGGATTTTGAAAATTTTAAGTCAAGATTAATCCATTCCTTGAAAAAGAGTTCTTTAATATTTTCAGTTAATGTCTCTATTAAGGCTTCAATGTCAAACATAGTTCATCCTCCAAATATTTCGTATACCGAACTATTTAATATTATATTATTCTTATTTGTGATAATTGTCAATCTATTTTTTAATGAAGCGTAGAATTTCTAAACAGTTTATTTTAAAACTTGATTTATCGCAGCATCCATTTCACTAAATATTTCATCTGTAACTTTCCAGTAATAGCCATTGCTATCAAAAATAATGACATTTCCTTTCCAAAATGAACCTCCATAAGTGGTATTGTCTTTGGTTTGTAAAAGAAGCTTTTTATATTTTTTAGGTTGTTCTCTGATGCAAAATTTTGTTGGATTTATTTTTTCCATTCGTTCCATTTTGGAAACCTCATCTGCCAGAGCCCTTACATATTCTGGATCAGAAATGATAAATTGATCGTCATGGGTATAAATAATTGCGTTTTCCAATTCTTTTAAGGGCAAATTATAACCCCATAAATCTATTCGACTTTGATTGATAAGAACAATGCCTAATAGAACAAGGCATAAAACACCTCCTGAAATAAAGAAATATTTTTTCATGGGGTCCTCCTTTTTAAATGTTAATAACTCAACTTTCCCGCCTCATAAAAGCACTTCTTAAATTGTAATTTCAATGTCGAAAGAGATGTTTAATGTATTTATTAGCAGGTTTGCATTTTTTTGCAGAAAATTTCGATTAAGGGACTTAAATATTTATTTACTGTAAAAACCGGTCCCTACCCATAGTACTCGGTCATGTACCATAAACCTCCATTGCAAACAAGTAACATATTAAAAAAAAATTCATATATTAGTCATAGATAATAGTTTTTCACTTACCTAACTTTCTTTGAAAATTTACAATTTGTAATTAGGGAGGTATTCAATGAACGGCAATATGATTCCATTACATTTGGTTCCTTGTGGAACCAGCGTGAGAGTAAAAGCATTAACCTCATCGGGAAATTTGAGGAGACGCATGTTGGACCTTGGTTTGGTCCTTGATACCATAGTAGAGTCCTTAAGAAAGAGTCCTTCAGGAGACCCCACAGCATATGAGATTCGTGGCGCTGTCATTGCGCTTCGATCTGAAGAAGCATCTAAAATAATGGTTGAAAGACTTTAAAGACTACCACTTTCAACAGCCTAAGCCATGTGGAAACCACATGGCTTTTTATTTATTATTATCTATTTGGTCTTGGGGGATAAACCTAAGAGAAGCACTGTTGATACAGTACCGCTTCCCTCCTTGTTCCTCAGGCCCATCATCAAAAACATGCCCCAAATGGGAATCCCCCACTTTGCTTCTTACTTCTGTACGAAGGACGCCTAAACTTTTATCTTCTTTATAAGTTGTAACCTTTGGACTTATAGGTTTTGTAAAGCTTGGCCACCCACATCCGGAATCGAATTTATCAGTGGAACTGAACAATGGTTCCCCTGTCACAACATCTACATAAATGCCTGGTTTATCATGATTCCAGTACGCATTGTTAAAAGGCGGCTCCGTTTTGTTCTTCTGAGTTACATCATATTGAATTTTAGATAATTTATCTCGCAAGGTCGCATCATCCACCTTTTGATATTCACCTAAATCTGTCTGATTTGTAGCCTCTTCTTTTAGTGTGGAAAAATCCACATGGCAATATCCCTTAGGGTTTTTCTCTAAGTAATTTTGATGCTCTGTTTCAGCTAAAGTAAAATTGGATAAAGGCTGCACCTCTATGACAATGGGTTTACGGTACTTTTTCTGTTCTTCTGACAGGACCCTTTGAATGGTAGCTAAATCCTCTTCATCCTTATAATAGATACCTGTTCTGTATTGGTTTCCCACATCATTCCCCTGTCTGTTTAAGGTGGTTGGGTCAATAATCTTGAGAAAGGATTTAAGTAAAGCATCTAGATTCACTCTTTTCCAATCATATTGAACATGAACCGCTTCAGAATGTCCTGTGTTTTTATAGCAAACATCTTCATAGGAAGGATTCTCAGTTCTTCCATTAGCATAACCTGAGGCAACCTCTGCAACACCATACACTCTGGACATATAGGCTTCAACGCCCCAAAAACATCCGCCTGCCAGCCATATTTCTTTTAGCTGTCGCCCCTCATAATGAATATTCTGGTTAGGATTTTCGGGAAGACTATTGCTTTCATGATTGCGCATTATATTCCTTCTTTCTTCTTTTCACATTTATAATTACTATCAACTCATTCTTCATTAAAAATATACCCAAAACGGCTTAAGAATACCCTTTGATTTTTAAAAAAACTTTGTTCTGATGAGCAAAGTTTTTTTAATGTAAAATATATTCCAGTCTGCTTTTTAAAAGTAAAACTTTTAAATTTATCTACCTCAAAACATGAATTTTATGATAAAATTATATATATTATTCGTAAAAAGGGAGGTGCTTTGTTATGATGAATCAAAAACTTGCTAGGAAAATCTTTGCAGTTATCGCTTTTATTATTATCATTTCTATGGTTGTTTTATATATCCCTGCGGGATTGTTTTAAATATTCTTCATTGGGTTAAGTGATTAATAATGTATAAATCTCAACCGGTTATTCGATTCATAGCACTTAACAAGTCTTTTATTCTTATGGGTATCATAGAAATAACCTGTTATTTCTGAATCTTCAAAAAAAGTTTCTTTATCTCTGATATATTCATATATCTCATATATAAAATCTTCAATATCCTCTTCATCTAAACGATTCCATTGAGATTTATAATCATCTAAATCTATTTCGATGTAAAATGAAAATTCATCGTCATTTCCTTTAACGTCAATATCCAGGTTCCTATTACTAATATTTCTAAGCCTTCCGAAATCATTATCATATAGCTTCTCGTTAAGGATATCTTCTAAATCATTAATGTCAATATTCCCAATTTTTATGCTCCCTTCTGATTTGGCTGAGAACTCTAATATGCTTTTAGATCCGTCTTTAACACTTCCCTCAATATCCACATCATTTAAATGCCTATGGATATAGCGACATACTTTACTAATAAATTTCTCTTCTTGACTATTTGTAAAATTATCATTCCAGTCTTCTTTATCGGCTTTTATTTTAACGGTAATACTGTCTTCATCGCCTGTCAAAGTAAATTTTAGTAATACATCTCGGTATTCGTCATATGTATCATTTAATTCCAACTCCAAGGTTTCTATATTAACTGATTCCAATTGCCCTTCAAGTCGCCCTATTATATTTTGCAGTTCTGAAATTTTCTTTTCCTGCTCCATATACTGTAAGTCTATAGACCTGTCTGTAATTGTTATAGTTTTATTTAAGGCATTCCATGAAATATCCTTATTAAAAAAATTGGCAGAATTTCCAACAGGTAGATAAGTAGTACCCTTTATTACGACAGGTGAAAGCTGACCTGTTATGTCCTGATTCTTATACACAATTTTTACAGCATGAAGCCATGCATCTACATTGATCTTTAGGGTTGCTTGTGCCTCCTGACCTATGGAATAAAAGGTCATTCCTAAGAATATAAGGATTACAATGGGCAGTTTAATTTTTCTAATCATTATATACATCCTCCTTTCTATTCAAATTTGCTATAAGATTTACCCTATTTTAATTACAATTTTCTAAAAAAATACTTTTCTAATATGCAACCCATTATGGTAAAATCTTCATCCTGTAACCATTATAATTAAAAAGAGCTATATAATCAATTTGCTTATACTTTTTCATTTGGTATTTTCTAATTATTGAAATCTATTATTCAAAAAAATCAATCAGCTTAGCAGACAAATTTATATGTCTGCAAGCTGATTGTGTTTTAAAAATTAACGGAATATATTAATTACACTTCCCAGAGTTCATCATCTGTAGGAACTTTATTGTCTTTCATGAAATGTCCGATACGGGAGATATTAATTAAGTGTTTATAGTCCAGATTCTCTGAAATACTGTTATTTCCCCAAGAACCACACCCTAAAGTATTTGTAGGGGCAAACCCATTAAAGAAGCTTCCGCCTGCACTGGTAGCACTTGTTTGGTTAATGACAAATCTTGATACTTCTAAATTCTCTCCTGCATATTCAATGTTATGAATAGAGTTAGAATGAATTGCAACACTATGTCCTTTACCTTCCACTTCAAGATTTGCATGTGCAATCTCGACAGCTTCCTTAAAGTCTTTATATTTATATAAAGCTAAAACCGGACACATTTTTTCCTTTGACAAAATATCTTCTGTTCCCATGCCATTGGCCTCAACTAAAATGACTCTCGCTTCTTTTGGAATTTCCACACCAGCCAATTGAGCTATGGTTTGCACAGACTGTCCAATCACATGTCTGCTCATATGACTCTTTTCAAATATCGCTTCTCTGATTGCTTCTTTTTCTTCTTCATTTTCTACGTAATAAGCGCCTTGTTCTTTAAAAACTTCAATGATTTCGTCATAGCTGTCCTCTGGCACAATAACAGACTGTTCCCCGGAACAAATAATGCCATTATCAAAAATTCTTCCTGTTATTATTTTAGGCACAGCATCTGAAATATCTGCATCTTTGTCAATAATACATTGAACATTTCCCGCCCCGACGCCCAAAGCCGGCTTACCACTACTGTATGCTGCCTTCACCATACTCATTCCCCCTGTAGCAATCACAACATCTGCGTTGGATATAAGAGCTTTTGTATTTTCTCTTGATTGCTCTATAATAATCTGGATTAGGTTATCAGGAAAACCATTTTTTCGTAGTACTTCATTGATCATTTCAACCGTTGCTGTACTGCATTGTATGGCTCTGTGATGAGGCGTAATAATAATGGCATTTCGTCCCTTTAATGCAAACATAGCATTGCTCATGGGTGTAACAATAGGGTTGGTGCAAGGTGTAATGGCAGCTACCACCCCCATGGGTTTTGCCACTTTGGTTATTCCTGTTAGGGCATTTCTTTCAATAATACCCACTGAAGGCTTACCTTTTAAGTTGTTCCATATCACTTTTGCTTTCATTCTATTTTTTATGACTTTATCCTCATATATGCCCATACCTGTTTCTTCTACTGCCATTTTAGCAAGAATTTCTGCATGATCATGAACAACCTTTGCTACAATCTTGACGGCTTTATCTACTTGTTCTTGGTTATATTTCTCAAATTCCTTTTGTGCTTTTTTTCCTCTATGGATGTATTCCATAATATAAGTGTTTTTTTCCATGATATTCCTCCCATTAATATTTTTACTTTCCTATTACCTACTATATTAATCTGATCCTCTATGTTTAAATGCCTAAAGTCTTCTTATACGCCCAAATAAGCAGTCAACAAGGCGGCTGTTATAGGTATGGTGATTAAAGATAAAGATGTGGTCAATAAAACGCCTTGTGATGCCAGTCTGGTATTTAAGTCATATTCGTCTGCAAAAACCACAATCATCGCCGCTGAAGGAAGTGACATGGCAAAAACAATAATACACAGCGCCAAAGGCGTAAAATTGAAGTTTATTAAAATTGCAAACAGTACCAAAGGGACTAAAATCAATCTTATAATAGTAGCGGATAATAACTGTTTATCCATAATCATTTGCTTCAATTTAATTCCTGGCAATTGAATTCCTATAATTAACATAGAGATAGGTGTTGTCATCGCCCCTACCGTTGATAACATATTCTCTAAAATTTCCGGAAATGATATATTTAATAAGAATATGAACAAGCCAGAAATAGAAGCTACCATGGGGACAGATATAAGTGACTTTAGTAAGTCCCTTAAAGATTTTTTATCTCTATTTATATCATAAGTGAGTAACAAGATACCTCCTGTAAAAAGAAAAATACTAAATACGGCATTTGCTAAAATCATAAAGAATAATCCCTCATTTCCAAAGACAGCCAGTGCCAAGGGAAATCCAATAAATCCACTATTGGTACATATGAGCATAAGCCGGTATATGCCCTGATCGGTCTTATTAACACGCATCATTTTAACAGTAGGTATAGAAATCAGGCTACACATGATGAGTACAATAAACATTAAAGCAATAACTTCTATTATGGGAGTTAGTGTATTTTCACTCATTTGTTCATGACTCATAGAATATAGGATTAGGCCGGGTGCAGCAATATTAATAAGAATCTTAGACAAATACTTGCTGGATTCAATAGGAAGCCAACCTAATTTATTAGCAACAAATCCGATTAATACGATACTGAATATGCTTAATATTTTAGCAAAAATAGCAATCATTTTTTATGTTTTCCTTTTTATTTTTATAACAGTAGGTTCTTGACTTGATTCCACCACATACTGTCTAACAGTCATTATACGTTATATACTCATAATTTAATAGAGTATTCTTCACATAACTTCTGAACATTATTAAAGAGCGTACAACACGCTCTTTTTTGGTATTAATTTTAT
Source organism: Clostridia bacterium (assembly GCA_016278615.1). Lineage (GTDB taxonomy): Bacteria > Bacillota > Clostridia > Peptostreptococcales > JAAYPU01 > Soudan-22. The sequence goes on along the minus strand of JADQBM010000109.1, from coordinate 2,420 downwards.
TGGGTTAAGACTAAGGCTTCAATATAACCTTAATGCAATCATCTATCTTTTTATCAAAAATCTCATAAGCGTGCTCCCCCTTATCCAATGAAAGACGATGGGTAATGATGTCTGTCCCATCAAATTTACCATCTTGTATCAGGTTCAAAATTGGATCTACATAGGAATGTACCGGGCATTGTCCCATTTTTAGAGTAATGTTTCTAGCAAAAAAATCTCCTAACGGAAACATGTTATATCTTGCCCCATATACCCCCACTAATGAAACAGTACCACCTTTTCTTACAGCCTGCGTAGCAACCTCAATAGCAGATTTTGAACCCCCTTGAAGTTTTAAAAGGGTCTCAACCTTTTCAACAGCTGTCATCTTTCCATCCATTCCCACACAATCAATAACAACGTCGGCTCCTCCATGGGTAATTTCCTTGATATATTCTCCTGTGTTATCGTGCTCTTCAAGATTAATTACTTCCACACCGTTATATTTCTGAGCATGCTTTATTCGATAATCAATATAGTCTACAGCAATGATTCGTTTTGCACCTTTAAAAGCTGCCCATTTTATTGTTAAGAGACCAACAGGGCCGCATCCCAAAACAACTACCGTGTCGTCTTTTTTTACGCCCCCGTTTTCTACACCCCAATAAGATGTTGGCAAAATATCCGTTAAAAAGAGTGCCTGTTCATCCGTTAATTCCTCAGGTATTTTCATAGGACCTACATTGGCATAAGGCACCCTCAGATATTCAGCCTGCCCCCCATCATAACCACCAAATGTATTGCTATACCCAAATATAGCGCCAGCTTCTCCATTTAGATTTGAATTGTCACACTGACTCCATAAATCATGTTCACAAAACCAACAATGCCCGCAAGAAATTGGGAAAGGAACGATGATTCGGTCACCTTTTTTAACTTCATGAACTTCTTTTCCTATTTCCTCAACAATACCCATGGTTTCATGTCCCAACACAAATCCTTTGGGCATGTTGGGTATCATTCCATGAATAAGATGCAAATCTGAGCCACATATTGCCGTTGAAGTTACTTTTACAATAATATCATCTCCATTGATTAACTCAGGGTCCCTAACATTCTTTACTTTTACGTCCCTCATTCCTTCATACACAATCGCTTTCATCCGATACTCCCTTCTGCTTTTATGAGTTAGGATTATCTTTTCCTTTGGAGTTAAAAACATACCTGGGTTATTCATCAGTCATTTTTTAATAACTTTGTTTATTAGAAAAAAATTTTTGTAGCTTGTCTAATAACTTTTTACCAGCAAAATAGAAAGCAGCTATTATCAACAAGACCCCTATTAAACGCAAAGGGTACTTGATAGCAGCATATACATTGTATCCTATTACACTGAGAATCATAATCATAACCATTTTTCCAAAAATTAAGGCAATAAAGTATGTCCTTTTTCTAATGCCAGTTATAGCTGCTAACACAGCCACCGCAATGGAAGGAGTAAAAGGAAAACATAATAAAGCAAATATGGCCATGCCACCTTTTTCTCTTCCCCAATGAGAGGCCTTTCCTATTAATTGATACTTTTCTTCCAATATGAAAAATTTATTTCTCCCATATTTTTTTAGTAATAAATATACCATTATAGATCCTAAACAAGTCCCTATCCAAGAATAAATAGTGCCCCATACCGGACCGAACATCATAACGTTGAGTGTCACAAATAATGCCAAAGGTAAGGGTGGAAAAAACGATTCTATCATTGTCACTGCAATACCATAAACAGGCCCAAAAACACCAAACTTCTCCGAAATACTGATCCATGTTTCAATTTCTAACCACTTTTGAGAAAATAACAAATCCACCTTATCTTCCTCCTAACCCTTCAATATATTCAGTATGCCCGATAAAATACAAATTAAATCCACTGCCTCTGGTTATTGTTTTTGCAGAAATATGAGGTCTCTTATATAATTAAACTCATACTTATATTTTACTTTAGCTTATACGACATTTAAACCATGGAGGTGAATAAAATGGAATTCTTAGCATACTTAGCACCTGTAGCTTTTGTCTTTTCTTTAGCTGCCTTAGCACAGTTAGGCTCATTAAAAAAAGAAATAGAACACTTGAAAAATGAATTAGAAAAACTGAACAATTAATAATATAAGCTTCGCGTTGTAGTGTTGAGTGTAAATTTAACTCCTTCGGAGTAGAATAAAAATGTTAAGTATAAATAGACTCCTTCGGAGTAGCTTAAGTTAAAGATTAAATTCTTAAAACTTTTAACGGGCAGGCACGGGGCCAGCCCCTACAAACTTATACTTAAACTTATACTTCAGTTTCATTCTAACTAAAAAAAGATCTGAAATGATTATCATTTCAGATCTTTTTCAAAACCAGCGACGACTTACTCTCCCAGGCGGCTGCCCGCCAAGTACCAT
>JADQBM010000029.1 GCA_016278615.1 Clostridia bacterium | reverse complement strand
TTTTGAGCTTGCTATTTACTATTTATGCTTAATTCTCACACAGCCTGACGTCCCCTTGGGGCTTTAAAAACTATAAGTTTTGTTATATGTTTTTTCAAAATATGATATCATATTTAAGAGGTAAATTTCTGCCATGGCTAACCATTTAACATTTAAATTTTTTAAAGATAAAGAGGTAAGAAAGGGGTTTTGAATATGTATGATTTTACATTCAGTATGCCAACGGAAGTGCATTTTGGCAAAGGCAAGGAAAATCTTGTTGGTCAACTAATAAAAGAAAAAACCGACAAGGTACTTTTTCTATATGGGAGTGGAAGCATTAAAAAAATAGGTGTTTATGAAAAAATTATAAATTCCTTAAGAGATAGTGGTATCCAATTTACGGAATTAGGAGGCGTCAAGTCCAACCCGAGACTTGAATTGGTCAATGAAGGAATAGAGATCTGTAGAAAAGAAAGTATTAATTTTATTTTGGCAGTAGGAGGCGGAAGTGTCATTGATACTGCGAAGACAATTGCCATAGGGGTTCCTTATGAAGGAGATGTCTGGGATTTTTATTCAGGGAAAGCAAAAATTGAAAAAACAATACCCGTTGGGGCCGTTTTAACAGTTCCCGCAACAGCAAGCGAAACTAATGGTTGTGCGGTACTGACCAACGAAACAGGCATGTATAAAAGAGGATTAAAGAGTGACGTTTTGAAGCCGGTTTTTGCAATCTTGAACCCAGAGCTCACCTATTCACTTCCTAAATACTATATGGCTGCCAGTGTTGTAGATATCTTCGCTCATGTTTGGGAGCGTTATTTTATAAAATCAGAGCATTCTGAGCTTTTGGACAGATTATGTGAAGGTGTATTTAAAACGCTGATTACGGAAGGCCCGTCAGCGGTTTATGAGAGAGGCTATAAATCAACTGGCGAGATTATGTGGGCCAGTTCCATTGCCCATAATGATATTTTAGGAATAATGGGAGATTTCGGGTCACACAGAACCGGTCATGAAATCAGTGCCGAATATGATTTATCTCATGGTGGGTCATTGGGAATCACTATGTGCGCTTGGGCAAAGCATGTCTATAAAGAAGACATCAATAGATTTTGCCGGTTTGCTGTTAATGTGTGGGATGTAACATACGATTCCGATAATCCTGAAAAAACCGCATTGGAAGGTATAAAAAGAATGGAAAGCTTTATTCATGAGCTGGGAATCCCAACAACCTTTAAAAATGCAAATCTTCCTACGGACGGGTTTGAAAAGATGGCAGAAAGAGCAATCGATAATGGATTGGGATATGTAGGGGGAGGCTTCAAAAAACTCTATAAAGAAGATATTGTCAATATCTATAAGCTAGCGGAATAAATAATAAAGGCCAAGGGGACGTTTACGTCCCCTTGGCCTTCTTGGCTTTCTTAAAAAGTTTTATTTAAGGGCTTCAATCAATTCATCGGCTAGGGTCAAAGGTAGTTTTTCTGATCAAATTTATTTTGCTATCACTTTCGCTTTACGTAAATCTACAATCTTGTTATAATAGTTAAAAGTAATTAGAGGAAATTTCAAGTAAATAAAGAATGATATTATTACGAGATATAGATAAGGTTGGGTGAAAAAAGATATGAAATTAACGCAAAGTATTATAATGCGTATTAGCTTTGCACTTTTTCTAGGATGGATTATGTCACTACCCTACGAGGGTCCTGTATTGTATGGTTTAGCAGATCAATTAGGTTTTAACGGTACTATGATGAATAATGCAACAGTTGCAGCTCACTTTTCGGGGATTCTTCTGGCTGCTTTTTTTGTAAAGAATTCTGTTATGGCTAAGCAGATTATGTTGTATTCAAGTCTAACATGCTTTATAGGAAGCTTTGCATTAATCTTTGCCAGTCCTAATATTTGGCATTTACTTATCGTTCCAATTTCCTTTATTGCCGGCACTTACGTTACCAGCTGGGCATTTTTTTATAAACTTTGCTCTATTCCAAAAGATCGAGGCAAAGTATCTGCGGATGTACTGATTCTCGCAAATATCGTACTCACCATAGCCGCTTTCCTATCAATGAAGGTGTCTGGTTATTGGGGCTTCTTTTTCATACTATCTATGTTACTCCTTTCTTTCTATTTTACTTTAAGACTTGAAACGGGTCCTAAGGCTAGCATGGATTCATCCACTTCTGTGAGAACAAGTATATCTTTACAAAGATCTTTATACCATCCTATGCTTGTATTTTATTTTTTTATTTTTCTCATTACCTTAACCTCTGGAACCATGTTCTCCGTAGTGTATCCTTATTTTGGAGAATTCGAAACGCTTTCAAGCGTTTATACAAATATACCTTACATGCTAGGACTATTGATAATGAGATTGTTTACAACTAGAGAAAATAAAGCTTATACACTTTATATGGGCATGTTTTTTTTAGGCATTTCATATATTGGATTTTTTCTATTGCCCAAGACAGTAATAAGTTTCTTTCTAATAATGACGCCTTTACTTTTCGCTTATGGTGTCTTTGATTTTTTCTGGTGGCGCATAATGGGTGATCTTTTCGAATATACCCGTAATCCTTCAAAAGTCCTTGGCTTAGGATTAGGCACAAATGTATTTGGTGTATGGTGTGGCGGGTTAATTGGACAGACAATTATGCATAAATCTCAAGGGGACCATCTTCTTGTATCTGCTTTTTCAATTGGTATTCTTTTTGTGGTATTACTCTTACTCCCCATACTCAATCATCAAATGTCTAAGCTCTTGAGCAATCATGCCTTCTTTAGATTTTTCTCCTCTCTAAGCATGCCCAAACAAGACAGTGTTTTTGAGTCATATACATTAACATCTGAATTATCAGAACGAGAAAAAGAAATTGTAACCTTCGTTCTTAAAGGTTGTACATATAAGCAAATATCTACAGAATTATTTATTAGTGAAAACACTGTAAAAACACATATAAAAAATATCTATCGAAAATTAGAAATAAACTCTAAATATCAGCTTATTCAATTATTTGGCACAGACAGCCAAACGGAAGCATACCCCAATTGAAAATCTTCCTTATATATTTATCAATCAATGATAAAGTCCCAAGAAATATTCTTGGGACTTCAGACTGTTGAAAAACTCCGAATTCCTGCGTTACTGCCTTCAAGTGAGAATGCTCACTTACCTGAAGTAAGCTCCGCTACTCACTCTCGCCGTGCCTTGAACTCCGAAGTTTTCAAAAGTCAATCAAACTATGGTTTACCTATACATGGTTTTAATAACCGTATACCTTGACATCATCGAAGTATATTAGGTTACTACCACCAGAGTTACCCGAAGACATTCCTGCTGCATTTAGTGGCGTTAACATATTAATTAGCGATATTGGATCATTATTTCGCTTTATACCATCAGTATAAACATCAAAAGTTTTTGCTACTAAGTCCGTTACTATTTTTACATGATACCAAGTATTGACGGTATAATCTGCTAGCTCAACTAAATTGTTATTATCATGGGCGCTTGTGCTGTATTGTATTTTTCCATTTAAAACCGTCACTCTTAATTTCCTGTTTTCGTAATTATTTGAAAACTCCATAGTCCCATTTTCTTGTTCGGAAGTCGGGTATAGAAAAGCTTCAAAAATAAGGGTGTTTAATCCTGAAATATCAATTGGCTTATAGCAAGCTGCTGCTGACCCATTTACACCATCAAGGCTTAGGGAATGACTACCATTTTTACTAATTGTATTAGATACTGTTACCGGTGTATATTTTATAGTCCAATCAGAAGGGGCAGAACCTGCTGTATCATCCTCAAAATCATCATTGATTAAATAATTGAAAGGTAATCCGCCATTATCGTCTCCCACACCTCGAATTATTGGTCTGTCTAAACCCATTTGCCATATGGTATCAAAATCCCAGTTAAGATCTGGGGCAGTACCCGTATTATCATAACTACTAATCTCATTTAATTGTGTCATCGAGATATCCGCACCACCAGTGTCGTCATGGGTAGCCGTTCCGCCTCCACCTATCATATTCTCTTTAGCATAGTTATTGGAAAGTGTCGCTGTATTATTTCCAACAACTCTGCCAATATAACTGGTTCCAGTAGTAGAAGTTGTTAATGTGTTATTATATGCAATAGAACTTGTTATGCTGTTACTGCCATTGTATCCAACTATTCCTCCAACTCTTAATCCGCCTGTTCCTGTGGCAGATATATCACAAGTGGAATAGCAGCGTGTTATTGTACCGTGATTATATGCTGCAATACCTCCACCATCAACGCTTCCACCTGATACTGTCACATCGCCCATAGAATAACAATCACTAATAACGCTACCGCCCCCAGAAGCAGCCACCAATCCACCTGCATACGCAGTATATGTTCCAGCTGAAGATTCAACATCTACCTCCGCATAACAGTTTGTAATGCTACCATCATTTGAACCGATCAATCCACTAGCATAGCTACTTCCACTTGTACCTGTTCGTACAGCGTTAGAATTACCAGTTACATAGCAATTTGTGATAGTCCCTCCAATATTAGCTCCAGCTAATATACTTGATATAGGATTATGATTGTATGCGCTTGCAGTTATATCAGCATCTACGATTCCCAAGTTCTTTATTTGCCCATTAATAACATATCCAAATAAGGCAGCATAGTTTACTTCTCCTGATTTATATGTATTCATATATAGGTTGGAAATTACATAACCTTTGCCGTCAAAAGAACCATTGAATGCGTCACTATTACTTCCTATAGGCGTGAAGCCTGAGCCACCACCTGCTTTAGTAAGGGAAGTATTTACAGTTTCTGATTCATAACTTCCAGTTGCTTCAAAGTCTAGGTCACGTCCTAATTCATAGTATGCTGAAAAGCTATAATCATTGCCATCGCTATTCACACCACTACCTACAAGTACCAAATCTTCAATGCTGTTAATAATAAACGGATTATCACTTGTTCCTTCCCCTGTCATTTCTTTTGAAGATACAACTGTAAAATTCCATGTTACACTATCGTCTATACCTGCATACGTATTCCCTGATAAATCTAAAAATGCGCCTGCATTTAAAAGGATATAGTATCCTGTTCCATATTCTAAATTGCTAGATAGATTAATGGTTACTTCATCAGAATTGATTGTCACAGCACTTGATGTGACATTGATCGTTTCTACTGTAGTATTATCTGATTTTTTGACTGTAATATTTCCGATTCCTTTTACTACAGTTTCATTAAATTCTACTACTAAATCGCTGTCTGTTGCTATGTCATTTGCATTATCAGCTGGGAAATATGTGTTCACAGTTGGTGGACCTGTATCTGGCGCAGTTTCTATAGTAAAGTTCCAGACTGTCGCATCATCTATACCTGCATATTGATTTCCTGACAAATCTAAAAACGCACCTGCATCAATATAGATATAATACCCTGTTCCATATTCTAAATTGCTAGATAGATTAATGGTTACTTCATCAGAATTGATTGTCACAGCACTTGATGTGACATTGATCGTTTCTACTGTAGTATTATCTGATTTTTTGACTGTAATATTTCCGATTCCTTTTACTACAGTTTCATTAAATTCTAGTGCTAAATCGCTGTCTGCTGCTATGTCATTTGCATCAGCTACCGGAAAATATGTGTTAACAGTTGGTGTAGTCATATCTTCCAGTGCATCCGTCTTTGCATAAATGCTTTCATATGAGCTTTTATTTCCTGATTCGTCTTTTACTATGACATTGAAATAGTATGTTGTATCAGAAGTGAGCCCTATAGCTGATTTTGTTCTTATATCAGCCTCATAAGTTCCAATAGCATCTCCGTTTAATTCTATGTCGGATACTGTATCTATATTGTCATTTTCAGAATAATAAACTAAATATTCTAATTCATTCTGATCCGTTTTATTATCTGTTGCTTCTACCCAACTTAGTATAGCTGATTGTGTTCTACACTCTATATCAATGTTTCCGTTATTTCCTGGCGTTGGTGCGGTATTATCCCTAGAAGTGCCACCAAAAGAACCAGTACTTTTTGTTTTTTCCTTTACGCCGCTGCCGTCAACTCCACTTTGTACTATTTTCTGTTCAACTTGTTGTTCCATAGTAACTTCATCTGCATTTATCTTAGCAATAATTACATTTCCTTTACCTGTTACTATTGCAGATTCATTAAATATAATCTCCCTAACTTGTGCATTCTTCTCAATATCAATTTGTGTCCCATTACCATTTTTTGCGATTTCTAGAACATTCACTGTTGTATCATTTGTAACTTCTATTGTTATTTCCGCTTCAACCTTTATCTCATCAAAATCTCCATCCAATTCTATTTTTTGCCCATCACCTAGTATCTCAATTTTAGAATCATTAAATTGTCCTTCCAACTTCCCTCCGGACTTTAGTATTGATCTACCTATTTCACTATCTTTTGATACCACTCGAATCATTCCATTGACTTTAAAGACAATGATTTCTCCTAGAACACTGCTGTCAAATGTAATTGAATTTTCTCCGCCACCATTTATAATAGTTTTACCTTCAACAATGACATTTTGCAAATCAACATTTCCTTCTTTGACTCCAGCAGCAAGTATTAAATCTCCTTTTACGATAGTGTTTTGTAATATAACATCTTTACTGTTTATTGTAAGATTACTCTCAATAATTTGTTGTCCTTCTTCAGGACCATACGTTCCTTCTTTATTGATCAATTTTCCTATAACCCTATCCAGCATTGTGACCGCCTCTGCTCTGGTGATCTCTCCTTCTGGTCTTAAAGTTTTATCTTCATAGCCTTTTATGTATCCTTTACTAACAACTGCATCTATATATTCTCTGCTCCACTCCGGAATGCTAGCATAATCTGAATAAGCCTGCATAGATGCTGATTCCTGCAATAAATCCAAGTTGTTTATAGCTGATAAGATTGCACATGCTTCTTGTCTAGTGATTTTTTTATTGGGATAAAACGCTTTTTCTTTGTACCAATCTAAATACATATTTTTCTTCGCAATGCTTACTTCATCATAGTACCAATCATCCTCAGCTACATCACTATAGTTTTTATCTGATGTTTCATAAAACCCATATAGTCTATTTATTAAAGTTAACAACTCTGCTCTTGTAATTTTGCCGTCTGGTTTAAATGTCCCGTCAGGATATCCTGAAATCAGATTTTTATCCACCCATTTGGATATTGCTTCATATCCCCAATGGTTACTAATATCGCTCATATTTACTTCTTCGATGTTTTGTGGTCCATCATTTTGGGCTAAATCTACAGATTGATTTAAGTCCTCACCATAGCTGATAGTAATTAATAATGAAAAAACCATCATGAAAATTAGAGTCATGCTTATCGATTTAGAATATTTCCAATTCATGCACATCATTTATTCTCCTTTCGATATCTTATATCTTCTCTAATTCTAATCAATATCAGCTTTAAAAACTATCACCCATTCGGGTGATTATACTATTAAAACAAGAAACTTAATCCTTTGATAAGGGTTCGATGTTAAACAAGAATAAGTATGCAATGCATATGTCTTGGCTAAAATAAGAAGGAGAAAGACAAGGCCAACTAGGAGCAGTCAATACATTATACGAGGGGACGTTGTTAAGCTAAAAAAGTCCTGAAAAAATTTTCAGGACTTTTTTGGTAAAATATTATTTTCTAGTTATTTATTTAAGGGCTTCAATCAATTCATCGGCGAGGGTTAAAGGAAGCTCTTTTGATGCTTTCTCAAAAACAGCTTTATCCGATGCATAACTTGATGCGACTCTTTGTAAAGCATCTACTTTAAAGGTTTGAAGTGTCTCTATTTCATCAGCAAAGTCAGTTCTTCCATTTTCAGCTTTTGCTCTTAAGCTTTCAAATAAATCATAATGATCATAAGCTTTTAACTTTCTGCCTTTTGCCCAGAGAATTTCTCTATCTGGAGCATCTAAAACAATACTGTCTTGATAGGTTTTGTACCAAGTTTCTTTATCAAGAAACTCTGAATAATATTTGCCACTAAGCTTTAATGCAGAAATGGCTGCTGCTGCGTCGCCATCATTTAATGCGCTTATGGCTGTATCAAACATTTGAGGAAGGTTTGCATAGTAATGTGCTTGATAAGCAACTGATTCAACGTCTAAGTATTGAGTACCCATAATGATTGTTTTTGCAGCATCCCTTTGACCTTGATTATAATCAGCAATTAAGCTCTCTACAGTGCTGAGATCCTTGCCTGAAGAAAGGGCCTCGTCCAATAGCTTAGTAATCAGACGATTTTAATCAACAAGCTTCCATAAGTTGATAAACACTCTTTATATTTATCAATAGAAGCTCTTTCTTCGGTATCAAACTGAGAATGATAGAAGGTTTCAGTTACTTCAGGATCCGTATGCCGCTCAATCATCACTCTTCTCTTTTAATAGATTCCAAGATCCAACCAACCAATCTGTACCTACATCCATTGCACCAAATTCTTCAGAGTCAAAAGCGCAAAAGACAATCGTTCTATCAGGTTCATAGCCGCTTTCATTAATGGCTTCAGCAAAAGCCACCATAGCACCTATTGCTAAAGAATTACATTAAAAAGATGGAAACACTGTAATTGTTACATACTGCATTCTTGCAAGAATCATTCGAATTGACCTCATAGAATCTGTTAAATTTCAGAATAATCGTGTTAGACGGTTATTAAGACAGCTTTTTTTTCATATTAATTAACGATAAGTATAGATTGTGCAGGTGAGTAAATGAAAAAAATTTTTTTAGTAATAATGTGTATTTTTTCTTTTTCAAGTTGCTTTGCATTAGAGAGCAAAGATAAATCTCATGACTTAGAGGTGGTTGTAACTGTTGTAACGGACGAAGAAATAACCGAGGAAGAAATAATAAAGGAAGAAACAGCCCAGGAAGAAACAGAGGAGAAAGATTTATTACAAGAGAGCATTATGCTGGAAGACAGTGGGACTTTGATTCCAGAAGAGATAGAAGTAAGTTTGAAATATGATAAATATTTTATAAACTATGATTACATAGTAGCCAATAAGGGAGAAGTCAATATTCGAGAATCACCCGCACTTTCAGGAAATGTTATAAGAACTGCAAGCATGTATGAGAAACTGAATTTATATGAAACGGTTAAAGGCGAGTATATCGAAAAATATGGGAGTGATGTATGGTACCATGTCTATTGGTGGCAAAATGAGGAACAGCAATTTGGATTTATTTTGTCTTCTGTAGTAGAAATGAGAAAGTTTCAATTTGACAAGATGTACTCAGAAATTGAAAAAATGGAGGCTGAGGCCCAATTGGGAAGGATTACTTATGTGAACAATTATAAAAATAGAGCTGGATATCCACCAAGGAATAAAGGGAGAGTATACGATGATTATGGAAATAGAAGGGCACAAAGTGCGCCGGGATACTTCTCCTTATCAAATAAAGAGAACTTCATTTATATTGAAGACGGTTCTTTGTTAAGAGTGCTTGACGATGTTAACGGCTATTATAAGGTGCTTGTAGAAAATAATGGGTTGCAATGCTGGGTGCCGAAGGTCTATTTGAAATCACAAAGCCTTAATGAATTAAAAAAAATTGTTATAATAGATAGAAATAATCAAAACGAAGGTGTCTTTGAAAAAACGAATCAAAAGTGGGTATTGGTATCCTATACCCTTGCTACTACAGGAGCAAATGCAAAGTACAAAATAGAAACACCCCTTGGGTATTATTATGTAATAGAAAAAAGAGAAAAATTTATCTATTTAAATGATGTAACAAAAGTCATAGCAGGATATGCGCCCTATGCAGTGAGATTTACAGGAGGAACTTATATACATGGTATTCCCGTAAACTATAAGATAACAGGAAAAAAAAGAATCGACCCTGGGCATATTGAGTACACCAGTACCATTGGAACTACACCTTTATCTCATAGATGTGTCAGAAATTATACCTCTCATGCCAAATTCCTATATGATTGGGTAGAAATTGGAAAAACCATTGTTATTGTTATAGAATAGGAAGTTATTGTCGTAGAATAGGAAAAAATGTAATGAAAACAAAAAATTATGCTTAGTAATTTTACTTAAAGATGATATAATTGTTTCATATCATAAAAAATTGACGATGGAGAGTGATTGTCTTGCAGAAAAAAGTATGGCATGTGGTAGCAATCAGCATGATGACTGCTATCATTACATTTACAGCATGTTCGAATGAGGCAGCAGTACCTACTGAAGGTCAGGTAGTTGACAGTATAACAGAGCAAGAGGCGGCACGTGCTGCATTGGGAGAATACAACCCCGATGCCATACGATATACCAACTCAGATGTCATACTATACAGTGACACTTCTATACAATCGGAAGCTCAAGGAAATGTCGTTAAATTTTCAGCAGTTGAGCTTTCAGATGAAATAACTTTGGATAATGGCGAATCCTGGAGTAAAATAAAATATGTCATTATAGACCATTTTATTGAAGGGTGGGTGCCCTCTGAAACTCTTTTGAAAAATATTGGAGAGAATTTCAGAGAAGCCTTCACACATCTTAATTTCAAACCAAAATATAAAGTTGAAAATTATGAAAACAATCCTAAGGTTGAAGCGAAAGCAATTTATGTTTCGTTGCACAGTGCCATATCCAACATCGACCGCTTTATTGAACTGGCAAAGGAAACTGAAATTAATTCATTTGTCATAGATGTTAAAAATGACTATGGATATGTCCTTTTTAATTCAAAAGCAGCAGAAGAGTTCTGTCCAGATGCCAATTCCAAAGCATTCATAAAAGATATGGATGCATTTATGAAAAAGCTTAAGGACAATGATATCTATGCAATAGCAAGAATCGTAACCTTTAAAGACACGTTATATGTGAATCAATATCCTGAGAGAATTATTGTATATAAAAATGGTGCAAAACCTTATAAAAGCACAGATAATATGTACTGGGCGAGCCCCCATGACAGAAAGCTATGGGAGTACGATGTGGCGATAGCGAAAGAAGCTGCGGATCATGGCTTTAATGAAATTCAGTTTGACTACGTCCGTTTCCCTGCCTTACCGCCAGCGAAGGATGCTCAATTGGACTTTAGAAATACCGAAGAAGAAACAGAAGCTGAAACCATTCAAAGTTTTTTAAATTATGCCTATGATGAATTATCTGCGAAGGAAGTTTATGTTGCTGCAGATATTTATGGACAGGTAGGGTCTGTAGCGGATGATATGGGTATTGGTCAACATTGGGAGGCAGTAAGCAATGAAGTGGATTACATTGCACCCATGATGTACCCCAGTCATTATGGAAATGGTGTCTATGGGCTCAGTGTTCCAGATGCGTATCCTTATGAAACCATTTACCAAGGTACAAAAGATGCTTTAGAACGTAATGAGAATATCAGCACACCAGCTAAAATTAGACCTTGGATTCAGGACTTTACTGCAACTTGGGTTAAAGGATATATTCGATATGAAGCAAAAGAATTAAAAGCTCAAATTCAGGCATTAGAAGATTTGGGAGTCCATGAATATATGATTTGGAATCCCCATAATAAGTATCATACAGATGCGTTGAAATAAGCTTAAAAGGGCAATTGTTAATTGCCCTTCAAAGATAAGAGATAATAGATAAGAGATAACAGTTACGGATAGTTTTGCACGCAAAACTTTCATCTTATAATGAAGATTTTGTGCAACAAAATCCTACCACAACTATTATCTATTTATCTATTATCTAACCAAGTAGAAAGTAAAGGAGGGGGAAGAGTTGGAAGAAACCATGGAAACGAATAATTCCCAAGGAATCATAAAAATATATAAATCAGATCGGAAACTGGAATTGTGGGAGAAAGGTGGATGTACCCGACATTTTCAGATTGGATTAGGGTTTTCACCCAATGGAAACAAGATAAGAGAAGGGGATGGAAGAACCCCTGAAGGTGAATATTATATCTGCACTAAAAATCAAATGAGCCGATTCACCTTATTTTTAGGGCTAAGTTATCCTAATCTAAAAGATGCAGAAAGAGGCTTAAAAGATGGCCTCATTAATGAAGATGAATATGATAAAATCAAAAAGGCAATAGAAGATAAAAAAAGACCGGATTGGTCAACGCAATTGGGAGGAAAACTAGGAATTCATGGTAAAAGCAGTGTATTTGACTGGACTGCAGGATGTATTTCCCTGGATGATGAAGATATAAAAGATTTATGGGATCGAGTTGAATTGGGTACTCCTGTATTCATATATGAATAGAAGGCATTCAAACCATGGACCTAATATCTGTGTTATACATAAAAAATATTTCGGAAATATTTAATAATTATTTGTTGAATTTTGAACTGCTGAGAGAAGAATCAGCAGTTTTTATATTTGGAATGCAAAACTTGATGAATATTAAAGAAAACAGAAGAAAAATGAAGAAAAACCTCCTAGAATTACTCAGAAACTATCATAATTAATTGTTGTTTAAATAGGATAGGCAGTGTTATACTATATATTGTACTATTTCAAAAAGTTTGTCACAAGGGAGTGTGGATATGGCAGTAACAAAGATTCAGAAAAGAACAGGGGAAATTGTTGATTTTGACTTAATCAAAATAAAAAATGCCATTTTTTCAGCAGCACATGCTGTTGGTGGCCAAGATGAGATGCAGGCACAGAGGCTTTCCAATATTGTGGAAGAAATCCTTAATGAAACTTATAATGCCAGTATACCGTCTGTGGAAGATGTACAGGACATTGTTGAAAAGGTCCTTATAGAAGAAGGCCATGCAAAGACATCTAAAGCTTATATCATCTACAGAAAGAAACATGAGGAAATTCGTGAAGTTAAAAATCTATTTATGGATGCGGAAAAAATGATTGAAGAATACGTATCTCTTGAAGATTGGCGCGTCAACGAAAATGCCAATATGGGATTTTCCCTTCAAGGGCTTAACAATCATATTGTTGAAAGCATTACCAAGAAGTATTGGCTTCATAAAATATATAGAAAAGAATTAAGAGATGCTCATATCAAAGGTGACTTACATATACATGATTTAGGACTTCTGGCACCTTATTGCTGTGGTTGGGATTTAGAGGCCTTTTTAAGAAATGGGTTTAGAGGTGCAAAGGGCAAAATTGAGTCTAAGCCACCCAAACATTTTGAATCAGCCCTAATGCAAATCGCCAATCTGTTATATACATTGCAAGGAGAATCTGCTGGTGCTCAGGCGATTTCAAGTGTAGATACTTACCTTGCTCCATTTATCCACTATGATCAGCTTGATTATAAGCAAGTTAAAAAAGCGGTGCAACGATTTATATACAATTTAAATGTCCCCACGCGAGTAGGGTTTCAAACACCCTTTACAAACATAACCCTTGATATTACCCCCCATGCTATTTTGAAAAATCAGGCGGTTATGATTGGCGGGGAGTTGTTAGATAAAACCTATGGGGAATTCCAAAAAGAAATGGATATGTTTAACATCGCTTATAGTGAAGTAATGATGGAGGGGGATGGTGCAGGAAGGGCTTTTAGTTTTCCTATCCCAACCGTGAACATTACCGAAGATTTTCCATGGGAATCGGATTCCGTTAATAAAATTATGGAAATGACAAGAAAGTTTGGAACCCCTTATTTTGCTAATTTCTTAAATTCAGATTTATCTCCAGAAGACATTCGTTCCATGTGCTGTCGGCTTAGGTTAGATAACAGAGAGCTTCGTAAACGCGGAGGCGGACTTTTTGGGGCGAATCCATTAACAGGGTCCATTAACGTGGTTACCCTTAATATGGCACGAATTGGGCATGTTTCCAAGACAAAAGAAGAATTCAAACAAAAGGTGCATCAGCTCATGGGATATGCTAAGGAAATATGTGAAAGTAAGCGGATCATTTTGGAACAGTACATGGGATTAGGATTGTATCCTTATTCACAGTATTACCTACAAGATATCAAAAATGCAACGGGCGAATTCTTTAAAAATCACTTCTCCACTATTGGACTTAATGGAATGAATGAAGCCTGTCTAAATCTTTTAGGTGTAGATCTAAATACAGATGAAGGCAATGAATTTGCAGTTGAAATTATGGAATTCATGAATAAAGTGATACAGATATATCAGGAAGAAACGGGAAGCCTATGGAATCTGGAGGCGGCTCCAGCAGAAGGAGCATCCTATAGATTTGCAAGGCTGGATAAAAGGGTTTACCCAAATATTTTCACACAAGGTAAAGATGAGCCATACTATACAAACTCAACGCAGCTTCCAGTGAATAGTACGGATGATATATTCGAAGCGGTCGAAAGGCAGGAAAAACTTCAAACTCTTTATACGGGAGGAACTGTTCTCCATGGCTTCTTAGGTGAACAAATTGAGGACATTGAGACTTGCAAATCATTTATTAAGAAAGTAATGGAAAATACAGCCATTCCTTATATTACGGTGACACCAACTTTTTCAATTTGTTTGGAGCATGGCTATATTGCAGGAGAACATTTTGAATGTCCTACTTGCGGTAAAGAAGCGGAAGTCTGGTCCAGAGTTGTAGGATTTCATCGCCCAGTACAGTCTTGGAACAGAGGAAAACAGGAGGAATTCAAAGATAGAATTGAATTTTCTGTGGAAAATAGCTTAAAAAATAACCAGAAAATTAAAACCATCACTCAAGTAGGGTAAACATGGAGATTTTAGGACAAGTTAAGACTTCATTTATTGATTATCCGGGAAAAATATGCACAGTGCTTTTTACTGGAGGGTGTAATTTTCGTTGCGGGTATTGCCACAATCCTGATTTGGTAAATAAAACAAAGAACGTCATGGACCCAGATGAAATTTTCAAGCATCTGAATAAGAGAAAAAAATATCTAGATGGTGTTTGTATTTCTGGAGGAGAACCCACCTTAAACGGGGATCTTGCTGATTTTATAGCAGAAATAAAGAGCATGGGGTTTCTTGTAAAATTAGATTCAAATGGGACGAACCCTATATTATTTAAAAAACTATTAGACGAAGATATAATAGATTATATTGCAATGGATGTGAAGGCACCTTTATCACAATATCAGAAGGTAGTGGGTGCAAGTGTAGACATACGAAAGATTGAAGAAAGTATTGATATAATAAAGCATTCTCATATTTCTTATGAGTTTCGGACCACGGTCCATAAAGAAATAATAAAAGAAGAGGATTTGGTTGATATTGCTCAATCAATTTTAAATGCCAAGCGGTTTTGCATTCAAAATTTTAAAAGAAGTGGCGTACTTTTAGATGACAATAAAGCTTATACCCCATTTGCTCAAAATGAGCTAAATAAAATGAAGCAAAGTTTGGCAAGCTATGTTCAGGAAGTAATTGTACGGTAAAGAGCAGTGGAGACTGCTCTTTGTTTAACTTAGTAAGATAAATGGATAACAGATAACAGATAAGAGATAACAGATAATAGTTTAGGATGATTTTGATACTCAAAATCTCCATTATATTTTATTCAAATTGTAGTTTTGCCTAAGCAAAACTCACCTTAACTATTAACTATTATCTTTCATCTATTATCTCACATCTCTAATTCTTGGAGGATACAATGCGACAGAGACGTGTTAAAAATGAAAAAGAAAAAGTAATGAGTTACTCACAAATTCTTGCAATAAAACCAGAAGATCATAAAGGGAAATGGAATCAATTTTTTAAGAATGAAAATGAAATCCATATAGAGATAGGATGCGGAAAAGGGAGATTTATCACGTCTTTGGCAGAGATGAACCCAGACACCAACTATATTGCCATTGAGCCAATTGGTACTGTCTTGTTGAGAGCACTTGAAAAAATTGAGAAAAGTGAGCTTAATAATGTAAAGTGTGCATGGAGATTTGCAGATGTAATATGCGAATATATTGGGGAAAATGAAATCAATAAGATTTACCTCAATTTTAGTGACCCGTGGCCCAAAATACGACATGCTAAGCGACGCTTGACACATAAGAACTTTCTTGAATCCTATAAACGGATACTAAAGCCTGAAGGAATTATTGAATTTAAGACAGATAACAAGGATTTGTTTGATTTTTCTTTAAAAGAATTCGAACTCTGCGGTTTTACAGTGCAAGACGTTACCAATGACCTTCATAGCATACTTATGGATAATGTAATGACAGAATACGAACAAAAATTTTCGCGTAGGGGAATGAAAATAAACTATTGCAAAGCAACGCTTGAATACGAAAGATAAGAGATAATAGGTTAAAGAAAGATAAGAGATAACAGATAACAGATAATAGTTAAGGTAAGTTTTGCTTAGGCAAAACTAGCAATTCTATTAAAATAAAATGAAGATTTTGAGAATCAAAATCCTCCATAACTGTTATCTATTATCTGTTATCTCTTATCTCTTTTTTCTTTTCATTATCTTTTATCTGACAAAGAAGCAGCTTGCGGATATTACCCACAAGCTGCTTTTTAATTTTGAACTTACTTAACCTGCTCGTTATAAGTGCCTCTGGCAACATAATGTGTATGGAGCAATTTGTGAGAGAGCTCCCCATTGGGCTTGCCTAAGTAAGCTTCGTATAGTTTGTTGACTTCTGGATTCAGGTGAGATTTTCTGATAGATTTTCCCTCATCTTCTCGATATATGGCCTCTAATCTCTTTTGGCGTATTTCATCTGTTGTGAGCCTTGGTTGGCCTCCACCACTGATGCATCCGCCGGGGCATGCCATAATCTCAATGAAATGATAAGGAGAAGTTCCGTCTTCAATTTGTTGAAGTAATTTTTTAGCAGACTTAAGCCCGCTGGCAACAGCAATCTTGACCTCAAAGCCTTCAAGAGCTTTCCAGTCTTCACCAGGATCTTCAATGGTAAGAGAGCCTTCTTTTATAGATTCAAGTCCCATAATAGGTTGAATATGAAGGTCTTCGAAAGGAATTTCTCTTCCAGTTATTATTTCATATACTGTTCGTACGGCTGCTTCCATAACACCACCTGTATTTGCAAATATATCAGCTGCTCCCGAAGAAAATCCTAATAGGTCATCGAATTTTTCTTCCTTCAGATTAACAAAGTCGATACCATAATCTTTTATCATCCTTGCTAATTCCCGGGTAGTGAGCACAGCATCTACATCTTGAATCATTTCTTCTCGGGTGCATTCATATTTCTTTGCGGTACACGGCATAATAGAAACCACATAGATATTCTCAGGTTTTTCGTTGATTATATCCGCGTAATAGCTCTTTGCAAGGGCACCCAGCATCATATGGGGCGACTTACAAGTGGAAAGATGGGGAAGCAAATCAGGATAAGTATGCTCAATATATTTGATCCAACCAGGACTGCAACTGGTTATCATGGGAAGTGTTACGGGATCTTTTGACAAAGTCTTTTTCACTCTACCCAAGAATTCCGTTCCCTCTTCTAAAATAGTCAAATCTGCAGCAAAATTGGTATCAAAGACATCATCAAACCCCATAAGTCGAAGCGCTGTAACCATTTTTCCTGTTACCAATGTTCCGGGTTCATATCCAAATTCTTCCCCCAATGCTGCACGTATTGCAGGAGCGGTTTGAACCAGGACTCTTTTTGTAGGATCATTTAAT
This sequence comes from Clostridia bacterium, assembly GCA_016278615.1. Taxonomy (GTDB): domain Bacteria; phylum Bacillota; class Clostridia; order Peptostreptococcales; family JAAYPU01; genus Soudan-22. The sequence continues at coordinate 69,596 of JADQBM010000029.1, read as the reverse complement.
GCTTTCTTCACGTCTTCAATGGAATCTTTTTCTTTCAAAGCATTAACTGGACAAACAGTTGTACACTGACCGCATAAAACACAATTAACGTCATTTAAGTTCAATGTCTCAGGAGGCCCTACAAAAGAATCAAAACCTCTGTTTTGCATGTTAATGGCACCAACGCCTTGTATTTCGTTACAGATGGTTATACACCTTCTACATAAAATACATTTAGATATATCTCGTTCTATAGAAGGGTTACAGGTATCTACGTAGACATTGGAAAGGGTCCCTGTAAATCGATCTTCTTCTGTTTGAATCAACTCGCCTAAGCTTTGAAACTCACAGTGCTGGTTCCTTGTACAGCTCAAGCAATCCTTAGGATGATTGGACAGCATCAGTTCATAAACTATCTTTCTGACTTGCTTAACCTTAGGTGTGTTTGTTCGAAGAATCATGCCTTCTTTAACTTTTGTATTGCATGAAGTTCTGAGATTCCTTTCTCCTTCAACTTCAACGACACAGATTCTGCAATACCCTCCGTCGTGTACACCTTCAAGATGGCATAAACTTGGAATGATGATACCATTTTTTTTAGCAGCTTCTAAGATGGTATCGTTTTTATCTGCCTGAAAAGGCAAACCATTGATATTAATATTAACGCTTTTCACTGTATCACCTCCTATCGCCTGTTGCATCTGAGACAACGCATAGCTTCTGCAATTGCACTCAGCTTATCATATCTACTGAAGACTTCATTAAAATTATTCTGACGCTCTTCTAAAGGTAAGCTTTTGAAAGTGAATCTCTTATGTTCTGCGAGATCTTCCTCTTCATCTGGCTTTGGAATCTCGATTTCCTTTCCTTTATTCAGAATACCTTTGCCACCTAAATAAATGTCAATATCCGTTGCGGCCTTCTTTCCGTCAGCGATTGCGTGAATAACGGTATTAGATCTCTGAAGAACATCCCCACCAGCAAAAACACCTTCTATTTCAGTCATAGAGTTGCTGACACTTTTCCTTACATTTTTCAAGTTAAGGGTTTCACCATTGCCAAGACCCATAAAGGATAAGTCTTCATTTTGACGAATAGTAGGTATGACAATATCTTCTTCTATTTCAAATTCTGATCCGGGTATAGGAACGCTCACTTTTCTAGAAGTGTAATCAAACTTTCCGGGCTCAAGCCGAATAAGCTTTAGTTTTTCAACATTCCGTTTACCAACGATGGATATAGGCGTTACCATTGTATGAATCACAACACCTTCTCGTTGCGCTTCTTCAATTTCCATTTCGTCAGCCGGCATATTATCAATGGTTCTCCTATAGATAATCTCAACACTTTTTGCACCTAATCTTATGGCCACACGTGCCACATCAATCGCTGTATTACCGCCCCCGATAATTGCAATTTTTTTATCTTGTACGATTGATTTAATTTGTTCCTTAGGCATCTGCAATATTTCAAAGCCGGGATACACGCCTGCCAAACCTTCGCCTTCGATACCCATTTTTCGTGCAATATGAGTTCCTGTAGCGATGTAAATGGCATTATGTCTTCTCTTGACTTCGTCAAAAGCAATATCTTTTCCCACACGCATATTTCTGAGAACCTTAACCCCCACTTGCTCAATGGCTTTTATTTCTTTATGAAGAATATCCCTTGGGAGCCTGTATTCAGGAATGGTTAATGTTAAGCAGCCGCCTGCATGAGCAGCAGCTTCGTATACAGTAACGTCATACCCTAATCTTGCAAGATGATAGGCTGCTGAAAGACCTGAAGGACCTCCCCCGATGATACCAACGCTTTTGTCCTTTAATGGGATTTTTTCTTCTTGGAATGGTTCATCTAAGCTCAATACAATATCTGCAGCATATCGCTTTAAAGCTGAGATGGCGATAGGATCATCCACTTGGCCTCTCCTGCACTTTGATTCACAGGGGTGGGTACAAACTCTGCCACAAACGGCTGGGAAAGGATTATCCTGGCGTATAAGGTTATAAGCATCTCTGACTCGATTTGCTGCCACAAGAGCAATATAACCAGGAACATTGACACCGGCAGGACAAGAATTCTCGCAAGGTGAAATCATGAGATCCTGACATATGCCCGCTTTGCAATATTTAAGCTTAATATGCTCTTCATATTCTTCACGGAACCATCGAATGGTGCTAAGAACAGGATTTGGAGCTGTTTGTCCAAGACCACATAGAGCGGACTCTTTAATATTTTCTCCTAATTCTATGAGCTTTTCGATGTCCCCTTCTTCGCCTTCTCCCCTTGTAATTCTTTCCAAAATTTCAAGCATCCTTGTGGTACCAACACGACAAGGCAGACATTTTCCACATGATTCTTCTTTAACAAATTCCATAAAATATCGGGCCACATCGACCATGCAGTTATCTTCATCCATACTGATCAATCCACCGGATCCCATTATGGTTCCCAATGATTTCAAGGAGTCATAATCGATTTCAGTATTAAGATGCTCCGAGGTTAAACATCCACCAGAAGGACCACCGGTCTGAGAAGCTTTAAATTTCTTATTATTTTTAGTGCCTCCGCCAATATCAAAAAGAACTTCTCCTAAAGTAGTGCCCATGGGAACTTCGATTATCCCTGTGTTTTGTACAGCGCCTGCTAATGCAAATATTTTTGTGCCCCTATTATTCTTGGTTCCATACTGATGAAACCATTTTGCATCATTGATTAATATTTTTGAAATATTGGCTAATGTTTCTACGTTGTCAATAACCGTAGGCTTTCCATAAATACCACTGGTACTCGGAAAAGGAGGTTTTTGACGAGGTTCGCCACGTTTTCCCTCTATAGAGTGAATTAGAGCAGTTTCTTCTCCACAGACAAAGGCGCCTGCGCCTATTCTGATTTCTATATCAAAAGAAAAACCGCTATCCATTATTTTAGTTCCTAAAATACCATTCTCTCGTGCTTGCTGAATAGCTAATTCAATTCTTTCTATGGCAAGGGGGTATTCCGCACGCACATAAATATAACCTTTAGAGGCCCCAATGGCATAGCCAGATAAGAGCATACCTTCCAAAACAGAATGGGGATCGCCTTCTAAAAGTGCACGATCCATAAAAGCACCCGGGTCGCCTTCGTCAGCATTACAGACCATATATTTATGGGGGTCTTTTTCCTTTGAGGCTAATTCTAATTTGGTTCCAGTGGGAAAACCACCGCCACCTCTTCCTCTAAGACCGGATTCCTTTATTTCATTAACGACCTCATCTGAGGTCATTTTGAATAGAGCCTTGGCAAGACCTTTGTAGCCATCCCTTGCGATATATTCTTCGATGGATGAATAGTCAATAATGCCGCAGTTGTTTAATACAACTTTACTTTGTCTGCTAAAGAAAGGAATTTTATTAATATCTTTAATATGTTGTTTACTGATTAAATCAAAATAACATTTATCCTCAACAACATTTTTAGAAATGAGGTGCTGGGACACGATTCGCTCCATATCTTCAGGTTCCAGATTTGTATAGTAAGTATTATCCGGGGTGATATAAAGGGAAGGTCCTTTATCACAAGCACCAATGCATCCGGTTTTTCGAACCAGTACCTTGTTTCGAATACCATTGTGAGCAAGAGCTTCTTCCAGAGCATCCGTAATCTCTTCACTGCCAGAAGAAACACAGCCAGCTCCGAAGCAAACATGGAGAATATATTCGTATTGGGCTTCTTTCTTTTTAATGTTCTCTGCAATATGTTTTAAAGCTTCTAAGGAATTGATTTTTTTCATTGTTGTCCCTCCTTTGGATAGTATTTACTCAAGAGGGTATGAAGCTTATCCGGATTTACCTGCTTGAAAACTTTTTCATCGATGGAAACTGCCGGAGCCAAACCACATGCACCCATACACCTTACGACTTCTAAAGTGAACAATCCATCACCAGTCGTTTCGCCAATTTCTACATCCAAGAGTTCTTGAAGTCTGTCCACAATTTTTTTGCCACCTCTTACATAACAGGCAGTGCCCATACATACTTTAACAATATGTTTTCCTTTGGGCTTTGTAGAAAAGAAAGAATAGAAGCTTATGACACCAGAAATTTCGGATAAAGCAATTCCAGTTTTTTGTGAAATCGTTTGCTGGATTTCTAAAGGAAGAGCTCCGTGAACATTTTGTACCGTGTGTAAAATTTGAATCAAGTTTGCTTCTTGTTTTACGAAATCATCTACGATTCTTTCTACATGCTTCAACTTTTCTTCGAGACCTTCATCACAGCAGCATTGTGATGATTCTTTCATGATTAAATCACCTCTCTTTTTAAAAGTACTTTAAGAATAAAAGGTACTGTTATCGTTTCTTTGGGTTCATAAGAAATGATTGTTGAATCCAAAGAAACACTTACCCGATGGCTAACAATTCTAATGCTTCAAAGCATTGAAGTAAGCATTGAAGAAAGAATTGAAAAGCCCCTGGATAACGATTTCTAAGCTTCAAGTGCTGATAAAAATGTCACTTTAAGCAAAGAACTCTGTTTATTCCAATAGCTGAAAACTTTATAAAATTATAACAAAAATTGTCAGCTATGCCGGATAACTAAACTTAGTTGAGAGAGAATTAAATAGTAATTCATTTAGAAAGAAAATTGTTATAGAAAAGAATATTCAATGGTAAAAATTTTACTTTAACAAGTAGATTGTTAGAAAATTTAGAACGAAATTAATTTTTTAGAAGTGCACTTAAATGTCATTGTTAATTAATTATCATTATACATCCCTTTCTAATAAATTGCAAATTTTTCCTTTCTATTTTTTCCCTTGTTTTTATTTCATTGTAAATTCTATGATTGTGGATTCAAAAAAAGACAAACTTAAAGAAGGAAAAGAAAAGATTTTTTACAAATAAAAATTGCTTATTACAATTTGTTAAACAGACACCAATATTCTTGAAGCTTCAAAATTAAAAAGCACTAAAAGGATTTCGTTTTCGAAAAACTCTTTTAGTGCTTTTACTATTTCTAAAGATTATAAATTTTTTATAAGGGATGCAATTTTTTCTGGTACGATTTTGCATTTGTCTTGTGATACAGCGGAAACAGCAAATCGAAGTCCCTTCCCAATGGGAACAATAAAGATAGCTTCTTTTTGTAATTCTTGACCAATTGCTTCGGCATTTTCACATGGAATGGTAATAAAGAAGCCGGATTCATAAGGACATAGTTCCAATCCGCATTTCTTTGAACTCTCTAGAAAGGCTTGAGCACGTTTGTCTAAAACACTTTTAAAATCAGCTCTTTCTTGTGCAACCTTTTTATACAGGTCAGTATTTTCAAATATTCTACTTAATATACTCATAGCAGGACGCGTACCATTGGACCAGGTGGCCCTATTTGAGTACATATTAATCGTTTTAAATTCTTCTGCAATGGCTTTGTTTGGTGTAATGCAAACCATGGCACCACTTCTCATACCGTACAAGGTATAGCCCTTAGACATACTAAAAGCAACAATCACTAAGATATTTTCTGGGAGATTCGAAAATTTTGTAAAGAACTTTCTACTGGTATCTGGATCTCCAGCGAAGTCAATATAGGCTGCATCTACAAATAATGTAATTTTTTTCTCAGTATTTTTTGCCTCTTTTTTCAAAACATCCATCAATACATCCCATTCTTTGTCATCGGGGGTAAACCCTGTTGGATTATGAGCAGGTGCATTAAATAAAATAACCAAATGGGACTGCTTTTTCAATAACGCTTTTGTTTCTGTCTCAAAAGCAGATATATTCAACTTTTTGTTTTCATCAAACATGGTAAAAGTTTGCAGGTTTCTCCCTAATTCATCGGAGATGGTCTTATAAGGCCCCCAGAACCAATCAGTCGTCAATATCGTATCTTTTGATAATGAATAATTCTGGATGGTATTATGAATGGCCCCGGTGCCACCAGGGGTTGCAATTGCTTCAATATATCCATTAGGAATATATTGTCCAAAGACAGCGGTTTTGACATTTGTTAAAAAGGAGGGAACGCCTGCGATAGGTGCATATTCAGCTATTTCAGATGGAGATAAGCTTTTATATGCTTCAACAATGCTTGGCAATACCATTAGTTTTCCTTCGTCATCTAATAGTGCACCGATGGTAGCATTAACCACATTCTCAGGCCCTATTATTTTTGACATATCATGAGCAGATTTATTAATACCAAATATTTTATCATCACCGCTAATTTGGCGAGTTCCTGGTGCAGCCATCAAGTATTGATTCAAGATAAATTCCTCCTTCTCTATATAGTTTTATAAACTATTATTATAATATATCTTATAATTTACACAAATTTCAATATATAATTGAAGAAAATATGATAATATATTTCAAGAAGCACTCGTAATGAATGTCAAGGAGCTTAGAAAATGAAAATAGTAAAACAATTTGCAATCATCCTTTTATTCTTATATTTTGGATATCTCACAGAAAGAATTTTTAATATTCCTGTTCCGGCGAATGTTATTGGAATGGTTTTTTTATTTTTAGCTCTCATTACCAAAGTAGTTAAATTAGAAAAAGTTGAAGACGCTTCAAATTTCGTTATACAATATTTAGCTGTATTTTATTTGGTGCCTTCTGTAGGCATTATTCTTTATCTTGATTTATTAAAGAATGAATTTATTAAGATTATCATCCCCGTATTTATTAGCATTATCCTGGGGTTACTGGTAGCAGGAAAGGTCACAGAATTACTTATGGGTAGGGGGAATCATGATGATTGATATATTGGTGAACATACCCGTTTTCGGAGTGTTGCTTACTTTAAGTGGGTTTTGGGTAGGCATTCTCATATACAATAAATTCAAATTTTCTTTTCTTCAGCCGATTTTGACCGCTACCATACTGATTATAGTTGTTTTAAAAATCGGAAATATTGATTATGAAGTCTATAAAGCGCAAAATGCTTTTTTGAATTTTATGCTGGCTCCGGCAGCTGTTGTACTTGCTGTACCCCTTTATAAAAATATACACATTCTCAAGAAAAATGTAGTGCCAGTTGTTATGGGAATTGTTTGTGGAAGTATTGTGACCATGGGAAGTTGTATTATTTTTGGAAAAATTTTAGGAACTAATAAGGAAATCATAGTTTCCATGGTACCTAAAGGTGTAACAAATCCCATTGCCATTGAAGTCTCCCAAATTATTGGAGGTATACCAGAGCTTACAATTGCATTGGTTGTATTTACCGGAATATTTGGAGGAAGTTTTGGCCCAGAAGTCATCAAGTTCCTTGGGATAAAAAACAAAATTGCAAAAGGAATTGCATTAGGCAGTATGTGTCATGCTGTAGGAACAGCAAGAGCCTTTAAAGAAGGAGAAATCGAAGGGGCTATGAGTTCTCTTGCCATGGGGATTGCAGGGATCTTTACGGCACTTGCGGCACCGTTCATTGTTAATATTTTTCTGTAAAAAATATTAACAATGAACAATTAACAATGAACAATGAATAATGAATAATGAATAATGAATAATTATGGAGGCTTTTGTTCCAAAAGCTTGCATTTATAAAAGAAGGTTTTGCTAAAAGCAAAACCAACCTCCATTATTCATTATTCATTGTTCATTATTCATTACTCACTGTTCATTATTCATTTTTCATTGTTCATTACGTTTTTCATTTTTGCTTTCTCAAATATTTCTGCCATTGTTTCTTTATCTTGTTTTGCTTTATATTCTGAATCCATTTCAACGATGCCGTATTCAAAATCGGACTCATCCATAATTTCAAGGTAGGGGATGGGATTGAAGTACTCGGGACTGTATACACCCGCATCTTTCCAGAAGTCTCTTCCAATCATTTCGATTCCAATGGCAGCACCAAAACCAGTTTGAGCAACCACTGCTTGCATGCCCCACTTTTCCATGGATTCTTGATTATCAAAAGGCTGATACATAAAGATTTCACGCTTCATGCCATTTTTAATTCCAATACAATGTATGCCTACTACCATTTTCCCTATCATTTCACTGCCCAGATCCTTAGGTTGTGGTGCAACTGCAGCAACAACATCTCTTGGTCTAACTTTTACACCCCCCACATCTACATCTTCAAGACTTCGGAGTCCTAAACCATCAATGACTTTAAGTGCATTAACCAAGCTATCATCTAGACTAATTTTAAAGCTACATTTCTTCAGACCATATTTTTGTAAGAACCGAGGCATAAGAACAGTTTCTTCATGTTCAACCTTTACCATTGTATTTGAACCAACACTTACAGGTAGTTGGAACGTTTCTTGTCCTGCGAAAGCAGGTTCTATGAAGAAGCCTTTATCTTTACTCCATTCCACATTAGGATTTAAAACCTCATCTAAAACGGTCCAAACATTAAAACCAAAGGCAATATCATAATCACCAGTTCCTGGAATTCGAAGATTTCCGCCGTCCTTTACATGGATTTCGTGGATTTCATCAAAAAGATACTCTGCCGCAAATCTTCCAAATACATCCACGACTCCGGGATCAATGCCTAAGCAAATACAAGCCATAATACCTTTTTTTTGCCACTCTTCATGCTGGTCGAAATTATATGCTGCCATAGATTCACTAAAGTTGTTTTCAAGACCATAACCGTACTTTGGCTTTTCTAAAGGGACCGACCAAGTTCCCATATTAGCATAATTCGCATTTCCTAAAAAAGCAGCATCAAAGATATTATTGGAAACGAAAGGTGCAGCTGCATCCATAACGAAGTCACATTCATGTTTTTTTATGAGATCAATGATTGCATTAATATCTTTTGCATTGACTTTTTCTGCAATGAATCTGGAATCTTCTCCTAAGTGATTGACAACTTCTTCTGCACGTTTTAAATCATAGTCTGAAACAATAACTTTTTTCAGCCATGAGCCATTTGGATCTCGAACCTTTAATATTTTAAGTATAGATTCACCAACACCACCAGCTCCAACTAATAACATTTTCATACAAATACCTCCGATTTATTTTTTTTAAAAATCAAAATGTTATTAAAATTTAATGGGTTTTCACCATTAAGTTTTAAACAAATAAAAAAAGAATATAGCAACGCTAATAAAAGCGTCATTATACTCCTCTGTCTTTTTGCCTGTTGGTTATTTCCTCGTTGGCTCTGTTTATATACAGTATCTCCAGAGTTCCATCAAACAACGTTTCTTTTGCCTGTCAGTTTCTCACAAGGACATGACCTTCCTTATGATTTCCGCTTCGGCTTATACCTAATCATGTATAATCTCGCGTTGTTTTCCAATGGACTATTAAACTAAGTATTATGTTAACAGTAATTATTACAATATGTCAAGACAAATTATCTAAAAATTCTAAAACATTATCAAGGGCATAAAAGCGTATTAAATCCTATTATATGGAAATAATATTATCTGGAGGTGTAGAATAATGAGATTTAATAAAAAAGATTCAGAGAATCCTAATATTAGGAATAATGCCATTATAACAAAGATAATAAAAACAATTAATAATGAGGGGTTCTATTTAGTCCTGTTTATTTGTTTTTGTATTGTCTCGGCTGCGGCTGTCTGGACAGTTAAGGCAAACGTTGAAAGAATACAGAATATGAATGAACGTGAGAACATTGAGTTTGTTAATGAAAATATGATGGATGATTTTCAAGTAGCTGAAGATAATGATGCACAACCTGTTTCAAAGGAAGATAAAGAAGAAAGCAATGCCCCTGATTTAGAGGAGCAAGAAGATGTCAGCACAACCAATGAGGTAGAAAACAGTGAAATTAATGAAGTGGTGGATCAGGAAGATGTCGTCAGCAATATGCCTGTTTTCTCAGTACCCGTTCAAGGGAATATTTGTTTGGACTATTCAGGGGACACCTTGGTTTATTCCAAAACATTAGATCAATACATCATTCATAAAGGAATCGATTTAGAAGCGCCTTTAAATGAGCCTGTATGCGCAGCAGCAGATGGCGTTATCTCTAAGATAGAGGAAGACAAGAAAATGGGAATCACCATATGGATATCCCATAAAAATGATTTTGTTACAATTTACTCAAACCTTAGTACCGCAAATATGGTCCGTGAAGGGGATCAGGTTAAAAAAGGGGATGTCATTAGTGGCGTCGGAGACACAGCTCTTTTTGAAATACTGGAAGTGCCACATTTGCATTTTGAAGTCATGAGAAACCAACGTCATGAGGATCCTCAAAACTTTATAAATTTTTAAAAAAGATTAAATGCAGACTATACAGCCTGCATTAATTCATTTCATCTGATTCACTTCTATGTTCAGTCTCGTATTTTAACTTTGTAGCCTGACCACCTCTAATATGCCTTTCGGCTTTGTTTTTATCCAAAATCATCTTAACTTCTTTAGCTGCCGAGGGATTGATTTTGGGTAGCCTTTCTGTAACATCTTTATGTATGGTACTTTTGCTTACACCAAAAACTTTTGCAGTCTGTCGAACGGTGGCCTCTTTAGTTATTATATAATTTGCAGCATCCAAGGTTCTTTCTTCTATATAATCCTTCACCATCTGCCTCCTCCAATACTCTCTTTTGTAAAATAATATGCAGGGCAAAATATAAGTAGAACAATAAAACAGATGCTTATTCTTTGTTAAAATATAAAAAATGAATGTTTTCATGATAAAAAACTACAAATTAATTGAAGGATGCTTTTTTTTTATATAGAATGTAAAGTGAAAACAAAAATTTTGTAAAAAATAGAACTTAGAATAGGGGATGTGAATGAGATATGGGACTGTCGACTGAAGTAGGCATTGATTTAGGAACGGCTAATGTACTGGTCTATGTTAAGGGAAAAGGAATTGTGTTAAATGAACCTTCTGTTGTTGCCATCAATAAAGATACAAATGAGATATTAGCAGTAGGCGATGAAGCCAGAAAAATGTTAGGAAGAACGCCAAGTAATATTATTGCAATTCGTCCTTTGAGAGATGGCGTTATTTCTGACTACGATATCACAGAAAGAATGTTAAAGTATTTTATAAAAAAGACCTGTGGATCAAATCGATTTTTTAGACCTAAAATTGTTGTTTGCGTACCGAGTGGTGTAACGGAAGTTGAAAAAAGAGCTGTTAGGGAAGCAGCGACCATGGCCGGAGGAAAAGTAGCATACTTAATAGAAGAACCTATAGCGGCGGCGATTGGGGCAGGATTAGATATTTCTCAACCAGATGGTATTATGGTCATTGACATTGGAGGAGGAACTACAGACGTAGCGGTCATCTCATTAGGAGGGGTTGTTGTAAGTGCTTCTGTGAAAATTGCAGGTGATAAATTTGATGATGCCATCATAAAATACATGAGAAAAGAGCATAAACTATATATTGGAGAAAGAACTGCCGAAGAATTGAAAGTCACCATAGGAACTGCATACCCAAGAGAAGAAGTCATCACTAAGGAATGTAGAGGACGTGATCTGGTAACAGGACTTCCCAAGACCATTGAAATCTCATCAAAAGAAATGCTTGAAGCACTAGATGAACCTCTTGAAGCGATTTGTGAGGCAGTTCATTCTGTATTAGAAAACACACCTCCTGAACTGGCTTCAGATATTAGCAATAAAGGAATTGTTATGACTGGGGGTGGGTCCTTGCTAACAGGCATCGATAAGCGCATAGAAGAGAGGACCGGTATAAAAGCCATTGTTGCAGAAGATGCTTGTTCTTGTGTCGCAATCGGAACTGGGAAATCCCTTAATGCTATTGAACTCATAGAAAAAAATACAATCAATAGAAAAAGGAATATGTATTAACGAAGGGTGGAAAAATAGTGTTAGATACTAAGGATATATTAAAACTACTTCCTCATCGCTATCCATTCTTGCTAGTGGATAAGATAACGGAAATAGAGTCTCAAAAAAGAGCTATAGGCATTAAAAATGTCACCATCAATGAACCATTTTTTCAAGGGCATTTCCCTGGGATGCCTATTATGCCAGGGGTGCTGATTCTTGAGGCCATGGCTCAGGTTTGTGCCATTACCATTAAATATCAAAGTGAATTGCAAGATAAGTTAGGGGTATTTACGGGAATAGATAATTGCAAAATCAGAAAGATGGTCGTCCCAGGAGACACCCTAAGGATAGAGGTAGAAATTACACGTATCAGAAAAACCATTGGAAAAGCAAAAGCTTTTACATATGTTGGGGAGAACTTGGTTTGTGAAGCCGAACTGTCCTTTGCTATGGTAGAGGCAGAATAGGCCCATAAAGATAATAGATAACAGATAACAGATAATAGTTTAGGAATATTTTGCATGAGCAAAATTTCATCTATTATAAATTAAGATTAAGTTTTGCATAGCAAAACTCACCTTAACTGTTATCTATTATCTGTTATCTAAAAATAGCTTAGTTGAAGGGGAGAAATGCATGGGATATGAAGAGACTTATGATCAATGGATTAAAGATCCATTTATTGATGAAGAGGATAAAAAAACCTTACAGTCCATAAAAGAAAATAAAACGCTTATAGAAGAGCTTTTTTATCAGGACTTATCTTTTGGAACGGCGGGTATGCGTGGTAAAATAGGCATTGGAACCAATAGAATTAATAAATATCAAGTTGCAAAAGCGACCCAAGCTTTTTCTGCTCATTTAAATGCGTCTGGTGTAGGGGACGCAGGTATTGTTATTGCTTATGACACAAGGCACAAGTCGAGAGAGTTTGCTGAAACAGCTGCTAAAGTGTTTTTAGGAAATAATATAAGTGTTTATTTGTTTAAAGATGTTCGGCCCGTCCCCGAACTTTCTTTTGCAGTGAGATATTTAAAAACGGCGGGAGGCATTGTCATAACAGCCAGTCATAATCCCAAGACTGATAACGGATATAAATTGTACAGTGACTATGGAGGTCAATTGGTTCCAGAAGATATGAGGCCTATAATCAAAGCTTTTTCTGACATTGATAGCTTCAATAAAATTAAAATATATAAAGGAAATTTGAAGACACATTCACTTTATAGTGAGGTGGGAGACGAAATAGATGAAGCATACTATAAAGAGGTTTTAAAACTCAGAACGGGAACTCGGGTAGATAAAGAAGTTAAAATTGTGTATTCACCTCTTCATGGTACAGGAATAACCTGTGTGCCTGAAATACTTAGGAGAAGTGGTTTAAACAATCTGAACATTGTAGAAGAGCAAAATAATCGGGACAGCAATTTTTCTACTGTAAAGGCCCCCAATCCGGAGAATAAAGAAGCCCTTGATATGTCCTTGATCTTAGCAAAGAAAATTGATGCAGATTTGGTCATGGCAACAGATCCAGATTGTGATCGAGTGGGTATTGCTGTAAGAGATCAGAAGAGAAACTATCTTTTGCTAAATGGCAACCAAATAGGAGCGCTTCTTTTAGACTATTTGATTCAATATAGCGCCCATATTCCGGAAAAAGCAGTTATGATTCAAACAGTGGTTACCAGTAATCTGGGTAAAAGAATTGCTGAAAGTGCTGGCATTGAAGTTATGGAGGTTTTGACAGGCTTTAAATACATCGGTGAAAAGATAACACAATTTGAAAAACAGCAATCTAACGCTTACATCTTTGGGTATGAAGAAAGTTATGGATATTTATCGGGCACCCATGCACGAGATAAAGATGCTGTCAACGCATGCTTGCTCTTAGCAGAAATGGCAGCGTGCTATAAGTTACAAGGAAAAACCATCTATGATCGACTCGCTGAATTATATGAGCAATTTGGTTTTTATTATGAGATTTTACATAATGTCCGCTTTGATACGGTTAATGGCATGGAAAAAATGAGAAAGATATTGACAAAATTGAGAGAAAATCCTTTATCAGAGATTGATGGAGAAATAGTTAGTATTACGGACTATTTAAAGGATGAGACAGGACTTCCTGAAGAAAATGTATTGAAATACAAGATGAAAAGTGATTCATGGGTAGCCATTAGGCCATCTGGGACAGAGCCAAAGTTGAAGCTATACTTTTCAAGTGTTGCCAAATCAGAGAAAGAGGCTAAAGAAAAATGTGAAAGGATGAAACAAGAAATAACAAAATTGTTGAAAATATAATACCCAACTAAAATATTTAAAAACTTAGAGAAGATTCTTCGGACACGAAGAATCTTTATGTTTAGGTTTTAACTTGTACTTCTTTATAAGTGATTTTGTTTTCGTTTATTTCGTTTGCGGCAGTGGTTATGGTATTATAAGAGGTGACACCAGTTTGTTGATGTGCGCCTCCTAGTAGTTGTCTCGCTCTTTTGCCTGCAATGATGCAGAGCATAAATCGGTTATCAACTTTTTCTAACAATTCATTAATAGACGGATTTGTCATAGCAATTCCTTCCTAGTTATATTTGCTTTATAGGAGATATAATCATGGTCATACTTCTGCCTTCAAGATAGGCTTGTTTTTCAACTTCTCCAATTTCTTTTAGTGCTTCTGCAAATTTGTCAAGTACTTCTTTTCCCATAAGTGTAGATTTTTGCTCTCGACCTCTGAACCTTATGGTCGCTTTAACTTTGTTGCCTTCTTTTAAAAATTTGTTTGCATTTTTTATTTTAAATTCAAAATCATGGGTATCGATTTTGACAGATAATCTGATTTCTTTAAGAGATACAACTTTTTGATTCTTTTTAGCTTCCTTATCTTTCTTAGCGCGTTCATATATATCCTTTTGATAATCTACGATTTTACATACCGGTGGAACGGCATTGGGAACAATTTTTATAAGATCAAGGTCTTTTGAATCAGCTAATTCCTGAGCTTCTTTTGTTGGTAAAATACCCAACATGGAACCGTCAGCACCAATGACGCGAATTTCTTTATCTGTAATTTCTTCGTTTTTTTGCAATTTATTCGTTCTAATAAAAAGCACCTCCTATATTACTACTTAATATCTAATATAAACTTATTTCTAAAAATTATAAAATATAAAAGCGGATTACAAAATCCACTTTTATGTTTTAATACACAACAATTCTGACTACGCTATGACTGTCGATAGGTTTTAATTAATACCTATTTCCACCACTGTTGTAGTTTCTGTTTCCTCTTTGTTGTTTTCTTGCTGCTCTGCAATCAGGACATCTTTGAGGTTCGTTTTCAAAACCTTTTTCTTTGTAGAAAGCTTGTTCACTTTCATTAAAAATGAATTCTGATCCACAATCTTTGCAAGTTATTGATTTGTCTGCCATATATAGTGTACCTCCATGATTTATTGGGATTTCAAAATTCCTGAGACTCGCTCTAATAAATCAAAGAGAGTTTGGTCAAAAATAAATTAATCCACCAATCAAAAACAATGATTAGCTTTTTAATCTTAACATAAACGTTGATAATAAACAAGGCGAATTACTAATATATTTATTCCATAACTAGGAATTTTAAGATACTTCTCTATAAAATCCGCTTATCCATTATTCTCAATTGATAATAAAGTTCTATTTTTTTTAATTCCCTGCATATAGTATTATGAGAAGCTGTCAGGGGGAAGATGCCTTGAAAAAAGTATGGACTATTTTGGTGGCGGGAATCGTATTGGCTTGTATTCTAATTTATGGGAATTTTTACGATATTGAACCCAATGATATTGAACCCACGAACTCCTTATCAGAAAAACAAGTCATTTATGTAGATCTTGTGGACCAAACCTTGGAATTAATTGATTTAAGTAGCAATCAAGTCATAAAAAAATATAAAGTAGCTGGAGGAAAACATGACTCCCCCTCTCCCATTGGGTCTTTTAAAATAACCTTTAAAGCAAAATGGGGAGAAGGGTTCGGGACTCATTTTATGGGGATTAACGTGCCCTGGGGGAAATATGGCATACATGGTACAGATAAGCCCAACTCCATTGGTTGGGCTTCCTCTCACGGATGCATACGAATGAATAATAAAGACATTGATGAGCTATACCAATTGGTTGCCATTGGAACAAAAGTAATCATTAATGGAGGGCCCTTTGGACCTTTCGGTAGTGGACTAAGAACATTAAAACCTGGGGACAGAGGTTCTGATGTTTTTGAAGTGCAAAGAATTATGAAGGAACAAGAGTTTTATCCATTGAGAGTAGATGGAATTTATGGAGAAGGCATGAAGATATGGGTGTTAAAATTCAGAAAAAGTCATGGAATGCATGCTAGTCACAATGTTGATATGGACTTTTACAAGAAGCTGGGTATTGATCTATTTGAATGAAGTATTAGAATTTAATACGAATTTTTCTATAACCTCTGCAACCCCATCTTCATCATTGGAAGGGGCAGTATATTTGGAGGCTTTTTTAACGGCTTCTTCGCCATTACCCATAGCAACACCCATTCCTGCATATTCGATCATGCTAATGTCGTTGATGTTATCGCCGATACAGATGATCTCATCAGGGACAATATTCATTTCTTGGGCAAATCTTTTAACGGCATTTCCCTTGGTAACATTTTTTCCGCAAATTTCAAAATTATCATGCCATGAGCTAGTAAGGGTAATATTAGAAATCTTGTTTAATTCATTAGAATAAAAGCTTCGTTTGATATCTTTTTTACAGTGTAGCAATATTTTATATATTTTATCATGGGTCAATATATGGGAAGCATTTTCGACTTCTTTAATGATGATCCTATCTTCTTCAGAGAGTGAATTGTTCCAAACAGCATATTCATAGGATTCATTTTCGAGCTTTTCAGTATAAAAAGTATCAGGACCATAAAAATGAAAATAAGTATCTGTCTCCTTTAAAAAGTCAAAGACCTGCTGACAGGCTTTTTCTTCTATGGGAACATCAAAAAGTACTTTACCATCAATGGAATTACGAATAATACCCCCATTACAAGCCATAATAGGGGTATTTAAACTCAGCTGTTTTGCATAAACCCTTGCAGATCCATACATCCTTCCTGTAGCCAATACAAAGATAACACCTTTTTTTATGGCTTTTTCAATGGTGTTTTTACTGTATTGAGATATTGTGTTTTGACTATTTAATAAGGACCCGTCCATATCTGATACAATTAATTTATACACTATATCCTCTCCTCGCGTTTTGGCTTTTCACCATAGTATTGATAATAAGTTACTTCAATTCTACCATTATATAGTTTCCGTCTTTTATGAGCAGGTTTTTCAGAAAAAAGATTTTCAAATCTTTCATCGGAAGTGAGAAGATATAAAGACCAAGTTTTATCCTCTATAAGAAGTTTTCTTAAATCCTTATAAATTGCAATAAGATTTTCTTTTTCTCCAATGCGCTCCCCATAAGGAGGGTTAGTGATGATGATACCGTGCTTATCCATAAGCGTAAGCTTTGATGCAGGCATCACTTTAAATTGGATACAGTCATCCACGCCTGCCTCAACAGCATTTTCTTTTGCTGCTTCAATAGCTTCGGGATTTATGTCTGATGCATAAATATCCAAAGGCAGATCGTAATTCATAGCAGTATAAGCTTCTTTGCGATGGTCCTTCCATAAATGCGAGGGTACAGCAGGCCACTCTTCTGAGGCAAATTTTCTATTTAGTCCAGGTGCTATATTTTTGGCCAACATGGCTGCTTCGATGGGAATGGTTCCCGACCCACAAAAAGGATCTACTAAAATACGCCCAGATTTCCAAAAACTTAATTGAACCATGGCAGATGCCAGAGTTTCTTTTATGGGTGCAGCAACATCTCTGACCCGGTATCCTCTTTTATGAAGCCCTGTGCCACTGGTATCAATGGTTAAAGTAGCTATGTCTTTCAATATTGAGACTTTAGTGGTAAAATCTGCACCTGTTTCATCAAACCATTCACATTGATAAAACTCTCTTAAGCGATCAACAATGGCTTTTTTAACAATAGATTGACAATCCGGAACACTGAATAATTTTGATCTTACAGATGAACCTGTCACCGTAAACTTGCCATCAATGGGAATCCATTCTTCCCAAGGTAATGCTTTTGTCTGTTGGTAAAGTTCCTCAAAGGAGTAAACGGGAAAAGCCCCCATCTTCAATAGCACCCGGTCTGCACATCTGAGCCATAGGTTGGATTTAATGATAGCAGATTCATCCCCTATATAGGTGATTCTACCGTTATCAACTTGTGAGACTTGATAATTTAATTTTTCAATTTCTCGTTTCACCACTGCTTCCAAGCCAAAGGTTGTGGTGGCTATGAGTTCTAATTTTGGCATATTTATCATCCTTCCATATTATGAAGTATAAGTATAGTTGAACAACACTTAGAGTTGTAGTGTTAAGTGTAAATCCGCTTATACTTATATTTCCACATAAACTTAGACTCCAGCTTCTCTTTGTCGGGCAGGCACAGGACCAGCCCCCTACAAACTCAAACTTCCACTTTTACTTACACTTACACTTCCACCATTCCTACTTACTTCGGGCAGGCACAGGAACCAGCCCCTACAAACTTTTCGCTTATACTTAAACTTAAACTTTCACTTTCACTCCTACTTACTTCGGGCAGGCACAGGACCAGCCCCTACATGACTTACACTTATACTTCCACTTTTCACTTGAACTTACACTTAAGCTTCCACATTTTTACTTAAACTTACACTTAAACTTCAATTTCCATTTTTTATCACATCACTTAGTTTATATATTTTTCAAAAAATAATCAATGAAACAGAAAAAAATGATTAAAATAAACATAAAGCTACTTAACTCAAGCTTAAACTTAAATTTCGATTTCCCTGATGTTGACACATAGAAGTCAAAACCATATAATATAGTTATTAACAGTGAGATTAATTATTATTTACAACAAGAAAGGAAAGAAATATGAGATATGAGGGTTACGCAAAAAAAATAGTGGATGAGATAACAAAAAATGGTCAAATTAGACTATTGGATATGCCAGATTTGGATCTTTATATGGATCAGATAACGACATTTATGGATGAAAAATTATCTATTTATAAAAGAGATGAAAAAGATAAAATATTGACCAAAACTATGATCAATAATTATACAAAACATAATATTATACCAAAACCCATCAATAAAAAATACTCGCGGGATCATCTGATTATTCTTATTTTAATCTACCACATGAAAGGTAGTATTTCTATTAAGGATATGCAACATTTGATGGCGCCAATTCTTGAAAACTATAATTCTGAGTTAGAAGAAAAAATCAACATGGAAGATATTTATTCTATCTTGCAAGAAATCCAAAAGGATGAGCGTGAAAAATTGGATGTTAAGATGAAGGAAGATACAGATAGTGTTAAAGAATATCTTAAAGAAATAAATCTTCAAGATGATGATATATTAGAAATATTTACCCTTGTTGTGATGTTAACTGTTCGGGCAAATATTAATAAGCATTTTGCGGAAAAACTTATAGATGAATATTTTATAAGAAAAGAAGATACGGGGAAAAAAGAGAAAAAGAAAGAGAAAAAGAAAAAACCAGAGGAACCGAAAGAAAGAAAGGAAACAGAAGAATAAAAAAATTCCTGGAAACGGAAATGTTTTCAGGAATTTTAATATACTAATTATTATATATTATTTAGGGGTGATAAAATGATTATTATAGATTTAAATGACTTGACTGTAAACAATGGTACGCTCACAAGAGAAGTTATTGAACAGTGTTTATTAGAATGCCTTTCAGAATAATGACTTCATTATTCTCTTTTATCTAAATCCATCTCATCTATCTCATGATTCGATTCATAAAATCTTATTATAAATAACTTTAAAATAGCAGCGGTGGGTACGGCAGCGAGCATTCCAATAATTCCAAAATATTTTCCTCCAATAATAACGGCAAGAAGAACAAAAACCGGGTGAAGGCCAACACTTTTGCCCACAACCCTGGGGGCGATCACGGCGCCATCCACTTGCTGGATACCAAGGAGTACAATAACAGATAAAAGTGCTTTGGAAATACTGCCATCTAATAAAGCCATTGAGACTGCAGGTATGGTACCGATAATAGGACCAAAATAAGGAATAACATTTGCAATACCTGCAAACATCCCAATAAATATTGCAAAGTCAATACCCACAATAAAAAGACCGATAGAAGAAAGAATTCCTACAATAAGGCCGTCCAAAAGCTGTCCTCTGAAAAACTTAGAAATGACGGCGTGGATATCTTTAAGAATGCCTAAAAAAGATTCTTTTGCTTGATTTGGCAAGATACTTGATAAAATTTTTCGCCAAAGCCTTAGAAAGAACTCCTGATCTTTAAGGAGATAAAAAGCAATGACCAGCCCTAATAAAACATTTAATAAGTTACTTCCAATACTGGAAAGCCATCCAGTGATATTGCCCTCATTCATAAAAAAACCTGAGGAAAGCCAATCAAAAAATATTTCTAAAGGGTTTTTGATTTTATCTGCAAGGCCACTTGAAGCCAACTTATCATTGATGGTATTGAAGAGTTCTTGGTATTTAGAAAAATAGCTTATAATATTTTCGCTCATGGTATCAATTTTCTCAACAGTAACTTTTCCAATAATCATACTGTAAAGTGTATAAGACAACAAAGAAAAAATGATAATAACAATGATAAAAGCCATGGCAATGCTCAATGTTCTTCTTTTTTTCTCAATTTGTTTTGCAAGGGTATAACCTTTAAAAGATGGTTTTTTGTGAGAATGATTCAATAATCGGTAATCTATGAGATTCACCAAAGGGCTGAAAAAGTAGGCAATAATGAGTCCATAAATAAGGGGTGCCAGAGCACTGAGGATTTCCATAATAAGAGTGCCCATAAATGCAAAAATGGAATTTATATTAGAAAGAACAGAGTAAAGAATATAGAAGACCAAAGCAGTTACAACAAGATAAGCACATAGTTTAATATATTGCTTATCAAATAACAGATTTTTTAAATTTAGCATTAGTTCCTCCTTACACGATGATATTTAGACTCTATTGTTCTTTGTGACTATTTTGCCCAAGAGTTAAGAATTATAAACTATTGCGCAAAGGGAGTCAAAGCTCCGTTCCTATGAATCTTAGATTATTTTAGTTTATCAGAAAAAATGGAAAAGTTAAACAGATTCTTTTCAATGTCTTTATTACAATAAATGATTGTGTTATATTTATTAAAAGAAAACATGGAGGTATCAAAATGAAATATGATGTTGCGGATATTACTTTAGCTGTTTCAGGAAAACAGAAAATAGATTGGGTAAAAAGCTACATGCCATTGTTGAGAAGGTTAGAAGATGAATTTGCTGAATCAAAACCTTTTAACAATATTAAAGTATCACTGTCAGTTCACTTAGAAGCCAAAACGGCATATTTGTGTAAAGTTTTAGCTTCAGGTGGCGCAGATATGTCTGTAACCGGAAGCAACGTCCTTTCTACTCAAGACGATGTTGCAGCCGCTTTGGCATCTGAAGGAATGAAAGTTTACGCTAAATACAATGCTTCAAAGGATGAATACTTTAAGCATATAGAAATGGCCTTAGAGAACAAGCCACATATTATTATTGATGATGGGGGGGATCTTATCAACCTCCTTTATAATAAACGTCGTGACTTAATGGAAAACCTCATAGGAGGATGTGAAGAAACCACTACGGGAATTATTCGGCTACGAGCTATGGAAGCAGAAGGCGTTTTGGAAAATCCTATGGTTGCTGTAAATGATGCTTATTGTAAGCATATGTTTGACAATCGATATGGAACAGGACAGTCTGTCTGGGATGGAATCAATAGAACTACCAATTTGATTACAGCTGGCAAGAATGTCGTTATAGCAGGCTATGGTTGGTGTGGTAGAGGTATCGCAATGCGAGCCAAAGGACTAGGGGCAAAAGTTATTGTTACAGAAATCGATTCAATCAAAGCGGTAGAAGCTGTAATGGATGGTTACGAAGTTATGAAAATGGAAAACGCGGCTAAAGTAGGCGATATTTTTATTACCGTAACAGGATGTGATAGGATTATTACAAAAGAGCATATGGAAAAAATGAAGGATGGCGCCATTCTTTGTAATGCAGGGCACTTCGATGCAGAAATTGATATGATGGGGATTGAAGCCCTAGCGGTGGAGATGAAAGAACGCAGAAAGAATATAATGGGATATAAAATGCAGGATGGAAGATGGTTGAATGTATTGGCTGAAGGGCGCTTAGTTAATTTAGCATCAGGAGATGGGCACCCAGCAGAAATCATGGACATGAGTTTTGCACTACAAGCGTTGGGAGCTGAATATCTTGTTAAAAACAAAGGAAAATTAGGAAACAATGTTCTAGGTGTGCCCAAAGAGATCGACCTAAGAGTAGCAAAAATGAAATTAGAAAGTTGGGGAATGGAAATCGATTCATTAACACCCCATCAGATAGAGTATTTAGCAAGCTGGAACGTATAGTAAATATCAATGAAGAATTAAGAATTAACAATTAACTGAAAAACTCTTAGCCAATCAAAGATTGAAGAGTTTCTGTATGAGACCTACATTTCAAATCATAGATTTGAGTTAGGTCTTCAATAATTAAGGATATTTTGTTACACAAAATTCTCATTATGTCATCTGAAAAGTATTTGTAGGGGCGGGTCTCCCGCCATATAAAATAATAAATCCATTATTTGATGCAGGAGTGCGCTATGAAAGATATTTTAATTAAAAATGTAGATATTATTACCCCAAAAGGGATAATAGAAAACGGGTGTATCGTCGTTGACAATGGGGTCTTTGATTATGTAGGAGAACAGAAAGAAGAAATTCTGAAGGCGGCGTATAAGAATATCATGGATAAAAAAAACATGATGGCTGCACCTGGGTTGGTCAATGCCCATACCCATAGCGCCATGGTACTTCTGAGGAACTTCTCTAACGATTATCCCATTAATAAATGGCTTTTTGATTATATTATTCCAGCAGAAAACCGATTGTCTTCTGAAGATATCTATTGGGGCACAACATTAGCCATTGCGGAGATGATACAATCAGGTACCACTGCTTTCTTAGATATGTATTTGCATATGGAAAGAGTTGCTGAGGCTGTTTCTGAAACAGGCATTAAAGCATGTTTGTCAAAAGACGTAATTAAGTCTCAAGTGAGAAACAACCAAGTAGTCATAGATAAAGAAGGATTTAAACAATTTTATGACCAATGGCACAACTTCGACAATAGAATAAAAGTTAATACAGAAATTCATTCTGTATTTTTGTATGATAAAGCGTCTCTAATAGAAGCGGCAAATGTTGCAAAGGCATTTAATACCAGTATTCATATTCATATTCTGGAAGGTGTAGGAGAAAGAAAAATGAGTATGGAAATGCATAAAATGAGTCCCTTGGAAGCTTGTCTTGAATATGGAATTTTGGACGTGCCAGTTACTGCAGCCCATTGTATTCATTTGGAAGGAAGGGATTTAGAGTTAATTAAGAAAAAAAATATCATTCCCGTACATAACCCTTCCAGCAATCTTATTTTAGGAAGTGGAATAGCACCCATAGTTGAAATGATGGAAAAGGAGAAAATTCCTGTAGCATTAGGAACCGATGGCGCTGCAAGCAATAACAATCTCAACATGTTTGAAGAAATGCATATGGCCTCTTTAATTCATAAAGGGCTTCACATGAATCCGGAGCTTATGAAAGCAGGAGATGTGTTGACCATGGCAACAGTCAATGGTGCAAAAGCCTTAGGGTTTAATAATACTGGAGAAATCCAAGAGGGAAAAGAAGCGGATCTAATTCTTGTGGATTTAAATAAGCCGCATCTTCAACCTTTCAGAAATCATTTGTCCGCTATGGTTTATTCTGTTCAAGCTTCTGATGTGGATACCACCTTGGTCAATGGTAAAATTCTTATGGAGAAACGAGAATTGAAGACCGTTGATATTGAAAAAGCTATGGCATATATCAAAGAATTTAAGATTTAAGATTCACTTAATTATTATCCGAATATTGAAGTTTAAACAATGGAAAACTTAGGGTATAATAAGGAGAAAAGAATCGTGCTAAAAGAGACAGGGGTGAGAATATGCCGGATATATTGACACATATTGCATTTGCAGATGATGTTTTAGAGCATATGGAAGATTGCCCGCTGAAAAAGCAAATTCAAGAAAGGATTGAAATTTTCAGGTTTGGAGCTCAAGGTCCGGACTTCTTTTTTTATCATAATTTCTTATATAATAAAAAAGATAAGGTTAGAAGCGTTGGGAATTTTATGCATGAAAAAGAAACAGGACAATTTCTTGCAAAGTGTTTCCATGACCTTTCTTTTAACAAAGTCAATAATGATGACTATTTTGATTTATTGAGTTATTATATAGGGTTCTTATGCCATTATATTTTAGATAAGAATGCACATCCTTTTATCTATTGTTATTCAGGATATTCCTTTGAAAAGGGAAAAGAAAAAGGATTATATAGCACCCCACATAAAAAGATGGAAAATCATATTGATGTTTATATCTGGCATAAAAAAAAGCATCAGCACGCCTATAAAGAGCGGGTCGACAAACTTATTTTTTTAAAAAAGGGCCTACCCCTTAGCATAAAAACCCATTTACTAAAGAATATCACACATGTTTATCAGCTACAGCTTTCCCAAGAAGAAATTGAGGCTTCGTATGACCACATGGTAAGAGCATTGAAGCTTTTATTTGATCCTCTGAATATTAAAAAAGGGATACTAAAGGGACTCAAACAGTTGAGAGGAAAGAACTTTGAAATAGGGAAGCCTATGTATACATGGGCTGTTGAGGCAAGTATGAAGTACCTAAATTTAGAAAAGAACTTTTGGACACATCCTTTGGATGCTTCCCTGGTATACAATTCATCTTTCCTGGATATTTATAATAATGCAAAATTTGAAGGTGATAGGATGCTTTCTCAGGCGGTAAAAGCCCTTAAGAAAGGCGTGCCAGTAAATCCAGATATAATAGGAAATCGGTCTTATCTTACTAACTTTATTTGGAATTCACAAGAAAATCAAATCCAAGCGGAGTCCGTAGGACTTTTGAATAATGAGGTGATGCATAAATGAGACTTTCTAAAAGAATGGAAAAAATGCAGGACAAGGAACTTTTGCGGCTTATGGAACTGGCCGATGATTCGGATATGATTTCTTTTGCAGGGGGCTTTCCGTCACCAGAGACTTATCCATTGAAAGAGATTCGAGAATCCTTTTTAGAAGTTTTGGATTCTCAAGGGCGTGATGCTTTAAGCTATAGCGCCACAAGTGGCTATTTGCCTTTGAGAAAAAAGCTTGCTAAAAGAATGAATGACCAATATAATACAATGCTGACTGCAGAAGAAGTGATTATTACCAGCGGCTCCCAGCAGGCGCTGGATATGAGTGGCATGCTATTTATTGATAAAGGAGATATTATTTTATGTGAGACGCCTTCCTATTTAGGTGCGTTAAATATCTTCAAAGCATATGGAGCAGAATTTTTAGCAGTGCCCACAGATTCAGAGGGAATGATTCCTGAAGCCCTTGAAGAGAGGGTCAAAGAGTACAGAAATAGAATTAAATTAGCCTATGTCATACCTGATTTCCAAAATCCTACCTGTCGGTGTTGGACGGCTAAGAGGCGAAAAGAGTTTATGAGTATTATGCAGGATTATGACATTGCGATATTAGAAGATTCGGCATACTCAGATATTGCTTATGAAGAGATGGAACGACCACCCCTGATTTCCTTGGATGTAAAAGGACAAGTTATCAACTGTGGATCCTTTTCTAAAATATTTTGCCCTGGCTTCAGAGTTGCATGGATATGCGCAAAAAAACAAATGATTGAGAAATATATGCTCCTAAAACCAAGCATTGATTTAAGCTCATCTTCCATCAATCAAAGAATGATAGATGTCTATATGGAAAAGTTTAGTTTAGAGGATCATATTAATGAAGTCATAGAGCTCTATAAGAAGCGGCGTGATTTAGCCATTGAGACCATGAAAACGAGTTTTCCCCAGTGTGTAGAATTTGATCTGCCAAAAGGAGGCTTGTTTGTGTGGATTCGACTTCCTGAAGGTAAGAATACCAGAACACTTTTAGAGCGTGCACTTCTTAAAAAAGTGGCATTTGTACCAGGGGGTTCCTTTTATACAACCAAGGGAAAGGAAAATGAAATTAGGTTGAATTACTCCAATATGTCAGAAGAAAGAATTGTTAAGGGCATTCAGATTTTAGGGGAAGTAATGAAAGAATTTTTAGGATAGAATTCATGTTATTCTGAAATGAAATATAAAAAATTTATGAAAATGAACAGAGGTGAAAACATATGATACACTACATGAGCACTCGGGGAAACGATGAAGGAAAAAGTTCTGCCCAAGGAATTATTCAGGGTATTGCTAAAGATAAAGGGCTTTTTGTCCCGGATCATTTTCCTGTTTTTGATAAAAAAATCTCTGAGTTTAAAGGTATGAATTATGCAACTATCGCTTATGAAGTCATGTCAAAATACTTTGAGGACTTCTCCAAAGAAGAGTTGCAGGATGCTATTGAGAAGGCATATGATGAAAAGTTTGAGGCAAAAGAAATCATACCTTTCAATGAAAAAGGAGGCGCATTCTTTTTAGAGCTTTATCATGGTAAAACTGCGGCTTTTAAGGATGTAGCCCTTTCAATTCTTCCTCATCTATTGACCACAGCCTTGGAAAAAGAAGAAGAAAAAAGAAAAATTGTCATTCTCACAGCTACCTCAGGAGATACAGGAAAAGCTGCTTTAGAAGGTTTTGCCAATGTAAAGAATACAGAAATTATTATATTTTACCCTTCAGAAGGGGTCAGTGAAATTCAAAAAAGACAAATGATTACACAACAAGGGCAAAATACCCATGTAATAGCAATAGACGGAAATTTTGATGATGCCCAAAATGGTGTGAAAAAAATATTTAATGATAGACTTTTCAATGAAAAAGTACAGAAAGAAGGATTCATACTCTCTTCTGCTAATTCCATAAATATTGGACGAATGATTCCTCAGATTTCCTATTATGTCTATGCCTACGTAAAACTTTTGGAAAACGGAAAAATACAAGAAGGGGATCAAATTAATATTGTAGTCCCAACAGGCAATTTTGGCAACATATTAGCCGCATACTATGCCAGTCAGATGGGAATACCCGTTAATAAATTCATTTGTGCATCCAATAAGAACAAAGTGCTTACAGACTTTATAAATACAGGTGTTTACAACATCAATAGGGAATTTCATGTGACCAATTCTCCTTCAATGGATATTCTCATTTCAAGTAATCTTGAGAGATTTTTGTTTCACATTAGTGGCGGTCAGTCCGATATCATAAAAGAACTGATGGAAAATCTTGAAAAGGAAGGAAAATATGAGCTGCCTGATTTTATGAAAAACGAAATGAACCAATTTGTTGGGGGATATGCAGATGACCAAAAAACTTTAGAGACCATAGAATCCTTATACAGAGAAGAATCCTACCTCATGGATACCCACACAGCTGTAGGATACAATGTGTATATGAAATATAAGCAGGAGACTCAGGATAAGACGCCTACTGTGATAGCTTCTACGGCGAGCCCCTATAAATTTACCAACAGTGTCATTAATGCCATTGCCCCTTCAATGAAAGGAACGGATTTTGAATTGGTTGAGAAGCTTCACGAAATGACCCATAGCCCCATCCCCAAAGCATTAAAAGATTTGGATAAAAAGGAAATACTTCATAATACCACAATCCAAAAAGACCAGATGATGGCGCAGATAGAGAAAATACTCTCAAATAAATAATACTATAGACTCACCCCTATTAGGAGGAAACAAACGATGATACAACAGCTTGCTAAAGAATTTCATATTAAAGTGTCCCAAGTTGAAAGCACCATACAACTCATAGATGATGGCAATACCATTCCCTTTATTGCCAGATATCGTAAAGAAATGACAGGCGGCCTGTCCGATGTCATTTTGAGAGATTTACATGAACGTCTTCAATACCTGAGAAATCTTGCAGAAAGAAAACAAGAAGTCTTAAAGCTTATTGAGGAACAGGGAAAGTTAACAGAAGAATTAAAACAAGAAATTACTGCTGCCCAAGTGCTCCAAAGAGTGGAAGATTTATATCGGCCCTATAAACAGAAAAAAAGCACACGGGCATCTAAGGCAAAGGAAAAAGGACTAGAACCTTTTGCAAGCTTTTTGTTAGCTCAAGAAATGAATACGGATAATATTGAAGATCTTGCCAAAGCCTATCTTGATGAAGAAAAAGGTGTCCATACAGTGGAAGAGGCCATTGGTGGTGCAATGGACATCATAGCTGAACAAATTTCTGATAACCCTCAGTTTAGAGATGAAATCCGCAATCTGACCTTGAAGGAAGGGTCCATATTATCTGAAGCAGTTGATGAAGAAGAGAAAACAGTTTATGAAATGTATTACCATTATACTGAATCAGTTTCTAAAATTCCCAACCATAGAATCCTGGCAATTAATAGGGGAGAAAAAGAAAAGAAACTTAAGGTCAAATTAGTAGCGCCTGCTCAACAGATTCTTTTTAAACTCAATGAACATGTGGTAACAAATTCTCATGCCCAGTCTACTCCCTATATAGAAAAAACCATTGAAGACGCTTATAAAAGACTCATAGCACCCTCTATAGAAAGGGAAGTGCGAAATATACTTTCAGAAAGAGCAGAGAAAGAAGCTGTAAAGGTTTTTGCAAAGAATACAGAGAAGCTTCTTATGTCTCCGCCTATCAAAGAGGCAAAGGTAATGGGTGTGGATCCCAGTTTTCGAACTGGGTGTAAGATTACAGTTTTGGACGAGACTGGAAAACTGTTGGAATTTACCACTGTTTACCCAAATCCTCCTCAAAACGAAGTGAAAAAATCCAAAACGGTTATAATGAACCTCATCAATAAATATAATATAGATGTTATTGCAATAGGAAATGGCACGGCATCTCGAGAGACAGAGCACTTCATATCGGAAGTCCTTAAAGAAATTGATAGAGAAGTACATTTCACAATTGTAAGTGAAGCAGGGGCGTCTGTTTATTCAGCATCTAAATTAGCAACAGAAGAATACCCGGATTTAGATGTTACCACACGAGGCTCGTTATCCATTGGACGGCGGCTTCAGGACCCATTAGCGGAACTTGTAAAAATTGACCCAAAACATATTGGAGTAGGACAGTATCAACATGATGTGAACCAATCCATGTTAGACGAGTCCCTTACCCATATTATTGAAGATTGCGTAAACCGAGTAGGCGTAGATCTAAATACAGCATCATCATCTCTACTTAAATACATTTCTGGAATCAATGCCTCTATTGCAAAAAATATTATTATATACAGAGAAGAAAACGGAAAGTTCAAGAAAAGAACAGAACTAAAAAAAGTATCTAAGTTAGGGAATAAAGCATATGAACAATGTGCTGGGTTTTTAAGAATTTCAGATGGCATAAATGCTCTAGATGCCACCGCTGTTCATCCGGAATCTTATGAGGCTGCAGAAAAATTGATGTCTTTATTAGAAATAGACCATGCAACCCTTCGCAAGGGTGGCAATAAAATGATTGAAGAAAAAATAATATCCTTTGCTAAAGAGGAACCTGAAAAACCCGCCTTGAAGCAGCCTAAAAAAAGAATAAAGAACTTTCAGGAAATGGCTGACCTAAAAATGGCGGAAGGAAAACAACAA
This sequence comes from Clostridia bacterium, assembly GCA_016278615.1. Taxonomy (GTDB): domain Bacteria; phylum Bacillota; class Clostridia; order Peptostreptococcales; family JAAYPU01; genus Soudan-22. The sequence goes on along the minus strand of JADQBM010000029.1, from coordinate 40,032 downwards.
AAGAGCCTTTCAAAAGAAGAAAAAATGCGTTACAACTTATCAAAAATCGCTTCTGAGTTAACCATAGGATTGCCTACTTTGGAAGATATCGTAAAAGAGTATATTAAGCCAGGGAGAGACCCCCGAGAAGAAATGCCAAAAGTGGTTTTAAGAAGTGATGTTCTAAAATTTGAGGATTTGAAATTAGATATGGAGTTAACTGGAACCGTTCGAAACGTTGTGGATTTTGGCGCCTTTGTAGATATTGGTGTTAAAAATGATGGTTTGGTACATATTTCCCAAATAAGTGAAAACTATATCAAGCATCCTACGGACATAATAGGCGTAGGAGATGTGGTGACAGTTAAAATCATTGATATAGATCATGAGAGAGGAAGAGTCTCTCTCAGTATGATAAATTTAAGTAATTGAGGTGGCAAAGGTGAAGATAGATACCATACTTTTTGATTTGGATGGAACGGTTCTTGATACCAATAATCTTATTGTACAATCCTTTCAACATACTTATAGAACGGTATCAGGTATAGAAAAGGATCGGGAATATATCGTTAAATCTTTTGGTGAGCCACTTGCGCTTACCATGAAAAGAGAATTTAATGTTCCCGTTGAAGAGGCAATACAAATTTATAGAAGTTTTCATCACGAGAGTTTCGAAAACCTGATTGAAATTTTTCCGGGTATGGCAGAGGCTGTCATCAGCTTATTTAACAAAGGCTATAAGTTGGGTGTTGTAACATCAAGGCTAAGAAATACATCTATTAGAGGTTTGGAAAAGTATCACTTAATGGAATACTTTCAATGTATTATTACAGCAGATGATACCAAAAAACATAAGCCGGACCCAGAACCCATAAACATGGCTCTAAAAAAGCTACAGAGTAAACCTGAACAAACTTTAATGATAGGCGATAGCTTGTTTGATATTAAGTGCGCTCAAAATGCTGGCGTTCAATCAGCCATTGTCGCATGGAGCGAGCTTTCAGCAGAGGAGTACATGATAGAAAGTCCTGATTATGTCATAGAGAAGGTGGAAGATATTATTAAGATTTTAGAAAGATAGAATAGAGGAGAGGTTAGAGATAGATAATAGATAACAGATAACTGAAAAACTCTTACCAATCAAAGATTGGAGAGTTTCCACAGAGCGAATGGCAACTTTAACTAATCATAGATTAGAAAGTTCCACTTGTATGACACCTGCACATCAAATCGAAGATTTGAGCTAGGGCTTCAAGAGTTGAGGTGGATTTTGTTCCAGAATCTTCATTTTTATTGATACTAAAGATTAAATCTTGGTAATAATTCAGGACAGATTATGAGACAATCTAGATTTTGTGAAACAAAATCATCCATAATTATTATCTATTATCTATTATCTCTTATCTTATATCCTTAACCATCCAAGGAGGGGTAAAATGATTCTTATAAAAAATGCTGCCATATTTCCCATGGAGGGAAAGAACCTTGAAAAAGGGTGTATTTTAATAGAAGATGGAAAAATCAAAGAAATCGCCACTGAGATACATGTCAATGAAGGAGAGATAATTGATGCAGAAGGGTGCATTGTGATGCCAGGATTCATTGATGCCCACTGTCACGTGGGCATGTGGGAAGATGGAATTGATATTGAGGGTGCAGACGGTAACGAATCGACAGACCCGGTGACACCACACCTTAGAGCAATAGATGCTATAAATCCAATGGACCGAGCTTTTGAAGAAGCATATCAAGCAGGTGTTACAGCTACAGCTACAGGTCCTGGAAGTGCAAATGTTATTGGAGGGCAATTTGCTGTTATTAAAACCTTTGGTAAAAGAATAGATGATATGGTGGTTATGGAGCCTGCAGCAATAAAGTGTGCTTTTGGCGAGAACCCCAAAAGGGTCTATGGAGATCAACATAAAACACCTTTAACAAGGATGGCGACGGCAGCAATACTCAGAGAAACCCTTCTAGAAGCAAAAGAGTACCTTAGGAAAAAAGAATTGGATGATGAAGAAAAGCATCCAGACTACGACATGCAATATGAAGTGTTAATTCCTTTGTTAAAAAAGGAAATACCCATGAAGGCACATGTGCATAGGGCGGATGATATTTTTACAGCGATTCGCATTGCAAAAGAGTTTGACTTAAGAATGACTTTGGATCATTGCACAGAAGGACATCTTATTGTGGAATATTTAAAAGAAGAGGGGTATCCTGCCATTATTGGTCCCACCCTTTCTGAAAGAAGTAAAGTTGAACTTAGAAATCTGACCTTTGATACGCCGGGAATATTGAATAAAGCAGGGATTAAGATTGCCATTATGACAGACCATGGTGTTATCCCCATTCAATACTTATCCTTATGCGCGGCACTTGCCGTTAAAGCAGGTTTAGATAGAGATGAGGCATTAAAAGCAATTACCCTCTATCCTGCTGAAATATTAGGAGTAGACGACAAAATAGGAAGCCTCAAAGAAGGCAAAGACGCAGACATCGTCATATGGGATAAACACCCTTTTGAACTCGATAGCAGAGTTAAAATGACCCTGATAGATGGGAAGATCGTCTACCGTCAAAAGATATAAATAAAAGGCATAAGTGAGAGATAAAAGATAACAGATAATAGATAAGAGTTGAGGATAGTTTTGTATAACAAAACTTTCATCAGATAAAAAAGAGGGCTTTTGCGTATTCTACGCAAAAGCCTTCCTTAACTGTTATCTATTATCTCTTATCTATTATCTCTCAGTTTTAAGTTTCCAGTTCTCAGTTCTCGGTTGTTTTCGTCTTCTCCATAATCCGCTCTGCTACCTTATAAACATCCCCAGCACCCATGGTTATGACAAGATCTTTTGGGTTGGTTTTTTCTATTATAAAATCTGCGATATCTTCGAAATCTGAGATATAATAAATATCTTTTTTATTAGGATGTTTCTTTTTAATTTCATCGATTAAGTCTGATGCTTTTATTTTATAGATATTTTTTTCTCTGGCGGCATAAATATCTGTAATAATAATACCATCCGCAAAATCAAAAGCATCTGTAAATTCCTCGAAAAGAGCTTTTGTTCTTGTATAAGTATGGGGCTGGAAGACACACCATAATTTTTTATGGGGGACATTTTTACAGGCGCTCAGCGTTGCTTTGATTTCTTCTGGATGATGTGCATAATCATCCACTACCTTTAAAAGATCTGGCGTAATGCCTATGATATCAAATCTTCTTTTAGTCCCTTCAAAGCTTTCAAGGGTTTTAACAATTACGTCTATAGAGACCCCTAAAGTATGGCAACATGCAATGGCTGCAAGAGAATTGCTAATATTATGTTCTCCAGGAACCAGCAGTTGTATGGCACATAATTTTTCGCCAGAATAATATACATCAAATAGAGGCATTCCTTCAGAGTTGAATTCTATATGGTTTGCGTAGTAGTCACAGCTATCATCAAAACCAAAAGTAACGGTCTTACAAGATACATTATGGATGATACTTTTCACAAAAGCATTGGCACTATAAGCCACAATTAAACCATCTATAGGGACTAAATTCGCAAATTTCTGGAAAGAACTTACGATGTGATCAATGTCTTTAAAGTAATCCAAATGATCTGAATCAATATTTAGGATGATTTCTATTTTTGGATTTAGTTCTAAGAAACTATCCATATATTCACAGGCTTCCGTTATTAAAAAAGGACCTTTTCCAATTTTAACATTTCCCCCAATTTTATCTAATTTTCCACCTACTAAAATAGTAGGATCAAAATGGCCATCTTCCAATATTAGCGAGACCATAGAAGTCGTTGTTGTTTTTCCATGAGTTCCAGAAACAGCGATATTGTGAGAATAATCCTTCATAATTTGACCCAGCATTTCAGCACGAGATAAAGTAGGAATATTCTTTTTTCTAGCTGATATTAATTCAGGATTGTCATCTGATACTGCTGAGGTATAAATGACAGTGTCACAATTTGAAATATTGGATTCATCATGTCCTATGTAAATAGTAGCGCCATGGTTTTCCAAAGATTGAGTGATATCAGATTCTTTTATATCGGAACCCGATACTTTATAACCTTTGGCTAATAAGATTTCCGCTATTGCACTAAGCCCGATGCCGCCTATTCCAATACAGTGATAATATTTTGCTTCTTGATCGCAATTCATTTTAGAATACCTCCTAGTATAGAAAACCTGTTGTTTATACTAAAGTTCATCTTGTTCATTAACAGTAGATAGGGTATCATTATTATATAGTATGATTGATATGTATTTATTGTCAATATTAAAATAATATTTCCCACATATATCCAAGAATATACACATGAAAACATAGAGCGAGATTGATAAATAAGTGATTTATTTAGTCTTTGGAGGATTGAGATGAAAAGGAACGAAAGAATTGGTGCCATTATTAAAATACTCAGTTCAAATCCAAATAAAATATTTACCCTTAACTTCTTTACAAATAAGTTTGATTCTGCTAAATCCAGTATCAGCGAAGATATTGTAATTGCAAAGAAGATTATGGAAAATATGAAGCTGGGAAAAATAGAGACACTTTCAGGAGCTGCCGGAGGCGTGAAGTATATGCCCGTTATTTCCAAAGAAGACACAAAAATTCTGCTGGATCATTTATGTTTGAAATTAAGGGATGAAAATAGAGTTTTGGCAGGTGGTTTTTTATATACTTCAGATATTATGTTTACCTCGTCTATTATTAAAAGAGCAGGAGAGGTTTTTGCGACTCAGTTTTCTGATAAAAAAGCGGACTATGTGGTAACGGTGGAAACAAAGGGAATTCCTCTTGCTGTTATGACAGCAGATGCTCTAAATTTACCCCTTGTGGTTGCACGAAGAGAAAGCAAGGTTTCCGAAGGATCGACTGTTAGCATTAATTACATATCCGGTTCCACTGATAGGATACAAAAAATGTCTTTATCCAAAAGAGCCATTAAGCCTGGAAGTCGAGCCATTATAATTGATGATTTTATGAAGGGCGGCGGCACTGCAAGAGGGATCGTTGATATTTTAACTGAATTTGATATAGAAGTTGTAGGAATTGGCGTACTGATTTCAACCAAAAAGCCAGAGAAGAAGCTCGTAGAAGAGTATGTTTCTTTAATTTTTATAGAAGAAGTGGATGTGGAAAACAAGATTATCCGGGCACATCCTAATAATAATCTATAAAATTCGAAAAAAAAAGAAGGATATTTACGAAATATGGAGAATATAACAAAAAATTCGTGTTTTTGTTTTATAGTCTTTAAAACATTAAAGGATGGCTAAGAAAGGTGGTGAGTCAGTGTGAAAGTAACTGACGTAAGAGTAAGAAAGGTTAGCGATGAAGGTAAGATGAAAGCAATCGTATCTGTAACATTCGATGATGAATTTGTTGTTCATGATATCAAAATAATCGAAGGGCAGAACGGATTGTTTATTGCAATGCCTAGTAGGAAGATGGGAGAAGGAGATTATAGAGATATTGCACACCCTTTAAACTCAGAGACAAGAAATAAAATAAAAGAAGCGATATTTAGTGAATACGATAAAGCAAGATTAGAGATGGAAGATTCGGAAATCAGTGTTTTAGCAGTTGCTGAAGAATAGTACATATGAAATAATATTATTGTCAAAAAGAAACCTCAAATATTTGAGGTTTCTTTTTTAAACGCTTTTAGAAGAGAAATAAAAATGATATACTATTTTTGTTATTTAGACCTTGCTAATTTTAAATAATATTCAGAAAAACTTATACTGAAGTATAAAAACGGATAATATGTTAAATATAGGACGACCGAATATCAGGAAAAAAAGAGGAGTGTATCCATATGGCAAATAGTGCGATTGTATTAGCTGCGGGAGCAGGTACCCGTATGAAATCAAGACTCCCAAAAGTTTTGCATAAAATATGTGGAAAGAGTATGATTGAGCGGGTTCTTGAAGAAGTAAAAGCTTCAAATGTAGAAGATATTACAGCAGTCATTGGAGAGGGTTCACAAGAAGTTGAAAGTAGTCTGAAGGATTTTAATTTGCAATTTGTTTTTCAGGAAAAACGAATGGGAACCGGGCACGCAGTACTTATGGCAGAAAAAAATATTCCTGAGGAGGGGCATGTAATTGTTTTGTGTGGTGATATGCCCCTCATTCAACGGGAAACCATCATTTCTTTAATGGCATTTCATGAAGACAACCATTTAGACATGACAGTTCTTACGGCAATGGTTGAAAACCCTTTTGGATATGGTAGAATTGTAAAGGAATCAGATGGGAAGCTTATTAAGATTGTAGAAGAAAAAGATGCAGAGGATCAAGAACGCTTAATCAAAGAAATAAATTCAGGTGTTTATTGTTTTCGTGGAGATTTATTGAAGAAGCACCTTTCAGAAATTTGTCCCAATAATGTTCAGGGAGAATATTATCTGACAGACTTAATTGAAATAGGTGTTCAGAATGGGTATGCATTAGGAACTTATAGCCTTTTAAATACGGAAGAAATACTAGGGGTTAATTCAAGAAGGCAACTCGCTGAGGCTGAAGGGATTATGCGCAAACGAATCGTGGAAAAGCATATGGATCAAGGGGTAACTTTTATTAATCCAGAGCATGCATATGTAGATTCTGGAGTATCCATTGGAATGGATACAATCATATATCCTGGTGTGATCATTAAGGGGAATACTGTAATCGGAGAGAATTGTATGGTTGGGAGTAACAGCAGAATAGAAAACTCAACCATAGAGGATCATGTTCAGATTCAGAATTCAGTTCTAATTGACAGTAGCGTTAAACAAGGGACGACCATAGGTCCTTTTGCCTATTTAAGGCCCGGGAGTTGTATTGGGAAAAATGTTAAAATTGGAGATTTTGTTGAGATAAAAAATTCAATTATTGGAGATGGAACAAAGGCTTCACATTTGGCCTATGTGGGGGATGCTGAAGTAGGAAAAAACGTCAATATTGGGTGCGGCGTTGTTTTTGTCAATTATAATGGAAAAGAGAAGCAAAAAATAATTGTCGAGGACAATGCTTTTATTGGAAGCAATGTGAACCTCGTTGCACCTTTGAAAGTTCATAAAAGAGGGTATGTGGCTGCTGGAACCACCGTTACAGTGGAGGTGCCAGAAGGCACATTATGTATCGGAAGAGAGAAACAAAAACATATTAAGGGTTGGGTGGATAGAAAAAAACTAAGCAGAGAATGAAGGAGATTGACAAATGAGAAATCTTGGTCGAGAAATTAAAGTATTTACAGGGAATTCAAACAAAGAACTTGCTAAGGAAATTGCATTATGCATGGGCAAGGAATTGGGTAATTCCTCAGTTGGCGTTTTTAGTGATGGAGAGATATCTGTTGATATAAATGAGACCGTTAGAGGGGCAGATGTCTACATCATTCAATCCACGTGTGAGCCTGTTAACAATAATCTCATGGAGCTTTTAATCATGACGGATGCTATGAAAAGGGCTTCAGCCGGACGAATTACAGCAGTTATGCCATATTATGGGTATGCAAGACAAGATAGGAAAACAAAGGCAAGAGATCCCATTACCTCTAAGCTTGTAGCGAATCTTATTACAAGTTCAGGAGCCAATAGAGTCTTAAGCATGGACTTGCATGCTTCTCAGATCCAAGGCTATTTTGACATACCAGTAGATCATTTGTTGGGTGTTCCTATTTTAGTCAAATATTTCTGCGATCTTCAGTTGGAGGATATTGTTGTTGTTTCCCCAGATATTGGAAGTGTTACAAGAGCTAGAAATTTTGCTAATTACCTTGATGCACCCATAGCGATCGTTGATAAAAGAAGGCCAAAAGCAAATGTTGCAGAAGTCATGAATGTTATTGGAGAGATAAAGAATAAGAATGTTATCTTAGTGGATGATATGATTGATACAGCAGGAACCATAACAAACAGTGCCAAGTCATTAAAAGAACTGGGCGCAAAAAAGGTATATGCTTGTGCCACCCATCCAGTTCTTTCAGGCCCTGCCATTAGTAGAATTCAAGATTCTGTTATTGATGAGTTGGTGGTCTTAAATACAATACCTCTAAATAAGAGTAAGATTATGGACAAGATAAGGGTTCTATCTGTAGCGCCTATTTTCGCTGAAGCCATAAGCCGTATTTATACCAATGATTCAGTGAGCAAATTGTTCGATAGCAATAGATAGGGATGCGTAGGGACAACCCTTGCGGTTGTCCGTAAAACAAAGATCAGAGATTAGGGATAGATAATAGATAACAGATAATAGATAACAGTTGTGGATGATTTTGTTACTCAAAATCTTCAGTTATACTATAAAGAATTTGAAGAAATATATGAGGAAATTGCTATGGCAAATTTCCAACCTTAACTATTATCTATTATCTTTCATCTATTATCTGTCACCTGTTATCTATTATCTTTCAAGTTAACGGTTTGGAGTGTTGAAAATGTATATAATTGTGGGACTAGGAAATCCGGGAAGAAAGTATGAAAATACTCGGCATAACATTGGCTTTATAACAGTGGATTATCTTGCCAGTAAAAATAATATAAAAGTTAATAAAATTAAGCATAAGGCGTTAATAGGTGAGGGCATGATTGGCGGAAAAAAAGTAATGATTGTGAAACCTCAAACTTTTATGAATCTTAGCGGAAACAGTGTAAGAGAGATTATGGAATATTATAAAGAAGAGAATCAAAATCTTATTGTGATATATGATGACATTGATATTGAATCCGGCACCATTCGAATGAGAAAAAAGGGAAGTGCAGGGACGCATAACGGCATGCGTTCCATTATCTATGATTTAATGACAGATGATTTTCCAAGAATTCGTATTGGGATTGGCAGAAATGAAAATTTGCAATTAAGCGACTATGTGCTACAGAATTTTAGCAAAGAAGAAAAAGAAGTCATGGAAAATGCGGTGAAATCTGCCTCCGCGGCAGTAGAGACATGGATTATTAATAGTATAGACAGTGCCATGAATGAATATAATTAAATGATAATAGGAACATAAATTCATAAGGTGATCATATGATTGGAAGTTTTTTTGTAAGTCAAACCAATAATACCCATGCAATAAAATCATTTAAACCTTATTTGATGCAAAAAAGTGGCGTCATCAATGTTGCAGGTTTTTCTGAAAGTCGCCTTGCACATGCGGCAGCTTATTTAGCAGAAAGTAGTAATAGACAATGTCTGATTATTACTGCAAATGAGAGTTCTGCGAGACGGATTAGTGAAGATATTGCTTTTTTTACAGAGAAGAAAGTATATTATATACCGGGACAAGATCCGGTTTTTTTTAGGTACGATGCTAAAAGTCATAACCTATTAGAGCAGCGTCTTAATGCCATTATTAACATTATAAAGGGAGAAGCTTCCATCATCGTATCGTCAATTGATGGCTTTCTTAAGAAGATGGTGCCACAAGAAGCCTTTGAGAAGAATGCTTTAAAGTTACAAACAGGAGGGGAAATAAGTCAGGAGAGCCTACAAAACAAACTCATGTTATTGGGCTATGAAAGAGCTCATCAAGTGGAAGCGAAAGGACAATACAGTATTAGAGGCGGGATTGTGGATATATTCCCTTTAGACGCTTCGGAACCTTATCGAATCGAAATGTTTGATACGGAGATTGATTCCATTAGAACCTTTGATATCTCAACACAGCGATCCATTAAGAATGTTCGGCTTTTATCTGTATACCCGGCACAAGAATTGGTTGCGGATGAAGAAAGATTTAGAAAGGCTGCATTAAAAATAGAGGCTTACTATGAGGATCAACTTTCGAAACTTGAAAACAAAGAGAAGCTTCAGCAAAAAAAGGATCAACTTCTTGAGTTTGTACAAACACGAACAAATCTTCAGATATTAGAAAATTACATTCATTATTTTTATGATGAAGTTGAATATCTATTGGATTATATGGAAAAAGATGCTTTAGTTGTTGTGGAAGACCCAGATAGGATACGAGATAAAATCCAGAGTGCATATAAGGAAATTCACGAAGATTTTAAATATTTATTAGAAAAGGGTGAAGCCATTCCTTTTGATTTTAATATTGTGACCTCACTGGATGATTACCAGCAAATTCTAGAAAAACAATTGTGTTTCTTTTTTACACCTTTTATTAAAAGAAGCAATTCCCAATTTCAAATATCAGGAAACCTTAATGCTTCAACCAAGTCCATACCTTCATTTCAAGGGAGAATGGATATGTTTGAAGAAGAAATAAAAAAATATGTCCTGCGAAAGTATAAAATATTTATTACTTGCTCAACTACAGAAAGAATGACGAATATTAAGGAATTTCTTGACCGCAATCATCACAACTGCACCCTATACACATCTTCGTATACATCTACAGATTATGCAATATCACCGGGCCAGATTGTTATAGGAGAAGGCAGTTTGAGCACTGGCTTTGAATATCTTGATGATAAAATTTTACTCATTACAGATTCGGATATTTTTGCCAATGCTAAAATCAAAAAAAATAAACCTTCCAATAAAGATGCTAAACCTATAAAGGTTTTTACAGATTTAAGAGTAGGGGACTATGTGGTTCATGAGAATCATGGCATTGGAAAATATTTGGGCATTCAGCAGTTGGAAATTCAAAATATTAAAAAAGATTACTTTAAAATCAAATATGGCGGAGAAGACATGTTATATGTTCCCGTGGAGCAAATGGACTTGGTTCAAAAGTATATTGGAGCCGATAGTGGAACGCCAAAAATTAATAAACTAAGCAGTGTTGAATGGAAAAAAACAAAGGCAAAGGTAAAGGGCGCTATTGTAGATATGGCAAAAGAGCTTCTCCAACTGAGTGCTATTCGAAATTCCAATAAAGGATATGCTTTTTCCCCAGACACGTCTTGGCAAAAAGAGTTTGAGGATGCTTTTCCATATGAAGAGACAGAAGATCAATTGAAGTGTATTGAACAAATCAAAGAAGATATGGAAAACGATATTCCCATGGATCGACTTCTTTGCGGAGATGTGGGTTATGGTAAAACAGAAGTTGCCGCAAGAGCAGTTTTTAAATGTGCTGTAGATGGGAAGCAGGCAGCCGTTTTAGTGCCAACGACCATATTAGCCAATCAGCACTACACAACTTTTATAGATCGTTTTGGTAAGTTTCCCTTTAACATAGAAATGTTAAGTAGATTTAGAACAGAAAAAGAACAGACACAAATCATAAAGAAGGTTAAAGATGGCAACATAGATATTTTAGTAGGAACGCATCGTCTCCTATCTAAGGATATTTCTTTTAAAGATTTAGGGCTTTTGATTATAGATGAAGAGCAAAAATTTGGTGTTCAACACAAAGAAATCATAAAACTTCTCAAGCAAAATGTGGATGTTTTGACCTTGTCAGCAACACCAATTCCCAGAACCCTCCATATGTCCCTGCTTGGTTTGAGGGATATGAGCACCATCGAAGAACCTCCAGAAGAAAGATTTCCGGTTCAGACTTTTGTTATAGAATATGAAGAAGAAATTATTAAAGAAGCTATTCTAAGAGAAGTAGAAAGAGGGGGACAGGTTTTCTTTGTTTATAATCGGGTAAGGGGGATTCGAAGAATATCTGCCCATTTACAAGAATTGGTCCCTGATGTTTCTGTAGCGGTTGCACATGGTCAGATGAATGAAAAAGAACTTGAAAATATTATGATATCATTTATGAGTAAAAAATACGATGTGCTTGTTTGTACCACCATCATTGAATCAGGAATAGACATTCAAAACACAAATACCATTATTATTTATGATGCTGATAAATTCGGACTTTCTCAACTTTACCAGCTCAGAGGAAGGGTGGGAAGATCCAATCGTATGGCGTATGCTTATTTCGCTTATCAAAAGGACAAAGTGCTAACAGAGCAATCTGAAAAAAGATTGAAGGCGATTAAAGAGTTTACTGAGTTTGGGTCTGGATTTAAGATTGCCATGCGAGATTTAGAGATAAGGGGCGCTGGAAACTTGTTAGGTGTTGAACAGCATGGGCATCTAATGATAATTGGATATGAATTGTACTGTAAATTATTGGATCAAACTGTAAAAGAAATCAAAGGCGAAGCCTATATAAAACACAAAGAAGTCTCCATAGAAATAGAAATAAATGCCTATATTTCAAAGGATTACATACAGGATGAAATCATCAAAGTAGAAGTATATAAGAGAATTGCCTCTATTCAATGTAAGGAAGAAATGGCTGAAGTTGAAGATGAGTTGGTTGATAGATTCGGGGATCTTCCATTGGAAATGTACAACTTAATGAAGATCTCTTACATCAAATCTTTAGCAGAGAAAGCGGGCATTTCATGTATAAGAGAAGAAAAGGGACGCATTATTTTTGAGTTTTATGAAAATAATGTACTTAAACCTTATATTATTAATAGTTTAGCCTTTGAATATGCCACAAGAATGCATATTAATGCAGGGAAAAAGCCATTTATCAAACTGACCTATAGGCAATTTGATAATCGGTTAAATGAATTAATTTTGTTTTTAGAAAAAATACTTAAGGACAGATAATAGGTTTATCATTTATAAAAATTGTAATATAATAAAAAAGTATTAAGCGAAAGAGAGCTTGGAGGAGTTTACTTATGATAAAAAAGAGAATATTTATAAAACTAATATTGATTTGTTTTTTAACCTTATTTGTTACAGCTTGTGGATCATCGGATGAAGAGGTGGTAGCCAAAATAAATGATAGAACTATAACCAATGACCAATTTTCCCAATATTATTTTCTTATAACCGGTACTCATCCTGATTCTGAAACATCTAATAAAGAAGCGAAAGCAGTAATTCTTGATAATATTGTGCAGTTAGAAGTTATGAAAGAATATATGGTTCAGAACAATATTCCAGTGGATGAAAGTGTGATAGAGAAACAGTATAATGATTATGTTGAGTCATTAAAAGAAAATACTGAAACACAAAAGTTTTTTTCAGACAACAATATTACCAATGAGTTTTTAAAACGCGTTATGATGGACCAATTCTATGCAGAAAAATTTAACGAAAAGGTCATTGAAGACATTGAAGATACAGAGGCTGCAGTCCAAGAGTACTATGAAAGCCACGAAGATGAGTTTGTCCTTAACCAAGTAAGGGCCAGCCATATTCTTGTAAAAACTAAGGAAGAGGCCGAAGATATTCAAAAAAAGATACAAGCAGGAGAAGATTTTGCTGAATTGGCGCAACAGTATTCCATTGATGGTTCCGCTCAGGTTGGAGGAGACTTAGACTATTTCTCAAGAGGCAAAATGGTGCAACCTTTTGAAGAGGCGGCATTTGCTTTAGAAGTTAATGAAGTCAGTGACATTGTTGAAAGTGAATTTGGATTTCATATTATCAAATTAACAGATAAAATGGAAGGCCTTCAACCATTGGAAAAAATATATGACCAAGTACTTAACGCCATGTATAATGATGTCATTCAAAAAAATATTGATGATATTATGACCACCATGACCATAGAAAAATACCCTGAAAAGTTAAGCTAAACACCATAACATAGAACCCAAAAAAACAAGGGGACGGTTCATTTGTTTCAAACTGAAGCAAAAAAACCGTCCTCTTTTTGTCTGTTTTTATCTTATTTTGTCAACAATTCTTAATTTTCCGAATTTTTAGTCTTATCATTTTTTTGTTGACATTATGGAAAAATGTGTTAGAATCTTGTAAGTTGGAAATAATAGGCATATGACGTGCCTATTATATTTTTTTTTAGAAAGGAAGGATACAATTGGAAATAATAAAAAGAAACAAATATTATAAAATACTTTTCATTCTAATGTTTGTTTCATTAATCATATTGTTAATAGAAACAAGTATGTCATCTTGTGAGCCTGCGACAGTTGAAGCTATATCTGAGTCTGAAATGAAAGCACAAATAATAAATGAAAGTGTTAAGGATATAAATCCCGAACTGGTACTTCAAAAATACGTAGAATTGGATTACCAAGAAGATATACAACTTATTTCAGATATTGAAGCGCACACATCCCTTGATTTTGATACAGCATATGTACTTGTTGCTTATGCACGAAAATTTGACATTAGGCCTTCATTACTTCTCGCAATGATTGAATTGGAGAGCAATTTTGAACAGTATTGTGTTGGAATACATCAAGATAGGGGATATCTTCAAATTATTCCTCCTACAGAAGAATGGTTGGTAAGTGTTTTCGGAGAAGAACTCAATATTGAATATAATCCCGATAAAATATTTGATCCTGATTACAATATTGGATTGGGAGCAGCCTATATTTATTTACTAAAAGAGGCATATGGAGAAGAAAATATAAACAGAATTTTATCAGAATATAATCGCGGGCCTTATAATTTAAAAAAATATTATGAAAAGCATCATACATACGAGACATCTTATTCACGTAGCATAATATCAAGAGAAAAAAACTATGAGCAATATAATAGGTAAAAGAGAAAATCATATTAATAGATATATTTTAAACCTTCTGCATAAAAAAAGACCTTTGGTAAAATAATATATTTAAGGAAAATTAAAAAGAGAAAGAAAGTTTCCCGGAGGAGGTTTGAAATGAAAGCAACAGGTATTGTGAGACGTATTGATGATTTGGGAAGAGTCGTTATTCCAAAAGAAATAAGAAGAACACTCAGAATCCGTGAAGGAGATCCTCTTGAAATATTTACAGATAGAGACGGGGAGGTTATTTTGAAAAAATATTCACCAATTAGCGAGTTAAATGAGTTTGCTAATGAATATGCGGAATCTGTTTATGATATTTTAGGCAATATTACGATTGTTACGGATACAGATCAGGTAATAGCAGTAGCCGGTGGAGCAAAAAAAATCCTTATTGATAAGCGTATCAGTAAGGAAATAGAAAAAAACATCTTATCAAAGACAGTTCAAGTTATTAATGATAAAGAAAAAATCCTGCCGGTTATTTCTGAAAGTTCAGATGAATTAATATTTGAATCTCAGATTATCGTACCTATTATCTCACAAGGTGATTCAATTGGCTCAATTATTTTTCTATCCAAAGAACAAGGAAAGACACTCGGAGATGTTCAATTAAAAGTAGTAGAAACGGGTGCAAGTTTCTTGGCAAAGCAGATGGAACAATAATAAAAGTTTCATAAAACTCTTTTTATAAAAAATCTTTAGGTCTCCCTAAAGATTTTTTAACTATTCATGATGTGGTTATTTTTTTTTGATATAATAGGGTTATTGATTTGATATAATTAAATATCCGTTAAAAATAAATGGAGGGCAATCATGAGTAGAAAGTCATTCGTGCAAGGTGCAATTATTCTAGGTGCTGCCGGCATCGTTGTAAAAATATTAGGTGCGTTTTTTAGAATTCCTTTAGCCAACATGATAGGCGATGAGGGAATGGGGTACTATCAAACAGCTTATCCAATATATGTATTTCTTTTAGTATTATCAACAGCAGGGTTTCCAACAGCGATATCGAAAATTGTATCAGAGAAAAATGCAATAGGAAATAGATATGGTGCCCATCGAGTATTTAAGATTTCTTTTATTTTGATGTTCGCCATTGGTATTACTACCTCATCTATTTTATTCTTTGGTGCTGGGTATATCGTTGACATATTAGGGAATCCTGGTGCTTATTATTCCATGGTAGCCATTGCACCGGCACTCCTTTTCACACCCATAATGGCTGCTTACAGGGGATACTTTCAAGGACTTCAAGATATGAAACCAACGGCTGTATCTCAAATAGCGGAGCAATTTGTAAGAGTTGCCACAGGCTTTACCTTGGCGTTTTTATTGGCATCTAAAGGATTGGAGCAAGCAGCTGCAGGTGCATCTTTTGGTGCTGCTGCAGGGGCAGTTGGCGGATCCGCTCTTCTCATATGGATTTACTTAAGAAAAAGAAAATCCATAAGTCTTGAGATCGCTCATTCTGCGACCACCCATAGCATAGAAAGTGCGGGAAAAATATTGAAGCGTGTTTTTATAATAGCGATTCCCATTACCATAGGTGCCGCCATTATGCCAATTATGAATATGATAGATGTCGCTATTGTAATGAGAAGATTGCAATCTGTAGGGTTTTCGGCGGAAACTGCAAATAGTTTGTATGGGCAACTTACAGGAATGGCAGGTCCCATTATTAATTTTCCTCAAGTTCTTTCCATGGGGATTGCCATGAGTTTGGTGCCAGTAATATCCGATGCGTTTGAAAGAAAAGATCACAAATTTTTAAGATATAATGTGGAATCTGGTGTCAGAATATCTATGCTCATAGGACTGCCCAGTGCATTTGGAATCATGGTATTGTCTGAGCAAATTATGTTGCTCTTATATCCTATGCAAAAGGCCAGTGCTATTAGTGCGGCTTCCAGTCTTTCAATTTTAGCATTTGGGGTGATATTTCTTACGCTGGTACAAACACTGACAGGGATTTTACAGGGATTAGGAAAACCAGCTATTCCAGTTATTAATTTATTAATTGGTGGGATTTTAAAGATTACAACAACCTACATCTTAACAGGGATACCTTCTATAAATATTAAAGGGGCGGCAACAGGCACTTTAATTGCTTACATAACCGCAACAGCTCTCAATTTATATGCCGTTAAAAAATATACAGGTGCCAAACTTAATTTTAATCTTACAGTTATACGTCCATTGATTTCTGTAATGTTCATGACCATAGCAGTGATTGGAAGCTATAATATATTTGCTAGCGTTACCAGCTCCAACATGGCCACTGCCCTTTCCATATTAATAGGGGTATTTGTTTATGGCATCGTATTAATTGCTGTTAAAGCCATCACCTATGAAGACTTCAAAATGTTGCCAAAAGGAAAGAAAATAGCGCAGCTCCTCATTAAGTTGAGACTGTTATCCAAATAAACTATTATACAATTACAAGGAAGTGGTTTAGATGAAACAAGAAGCAAATAACAAAAAATGTATATCCCGTGGAAACAATGATAATAATATAAACACGGAGCAGTTCATGAAAGAATTTGTTGAGATTTTAAAGGAATTGAGAGGAGAGAATGGATGTCCATGGGATAAAGAGCAGACACATGAAAGCTTAAAACCATGCTTAATAGAAGAGGCATATGAAGTGATAGATGCCATTGATAAGAAGAATATAGGATCTTTGAAAGAAGAATTAGGAGATTTATTGTTGCAAGTCGTCTTTCATGCAAATTTGGCAGACGAGCAGGGATGGTTTAATCTCGATGATGTCATAAAAAATGTATCAAAGAAGATGATTGACAGGCATCCTCATGTTTTTGGTAATCTCCAGGCAAATGATTTAAATGAGGCATTGCATACATGGGAAGAAATGAAGAAAAATGAAAAAGAAGTCCATTCACACGCCAAAGTCATGGAGGATATACCCAATAGCCTTCCTGCATTAATGAAAAGCTATAAAGTGCAAAAAAAAGCTGCAGATGTGGGCTTTGATTGGGCAACCATTGAAGGTGCTTTTGATAAAATCAAAGAAGAAACAACTGAATTAATGGAAGTTTTAGATCACAAGGATGAAGAAAAGAAGAAAGATGAAATAGGAGATTTGTTATTCTCCGTAGTAAATGCTTCACGGTTTTTAAAAATTGATCCCGAGGATGCATTAAATGGTACCATTCGTAAATTTATCAACCGATTTGACTATATGGAGACTCTTTCAAAAAGGAATAATAAGCCTTTAGAAGAGATGAATTCAGAGGAAATGGATGATTTATGGAAAGAATCGAAAAATTTTTTTTAGAAAAAGTGACAAAAAAGAAGGATTTTTTCAAAAAAGGGAGAATTACTAATAATGATGTTTGCCTATTTTTAAAAAGGATTCTTAAATATAAGGAGGTAATTTCGTGAACAAAGCTGAATTAGTTGCTAATGTAGCAGAAAAAACTGGTTTTACCAAGAAAGATGCTGAAGCAGCAGTCAATGCGTTTATTGCAAGCGTTGAGGGTGCATTGGTTTCAGGAGACAAAGTACAACTTATAGGGTTTGGAACTTTTGAAGTAAGGGAAAGAAAAGCAAGACAAGGTAGAAATCCAAGAAAACCTGGCGAAGTCATTAAAATTCCCGCATCAAAAGCACCCGTATTTAAAGCAGGAAAAGCTTTAAAAGATTCTGTAAACAAATAGTAAAGATTAAGCAGCTGAGAGGCTGCTTTTCTTTATTCCCTATTCATTAAAGAGGTGATATCATTGAGAGTAGATAAGTTTCTTAAGAATTGTAGATTAATAAAAAGACGGACCATTGCAAAAGAGGCTTGTGAGAAAGGCCGCGTTTTAATAAATGGAAATATAGCAAAGCCAGGAAGTGAAATAAGCATCGGAGATCTTATTACCATTTTATTTAGTGGCTCAGAAATAAAAGTGCGTGTAAAAGAGTTATCCGAACATGTCTCAAAAGAATCAGCCAGCGAGATGTACGAAGTCATTGAATAATCTATAGATTATTCAGAAATTTAAAGATTTAACTGAAAAACTCTTACCAATCAGGCAGTCTCAACGACGAAATTACATTTCTGTTTCGTTGCATGAGGCCTGCGACGTAATCGAAGATTACTGCTAGGGCTTCAAGATTGGAGAGTTGCTGTATGAGACCTGCGACGTAATCAAAGATTACTGCTAGGGCTTCAGGATTTAGGATTTAATGGGGAAATTTTGCATTTTGCAAAATTTCTTTTAATTTATAAAGAAAAGAAATTTTGATCCCTCGAAATTTCTTCTCCATCATTATTCATTATTCATTGTTAATTATTCATTGTTAATTCAAAAAACGTATACAAACAACCCAGTAAGGATAGAATCAATATGAATGAAATTCTTAATGCATAGATTGACGATATGAACCTTATCTTGCTTAAGTTAAAGGAGGTGTTTTCTATTAAAGTTGGGATCCCAGGAGGGTTGCTGTATTACCGTTACGAAACTTTCATAAATACCTTTTTAGAAGAATTGGAGATAGAGAGCATTTTTTCCACAGAGACAAATAAAGAAATATTGGATATGGGCGTTAGTTGTTGTGTCAATGATGCCTGTTTACCTATGAAAATATTTCATGGACATGCAGCAGCTCTCAATGAAAAATGTGACTACTTGCTGATTCCTCGAATCATGAAATGTGAAAATAGCGAGTCCATTTGCCCTAAATTCTGCGGCCTTCCAGAGATGGTGATGAGTGGAATAAAAAGAAAAGAGGGTGTAATCACCTATCCTTTATATTTGAATCGAAACAAAGAAATAAAGCACTATCTTAGAAAAATAGGAAAAGATTTAGAGATTCAAGAGAATAAGATCATGGCTGCCTATAAAAAAGCTGTCAATAATCACAAACTACAAATACAAGGAATTAAGGACCAAGGCTATCGATTTACTATTTTTTTAGGCGGTCATCCCTATAACCTCTATGATAGATTTGCCAATATGAATCTGATCCATAAGCTTCATAGCTATGGAATCGGGGTCATTACAGAAGAGCGGGTTTCTGATAATGAAAAAGAGGCAGAAATAAAACCTTTAATGAAGAAACCCTATTGGTTATTTTATAAGAATAATTATGGTGCTGGAAAATATTTGGTTAAGGACCAAGGGATAGATGGCATTATTTACATATCTTCTTTTTCTTGTGGAATTGATTCAATTACCATTGAGATGTTGAAAAATGATATCGGGGAATTTCCATTCCTAATATTAAAGATAGATGAGCATTCAGGAGAAGCAGGTATCGATACACGAATTGAGGCCTTTGCAGACATGTTGGAAAGGAGAAAATTACATTGAAAATTACCTTTCCTCATTTAGGGGACGCATACATTGCAATAAATTTACTATGCAAAGAAATGGATGTGGCATGTGTCATTCCGCCATTAAATAATATGGAAACACTTGAAAAAGGTTCTAAGTACTCTCCCGAAGAAATATGTCTTCCTTTCAAACTTATGGTAGGCAATCTCATGACGGCTATAGATAATGGGGCAGATACCGTCGTCATGGTATCAAGTGCAGGACCGTGTCGGTTAGGAGAATATGGAGACCTTCTCAAGTCTATTTTAGATAAAAATGGATATTATGCACATTGGATACTATTAGATACTGTCCATGATGTCGGTGTTCGTGAGTTGTTAAAGAGGGTAGGATCAATATGGGGAGGAGAAAAAAGAAGCAGATTGAAGCTTTTAAGGGCTTTTAAAGGGGTCTATAAAGTGATTAAGTCTTTGGAGAGCCTTGAAACCGAAATACATCGCCTAAGTGCTTATGAAGTGGAAAAAGGAAAACTCAAGAAAATACTATATAAATGCAAAGGAGATGTATACAGCTCAGAGGGTATTCAGATGGCTCAGAAAATAATTGAAAAGAGTCAGAAGCAAATGACACAAGTGGAAATAGATAAGAGCAAAGATCCTGTTAAAGTTGTTCTGACTGGCGAAATTTTCTCTTTAATTGAGCCCTTCAGCAATCAATACTTAGAAGATAAGCTTATGGAAATGGGCGTCAGCTTCTTCAGAAGAATTACCATTGGATGGTGGCTGGACATTACCTTGGTCCAACCTTTGAAACGAGCTAAAGCGATGAAGAAAAAGAACGCCTTTTTAAATTATTGTGTAGGTGGATATGCAAAAGATACGGTTGAGGAAGTTATTCAGGCTAAAAAGGACCATTGCGATGGGGTAATTCAACTGTTGCCTTTAGGGTGTATGCCTGAGATTGTAGCAAAGTCAATCATGCCGGATATGTCAGAAGAATTAGATATAAAAATATTAACAGTTGTATTTGATGAGATGAATGGTGAAGCAGGATATATAACTCGAATTGAAGCATTTATTGATATGTTGCAAAGGAGAAAAAAATATGTATTATATGGGTATTGATGTAGGGTCTGTGAGTACAAACATTGTACTATTGGATAAAGGATTAGAGGTTGTTCAGGAAATCTATTTAAAATCCCAAGGCAGCCCTATAAATTCTGTTTGTGAAGGGCTGAAAATATTAAAGAAAAAGTATAATAGTTTACAAATATCGGGTGTGGGAACCACTGGAAGTGGAAGAACCATTGCAGCGGCTGTGACGGGTGCAGATGTCATAAAAAATGAAATAACGACCCATAGCATAGCCGCCAGTTACATAGATCCGGATGTTCAAACCATATTAGAAATTGGAGGGCAAGATTCTAAAGTTATTTTACTTCGGAACGGGATTATATCTGATTTCGCCATGAATACAGTATGTGCGGCAGGTACGGGTTCGTTTTTAGATCGCCAGGCAGAACGTTTAGGAATAGAAATAGATGAATTAGGGAGCTTGGCATTAAAATCTAAAGCACCTGTTCGAATAGCCGGAAGATGCGCGGTTTTTGCTGAAACAGATATTATCCACAAACAGCAGTTGGGATATGAAAAAGAAGATTTAATTGCTGGACTGTGCCATGCACTGGTTAGAAATTACTTTAGCAATCTATGTAAAGGGAAGGAGTTAAAAGACAAAATTTTTTTCCAAGGTGGTGTTGCTGCGAATTTGGGAATTAAAAGAGTCTTTGAAGACGTGTTAGGGAAAGAAGTAATTATTCCAAAGCATTTTAAAGTAATGGGAGCCTTAGGTGCCGCAATTTTAGCGAAAGAAGCAATGGAAAAAGAAGAAAGCAAAACCCTTTTTAAAGGGTTTAATATTTTAGACAATAAGATTACCACAAAGAGCTTTGAATGTGAAGATTGCCCCAATCATTGTGAGGTCATTAAAATTTTCTCCAATCATTCTATGATTGGATGCTTTTCAGATAGATGTGGAAAGTATCAAGCTTCGGCTTCAGACCTAAAAATAAATTAATAATGGGCAATGAATAATGAACAAACAATTACAAATGAATAATGAATAATGAATAATGAATAATGAAGGAAGACTTTTAAAGGGGATCCTTTAAAAGTTTCTAATTAAAACATAACTGAATAATTGTTACCAAACCTCCAACACAAATAGAATAAACACGCAGAGTTAAAAACAACAGAATATTATTAATATAATTAAAGATATCAAGCAGACTTGTGGGCTCACTGCTTGATATTTTCCTTAATTGTTCATTGTTCATTATTCATTGTTCATTGATATTATTCATTATTCATTATTAATTTTAAAGTTTTTTCTTACCAAACTCTAACATGCTTCTAAGAACGGTCTAATGGTTATTCTATATAATAGAGTCATCAGGAACGTTAAATCATGTTGTTTTTCCGGGACTGTGAATATAAATAGATAAACTTTGAGGAGGTTTATGATGTCAGTATCATTAGACAAAATGGATGTTATTATGGAAAGAGCCAATGTAAGCTATCAGGAAGCAAAGGATGCTTTGGAAAAGCATGATGGGGATCTTGTTGAGGCGCTTATTGAGTTGGAAGCGGAAGAGAAAACCAAGAAAAATAAAAAGAGAATTAACGAAAACATGAATGAGAAGGGTGCTTCTTTCTTCAGTAAGATTACTGAAGAATTAAAAAAGATGCATAAGCAGAAATTTAGAATTAAAAAAGAGGAAGAACAGATTATTAATATTCCATTGACTTTAGGGATTTTGTTTATAGTAGTTACTTTTCCATTCTCTCTGATTCTTTTGGGAATACTGGTTATTATCGGCTATAAAATATCGGTGACAACAAAGGATTCAGAAGTAGTTGTAAACGATATAATTAAAAAAGACAAGGAATAAAAAAAGGTTTTGTCTACATCGCCCGAAAGGGCGATTTTGTTTTTTAAATAAAAGAATATAGATGAAATTTCTTGTATCCTAGATTATAATAATTCATAAGAGAAAAAAATGAGGTGAAGCCTGTGAACAAAAAAATACTCATTGTTGAAGATGACTTGAAATTGTTAAGATATTTGGAATTGGAATTACAGCATGAGGGGTATGAAACCCACACCCTATCTAATGGCAAAGCAGGGCTTGAAGAGGCATTAAATGGAGAATATAATCTGCTGATTTTGGACATTATGCTCCCTGGAATGAATGGGATGGAGATTTGCAGGAGAATACGGCAGACTTCCGATGTTCCCATTATTATGCTTACAGCAAGAGGCGACACCATGGATAAAATAGCAGGCCTTGACTTTGGCGCGGATGACTATATCACGAAGCCCTTTGAAATAGTTGAATTTCTTGCAAGAGTGAGACGTTTTTTCAGAAAAAGAACTGAAGATGACAATGAGATTATCAGTGGGTCTATAAGAATCAATACGGAAAGCCATTCTTGTCACTATGAGGATGAAGTAATATATCTTTCAAAAACAGAATTTGATTTATGCTTGTATCTTATGAAAAACAAAGATAAAGTGCTTACCAGAGAGCAAATTTTAGAGTATGTCTGGGGGTTTGATTATTTTGGGGAGACTAGAGTAGTGGATGTGTATATTCGATACCTGCGAGAAAAAATTGATGATCGGTTTGGAAAACAGTACATACATACAATCAGAGGTGTGGGTTATATTTTTAAGGATGAAGGGTGAAGAGTTTGAAAGAAAAAAAAGAATCACAAGAAAAGATCCAGAGAATTCAGGATCGAGTTTTTTCTCTATTCAGATTCAACATAACTTTTAAACTAACTTTGGAATTTGTCATTACCTTCATCGCATTTATCATCTTGATTAACATGTTGTTTTATATGGGAATAAAGACATGGCTCTATTTAAATACCGTGGATACCATGAAGAAAGCGTCAGAAGTTCTCATCAACTCTATTGAAGAAGGAAATCTTAATGAGACGGATAATACTTTTTTCTCTTTTGAAGATATAGAATATTTTGTGTATGAAAAACCTAACCAGAGGCTTGTTAAAACTAATTCAGAGCATATTATAGCATATGCAGAGCATTCAACTCGCATTTCATTATATTCTTATATTCAAAGGCATAGCCCTCAGTGGTTTTATTATGAAACGTCTTCAAACCCTAGCAGACAGGTGGACGTTGTGTTGAGAAAAGATGCATCGCCGATACATGAAGAAATCGATTTCTTATGGTGTGTTGTCTTTTTCCTTTCAATTTTTCTGGTATTGCTGGTATGGGTATCATTATCGCGGATATCAACAAAACATCTAAAACCCATTAAGGTAATGACCAATAAAGTGCAAGAGATTACAGTTGGAAATCTTAGTGCACGTCTGAATATTATTGGAACCAAAGATGAATTAAAGGATTTAGCAGGGACTTTTAACAATATGATGGATGAAATTGAAAAATCCTACGAAAACCAGAAACAATTTGTTTCCGATGCTTCCCATGAATTAAGGACCCCTATTGCTGTGATTAAAGGATATGCCAGTATGGTGAACAGATGGGGAAAAGAGGACCCCAGTGTCTTAGAAGAAAGTCTGAAAGCCATAGAGGATGAATCTAGGAGCATGCAAAGCCTTGTTGAAAGTTTGTTGTTTTTAGCAAGAAGAGATAAGGGGAACATGGAAATGGATAGAGAAGTATTTAACATAAAGGACTTTATGACTGAAATCCTTAAAGAGTCTGATCTCATTGGTACAGACCATAAAATTAACGGTGTATTAGAATACGATGGTAATATATTCGCCAGCCACGATAAACTGAAACAGGCCATACGAATTTTCATCGATAATAGCATGAAATATACCCCTGCTCAAGGAGAAATCAATATTCGTTTAGAAGCTGCCATTAATGACATCTATATTGTCATACAAGATAATGGAATTGGCATATCAAAGGAAGATCTGCCACATATTTTCGAGAGATTTTATAGGGCAGACCAAGCCAGAACCAGAAATAAAAAAGGTGGTACTGGATTAGGTCTTGCCATTGCCAGAGTCATCATAGAACAGCATGAGGGGAGCATAAACATAGAGAGCGAAATTGAAAAAGGAACAACCATTACCCTTATACTTCCTAAAAATATCAAGGAATAAGAGGATTGTCTTTAAGAATTCCCATAGCAATATGATAACCCATTTCTATCAGTTCTTCCGAACTACGAAAATCAACTGGGCTAATTTTTTTTGTGTCAATGTCTATAATGATATCTGCATGACTCATCTCTCTTTTGGTATTAGAAAGTTGCGCCAACAAAAATGATTTTAAAATAAGTTCAGGGGTATTTTTGGGTTTCCACGTATTAAAGCCAGGGGTAATACTTACAGCAATAATTAATTCTGCGCCTAAGTGTTGCACGGGGGCAACTGGAACATTATCCATAATACCGCCATCAATAAGGAGCATCTCACCTTGCTCGATGGGTCTGAAAATTCCAGGAACAGCACATGAAGACCGTATTGCAGTTGGGATATACCCTTCGTGAAAGATGATTTCTTTACCTTCAACAACATCTACAGCAATGGCAGAGAAAGGTATTTTCAAATCTTCAATATGTAAGGTATCCAAGTACTTTTTGAGGAATTCTTCCATTGGTTCTGTTGAAAATATGCCTCTTCTGGGCAGAGAAGGTTTGGCTAGGAGTCCCCAGTGAGTCGACAGAGCAATTCTTTTAAGTTGAGAGGGTGAAATATCAGATGCATATAAAACGCCAACCAGCGAACCGGCACTGGTGCCACTGATGGAGCTAATAGGAATTTTTAATTCATCCAAGGCCTGTAATACACCAATATGGCACATGCCTAAAATGGCGCCCCCGCCTAAAGCAAGACCTATTTTTTTGCGCCTAAAAAAAGGCAGTATTGAATTCATTAAAACGCCTCCACTTTTCATTTAAACTTTAGATTAAAATAGTATACCCATAAATAGTAACACATTAATAGTATATGACATAAGATACTTATGATACTCCAACTAATTAAATGATAGGAGAAAAGAGTATGAGTGAAAAAATGGATTTGCTTGTTGAAGAATTGAATAAAGAGAAAGAATCGAAAAGAAGGGTTAAAAATACTTTTTTAGAGAACATACATATAGAAAATATTCTGGCTTTATTTGTTTTGTTTTATATTATTGGTGGAAATAAGGATAACAATATTCTTAAATCAGTTGTTAAGAACCCTGAAAATATGCACGTGCAGGTTTCTAAGATGAACCATATTGTCAGAGATATTTCGCCTTATTTCGAAGATGATGTGAGAACGTCATTAACAGGATTAGAATCCGTTTTAAATGTTGTTGAAAATATATACGGGATTAAAAATGGTGCATATAAAACAAAAGCCCAATCTATGGGGAAAATCTCTGCACCCAAAAAGCACATTAAAGTACTTGAAAAGATTGCACCTCATCTGGAAGGACCTGGGCGTGAGAATGCTGTTAAAATATTGGAACTAAACAATAGAATTGAAGATTTAACGGGAAATGAAAAAAATATAATTAAAACCGGTCAGAATGTAATAGAAATATTGGATCTGCTGAATGTGAAACAAGCAACAGAAATGAAAAACAATATAGCCGCTATTAAAACTGTGATGAAGCTACTAAATAATTAAAGGTGACAGGGAACAAGAAAAAAAATTAGGATTTAGGATTAGGATTGAAGGTGGAAATTTAGCTGAAGCAAAATTTCTATTTGTAGGGGCGGGCCCTGTGCCTGCCCGAGAAAAAGTAAGTTGAAGTATGAATCAAAGCAGAGATTTTCGTTATAAAAAATCTCTGCTTTGATGTCTTTATACATACACTATAAACCATACACCATACATCTTACATCTTACATCATAGATTAACTTTTTTCACTAGGTTTGCGCATCTCATTTATGAAGTCTAACTTGGTTAGTTTCTTATATAAAATAAGCAAAACAATTGAGTAGGCAATAACCATGATGGAAGAAGCAGCTACTCTGGGTAGAAGTAGATAGGTATAGGGAACTCCTGAAATCATTGAAATAAATATGGTATTCATAAATATGGAAGTTGGAAGTTCTGCTATATAGACAAGACCAAGCATTTGAACGATTCCAATCTGATGATATTTTTCAAGAAGTTTAATCATCAGTCCGGCTATAACACCTGTTAAGGCTGCTGACAAAGTAAAACCGGGAAAATAAGGCAAAGGTGAAAATAGCAAAGTGCCTACAACATCACTAACAGCACCCACCATAGCACCCGCGACAGGGCCAAATAAGATAGCGGTTAAAATAATAGGGATATGCCCCAACCCTACACGGACTGCGTTTGTTCCGAACATTGGAATGTAAAAGGATAAAAACCTTGTTAAGATAATAGTCGTTGCAACTAAAAGTGCAAGAGCAATAAGTTTGTTTGTTTTCATAATATAACTTCCCTTCTCTTTTTTTAGTATATCCCCACTAACACTAAAGAGAAAGGTTGGCTCTCTAATGCAGCAGCGGATGCAGCATTATACCGCGGAAAAATCCTTCGTTTAAAGGCGACATCCCATCCTTTAACACTTGACGCATAACGCTTACTCTACTGCTTTATATCATATTAATTTTTCATAAAAATGTAAAGATAAAATTTATTTGGTCGATTTAGAATATGTTTTCTATACTTATTAATTCGCTTTGATGTAGAGCCTGAAGATGTTCTTTTACAAAAGATAATTCGCTTAAAGCTAAAACAGAAGACTTACCCTTGATATATGAATGGATTCTCGCATTGGAATAGCTCACTTCTATAAGAGAAGCCTCATCAATAAAAAAGCTATACAGACTGGTATGTTGATGCCAAATTTCCTTTATAAGCAAGAACTCTTCTTCCGCTTCTTCCCAATTATTTTGAAGAATAGCTGGTTCAAGATTATTCTCGATTATTGCAATGAGTTCATGCAGGGATTGGTCCATGTGGTTTAAAAGGAAAAACCATAGAAAGATAATCAATAAAAAAATAATTATGGAGACTATTAATGCTTTCATTGGGTCACACACCTTTGTCATTTTTTTTATGAATATGAAGGCTGTCGTTTTCATCCATATAGCAAAAAAGGATGTCCTTATATGAACCAATAGAATTTTGTTTTAATTGTTTCTTAAGCCAATCTTCAGAAAGATTTAATTCTTTAAGGCTGTCTTTGTAGACGACCCCATCTACTATAACGGGTAAAGTCATATGCTGTATCGTAGAAGGGATTTGAAAGTCTCTTGGCGTTAGCGGACGAGCACCCCCTTTTGGTATAACATTCAGGTCACCATTGGTTTCTAAAATGGCATAATCTACATCGTCTAAAGATGAGACATTATTTGATCGGAGAGCTTCTAATAAATCATTTATATTAATTCTTAGCTTTTTCATCTCTTTTTCTACAATATTGCCCCTATTAATTAATATACTTGGCTTGCCACAAAACAATAGTCGTGCTCTTTCGCTTTTTAAAGAAATGAAAGAAATTAAAACCTGAATAAAAAGAAGAGCGGATAAGGCGACGATACCATTCATTAAAGAAACATCCGTATTCTCCATGGGAAGTGCAGCAAGTTCTGCAATCATAAGTATGACAACCAATTGAAAGGGTTCCATTTCTGCCAACTCAGCTTTACCCATTAATCGAATCATAAATAATACAATCCCATATAGAATAATAGTTCTAATAAGAATAATAATCATATTTTGACCTCTTCTCTTTAGGATTCGCGATGTGGCGTTTTTCCGATTTAAAAATAATATAACCGTGAAAGCAGAATTTTATTCCTTGATAATGAGGCTGTATTTTTGCCTATATGAAGAAAAAAACAACAAAGCAATCCTTTCTATTCATTAAATAAATATAAATGGATAGAACAAATGAATATGGGAGACTTATTTTTCACCGAACTCCCCAAGAGAATCAGTGGAAAAGGAAAAAAACCCTATTCCAAGAAGTTGGAATAGGGTTTAGGCATGTCATATAAACGTTGAAATCAAACGCTTTTAGAGATTATAACCATAATGGTTGGCAACTCTTTTCAAGTTCTCAAAAGAAACACCCATGGCAAAACAGTATTTGATAATACTGTCCAAAGCATGGTCCGATTTTTCAACTGTATAACCATATTGGTTCAAAAGGACCTCCATCATGGGAGCATTGAATTGAAAAAAATAACTTAAATGAATCAGAAACTTTTTTCTGGGAATGGCTTTGTTATTCTCATCTATAAAGTTATAGAAACTCTGGTGTGGAAATCCATAACGCTTCAATTTTAATGCAATGTTCAACTTGGGATCTGATTCAAAAACAAAGTCTTGCCTTTTATAATGCGCCACATCCTCAAAATTCTGTAGAACAACTTCTTTATTTTTCAAAACAAAATCAGTAAAGCTTAAAGAACGTCGAATGAAGTTATTGAAGTTGAAATCACCTGTTTGATCTAAATCTTTTCTCACTAATTTAGACATAATTTTTGCATTAAATCGAATATGATCTTCAAAAGCGATTCGAATGCTGATGTTTTGGGTTTTATCATTTATAAAGCTTTGAATCATTTCATCTGTCATATCCTTTTCAAAATGGAAAAAATGTGTTTTTACTTTATTGATGCTAATTACATCCTGTATTCTTTCTTGTCTATCATAGGCTTCCTTGTTTTCCAAGTAATAGCTGTACCAATTGATAAAAAAATTCGGATCATACTTGATTTTTTGGTTGAGCTCATTAATCCAATGCCATATTTTAAAAAAATCTGTTTCATGCATATGTTTCAAATCTAACAAATCCATTGTTATCACCGTCCAAGTACGATCATAACATATATTCCAACTTCATGGAATAACCCAATCTTCTTTTTTTCAATAATAATAATGAGCAGGGATAGAAAAATAATTTGTATTCATGTTATAATATAAAAAAATCCTGTTCATTAAACATGGAAGGGGGTAATAAACGATGATTAAGAACTACATGGAAAGCGTTGTAGAAAGATTGCTACCTATTTTATTAAAAGACTACAAAGATATTTGCACATGTGGGAGATGCCAAGATGATATTCGTGCTATTGCTTTAAATGGACTCAAACCTTTATACATAGCAACCAATAAAGGAGAAATATATTCTAAAATGAACGAACTTGAAACACAATTTCGTACAGATGCAGTTAAAGAACTTACCAAAGCTTTAGAAGTTGTCATTAAAAATCCAAAGCATGATGAATAAAATCACCGAGATATAATTAAAGAGAGAGATTAGCCTCTCTTTAATTTATTTTTTGTCAAAATAAAGCTTTAAAACTATTCTTTACATCCGATAACATATAATATAAACTAATTATAAAAAAAGACAAAATTTGTCGATAAATGAATATATCTCACAATAAAAAACCCAAAGACAATAGGAGGAATACTATGGCGAATCAAGAAAAAGATCCTATGATTGATATGTATGTTCATGAGACCTTTCAGTTAATTGAGCAACTTGAAAAAATAATCATAGACAGCGAAAAAAGTAAAAATGTGGAAGCTGCCATCAATGAGATCTTTCGGATTATGCACACCATTAAAGGAAACTCCATGATGATGAAATATGATAATATTTCTGAGTTAGCACATGTTACGGAGGACTTGTTTGACTATCTCAGAACAAAGCAACCTCAAAACATCAATTATTCAAACATAACAAATGTGGTATTAGATTCTGTCGATTTTTTTAAAGATGAAGTCACAAAGATTCAGAATGAACAGCCATCATCAAATAAGGCAGATGATTTGATAGAGGTTATTGTTGATTTATTAGAGTCATTAAAATTTATGGAAACCCCAGTTTTGGAAGAAGAAAAATCAGTAGAAAATCAAACAAAAGATATCAAGGTGCCTCCAAGAGAGATGCTTGATAATTTTTTCTATGTGAAAATTGATTTTGAAGATGAATGCCAAATGGAGAATATCCGTTCTTACAGCATTGTTCACAACCTAGATGAATTTGGATGCGAAATCTACCACTTCCCAAAAGATTTAGAAGACATGGACGAAGGATTGGATACCATCAAAACTCAAGGTTTTCAATTGGCATTAAACTCATTGCAGAATAAAAAGGAACTTGAGTGCTACTTTGAAAGAGTTTCCTTTTTAGAGGGTCTGGAAATTAAAGAAATAACCCAGCAAGAATATGAAAGCTTTGGAGTGTCATTCAATAAACATATATCTGAAAAGGATATTACAGATGAAAAAATGCCAGTGGGCAATTTGGAATCGCCAGAAGAAAAGGCATCTATTGAAAAAACAGAAGAAAGATTAAATAATGAAAAAGACGAAAATACCATAGAAGATAACAAAAAAGCAGTTGTGGAACAAGCTCAAGTGAAACAGCAAAAGTACATAAATGTGAATGTGGAAAAATTAGATATGCTTATGAACCTAGTGGGAGAACTGGTAGTTTCAGAAGCCATGGTAACCCAAAATCCCGAACTGAAAAAGCTAAGCATTCCAAGTATTGAAAAGTCTGCTGCACAGATGAGAAAAATTATCAATGAGGTTCAGGATACGGTTATGGAAATCCGCATGGTACCTCTTGCTATGACCTTTCAAAGAATGAACAGGATTGTCAGAGATATGAGCGTCAAAACCAATAAAGAAGTAGATTTAGTGCTCATAGGTCAAGAAACAGAAGTGGACAAAAACATTATAGAACATATCGCTGACCCGTTAATGCATCTTATTCGAAATGCAATCGATCATGGATTAGAGACACCTGAGGAACGAAAGAAAGTTGGAAAACCTGAAAAAGGCATCGTTACTCTAGAAGCCAAGAATACGGGTGGAGATGTATGGATCGTTGTAAAAGATGATGGACGCGGCTTGGATCGGGATAAAATTATAAATAAAGCAGATAAACAAGGACTTCTTAAAAAACCCATTGAAGATTATTCTGACAAAGAAGTATATGGCTTGATTTTTGAAGCCGGGCTTTCAACAAAAGAGGCAGTAACGAACTTTTCAGGAAGAGGCGTAGGAATGGATGCCGTTGTTAAAGAGCTTGAAAAAATTGGTGGTATTGCAGTGGTTGAAAGCGAGAAAGAAAAAGGGACCAGTGTGACTTTAAGAATCCCTCTAACTTTAGCCATTATTAATGGTATGGTTATGAATGTAGGCGATAACAAATTCACATTACCTATAACAACCATTAGAGAATCTTTTAAGGCCAAAAAGAAAGATATCGTTATAGATACAGACAAGAATGAAATGATTCTGGTAAGAGGAGAATGCTATTCAGTTATTAGAATTCATGAGCGATATGGACTAAAAACAGATATTGTTGATCTGGAAGAAGGCATTATGGTGATGCTTGAAAATGAGGATCATAAGGCATGTTTGTTTGTTGACCAACTTATTGGTGAATATCAGGTGGTTGTAAAAAGTTTCTCGAAATATATTCAAAAGATTCAAGGCATTTCAGGGTGCGCACACCTGGGTGATGGGGGTATTTGCTTGATCCTTGATCCCCCAGGGATTATTACATAATAGTCAATATGTTTACGACTGATTTTGCCTTAGATTAATAGAGGAAGGAGAAACGATGAAAGAAAAAGAAATTACTCCCATAAATTCCTATGACCACAACCAACAGGACGCCATAGATGAGGAAGCTCAAAAAAATCTAACCTTTACCATTGGAGAAGAAGCATATGGTATTCAGATCCATAACATTACGCAGATTATAGGCATTCAAAATATTACGTTTATTCCCAATCAGCCTTCCTACGTAAAAGGCGTTATTAATTTAAGAGGCCAGATTATTCCTGTAATGGAGGTTAGAACAAAATTTGATAAACCAGTCATTGAGTATGATGATAGAACCTGCATCATCGTTGTAAACAAAGACGATATTTATGTAGGACTCATTGTGGATAGAGTTTCAGAAGTTTTAAATATAAAGGAAAGTGAGATTGCATCCACTCCAACTTTCAACGATAAAGTCAAGATACAGTATATTAGTGGCATTGCCCATGTTAATGAAAATGTAATTATATTACTTGAGATCGATAAATTACTTGAAAATGAATGATGACAAGGTGAAAAGATGAATATAACAGAACAGGAATTTTTAAAATTTTCCAGCTATATTAGAACTAATTTTGGAATTTCATTATCGAATAAGAAAATATCATTTCTAACAAGTCGCTTGGGAAACTTATTAGAAAAAAGTAACTTTCAAAACTTTTCCGATTATTATAATTTTGTAACCAAGGATTCAAGTGGAGAAGCTATTATAGAAATGATTAACAAGATTACAACCAATTATACTTATTTTTATAGGGAAGAAAAGCATTTTGAGTATTTGAAAAATCAAGTGTTGCCATATATTCAGGAAAAAGAGAAGAACACCCGTGATTTTAGAATATGGAGTGCAGGATGCTCTTCAGGAGAAGAACCTTATGCCCTTCAAATGATCCTAAAAGACTTTTTTGGAAACGACGTGCGCCATTGGGATACAAATTTATTGGCCACAGACATTTCCACCAAAGCTTTAATAAAAGCGCAAAATGGTATATATCCCAATGAATCTATAGAAAAGATTCCAACCCTATGGAAAAAGAAGTATTTTACGAAGCATGATGAGGAACACGTCTCAATAGCTCCTGATATTAAAAAGGAAATTATATTCAAAAGATTTAATTTGATGAATGAATTTCCCTTCAAAAAGAAGTTTCATATTATATTTTGTAGAAATGTAATGATTTATTTTGATAATCAAACAAAAATAGATTTAATAAACAAATTCTATAAATTTACAGAGCCTGGTGGATATTTGTTCATAGGCCATTCTGAAAGTGTTGACCGAAATAATTCTGAATATAAATATTTACAGCCTGCAATTTATAGAAAGGAATAACAACCTATGGAGAAAAAGACAATAAAGGTTCTTGTAGTAGATGATTCTCTAGTTTTTAGAGAGGTTTTTTCGAAGAAATTGTCTGAAGACCCGTATATCGAGGTAATTGGAAAAGCCGGAGATGTTTTCGAAGCAAGAGATATGATTATTAATTTTCGGCCAGATGTGGTTACCTTGGATGTAGAAATGCCAAAAATGAATGGCATTGAATTCTTGAAAAGATTGATGCCCCAATACCCGCTTCCTGTAATTGTAGTAAGTGCAGTTAGTAATAAAGTTTTCGATGCATTAAATGCCGGGGCTGTGGATTTTGTAACCAAACCAGGAATGGATACAAATATAGATAATTTCATAAAAGAATTGATTATAAAAATTAAAATTGCTGCTACTGCAAAAGTTGACAATTATAGAAGACTTATTAAAAAAACCAAGGCAATATCTAAGGATATTAGAAACCTTTCTGATAGAATTATTGCAATGGGAGCTTCTACAGGAGGAACCAATGCGCTTTTTGATATCATTAAAGTGCTTCCAAAAGACATTCCAGGCATTGTGATTGTGCAGCATATGCCACCTGTTTTTACAAAGCTGTATGCAGAAAGACTTAATGAACATTCTTTATTGGAAGTAAAAGAAGCCGTAAATGGAGATGAAGTTCTTCCCGGACACGTCATCATCGCACCGGGGGGATATCATATGAGGGTCAAAAAAGCAAATAACAAATTATCTGTTATCATAGAAAAAGGAACAGAGTTTAATAAGGTTAATGGGCATTGCCCTTCTGTTGATGTGCTTTTTCATTCAGTTGCTCAGCAATTTGGTGACAAAGCTGTAGGCATCATCCTGACTGGAATGGGTAAGGATGGTGCAGATGGATTACTTCAGATGAGAAGAGCAGGTGCTCAAACAATGGGACAAGATGAAGAATCAAGTATTGTTTATGGGATGCCAAAGGTGGCTTTTGATATTGGTGCTGTAGAAAAGCAACTTCCATTGCAGAAAATTCCTGCTGGTATCTTAGAAATTTTTGAATGAGAATAACAAAGTTTCACCATTCATGTAAAATCTAATAGCAAAATAGCTGTGCAAGAAATGAGGAGGTTCATGTATGTCAAAGAAAGTAATGATAGTGGATGATGCAGTATTTATGAGAATGATGGTTAAAGACATTTTAGAAAAAAATGAGTTTGAAGTTGTAGCAGAAGCAGAAAATGGGAAGGTAGCCATAGAGCAATATAAAGCAACGTCACCGGATGTTGTCACCATGGACATTACGATGCCAGAAATGAATGGCATTGAAGCCCTTAAAGAAATCAGAAAGCATGACCCACATGCAAAAATAATTATGTGCAGTGCAATGGGACAACAGGCCATGGTTATGGATGCAATAAAGTCAGGTGCAGTGGACTTTATTGTAAAACCTTTTAATGCAGAAAGGGTTATGGAAGCAATTGGAAAAGCAATGGGCCTATAGATTTATTTATTTTCCTATGGCAATGAGGTGATTGAATGAAGAACGTTCTTTCCCAGGACGAGATTGACTCCTTAATAAATGCTTTGTCAAGTGGTCAATTAGACACAATTGAAATAGAACAGGAATCAAATCGAGTAGCTGCAAAAATCTATGATTTTAGTCGGCCTAATAAATTAGCTAAGGATCAGATTCAGACTTTGAGGGGCATTCATGAAAACTATGCGCGCATTGTCTCTAATATCTTATCCAATCAAGTGAGAAATAACGTAAAGCTCACCATAGCTTCCATTGAGCAGGTTACTTTTGGAGAATTCATCAGATCGATTCCAAATCCCACAGTTATGGGGATATATACATGTGAACCTTTAGATGGAATATGTATATTGGAACTCAATCCGTTATTTTGCTTTAATATGATAGATTTGTACTTTGGCGGAGATATGATTCATAGATATGATATCCGTGAATTTACGGATATCGAATTGATGATGACAAGAGAAATGCTAAAAGGTATGATAGAAAACCAAAAGACTGTATGGGCCGATATTATTGAGCTTTCGCCAGTATTGGAAGCTATTGAAACAAACCCTGTATTACAGCAGACATTCGCCCATAATGAGACAGTGGTTTTAATGACATTTAAAGTTCAAGTTATTGAAGAAAGCTCTTTTATTAGTTTATGTATTCCTTATCGAACCATTGAAAAAATAGCGGATAAATTACATGCAAAAAATTACGATCTAATGAAATCAAAGAACTCCTTGTATGAATATAAAGAAGATATTGCGGCAGTATTAAATAGGGCCAAATTAGATATGAGTGTTCTTCTTGGAAAAACAAATATAACCATAAATGATTTTGTGGACCTTGACGAGGGAGATATTATTGAATTAGATGCAAAATTAAGCAACCCTATGAAATTATATATAGAAAACAAGCAAAAATTTTACGTACAACCTGGCCTGTATGAAAGCAAGATAGCAATTCAGGTTGTGGGTGACATTGGAAAGGATGCTGTAGAAGATGAGTGATAATTTTTTATCTCAAGAAGAGATAGATTCTTTGTTGCAGAAAAATGAACGAATCAAAGAAGAGGTACAAGAAAATCTATCTGATTCGGAAAAAGATATTATGGGTGAAGTAGGGAACATATCCATGTCTACATCTGCGACGACTTTGTCTACGCTTCTGAATCGCCAAGTAGATATTACAACACCACGAGTTGAACTAACAACTTTTAATGAAATCATTAATTCATCCCAAGTGCCATATGTTATCTTACAGGTTCAATTTGATGAGGGCCTACATGGAACCAATGTTTTGATGATGTCCATTAGAGATGCTTCCATTATTTCAAATCTTATGATGGGAGGAGACGGTTCAAATTTTAATGTAGATGAGCTTTCTGAAATGGAATTAAGTGCCGTATCTGAAGCCATGAACCAGATGATTGGATCCGCTTCAACGGCTGTATCCACCATGCTTGGAAAAAGAATTGACATAGATCCTCCTTCGGTGCAGGTGGCAAACCAAGCAAATCAAATTAGCATCAAAGGAATTCCAGGGGAATCAAAAGTCGTTTGTATTGTATTTAAGATGACCATTGAAGGATTAATCGACAGTGAAATCATGCAGCTATATGCATTGGAAACAGCTCAACAGATTTCTCAAACAATGCTGGGAAGCCTCTCGTCATCAAAAGGACCCGTTCCACAAGATGATTTTGAAGTTTTAGATGATGAAGAATTGGATCAACCAAATCAAGAACAACCAGAAAGGGCTAAGAAACAGCCTGAAAAGAAAGTTGAAATACAAAAACCTGAATTCATGCCCCTCCATGAAACGAAGCAGAATAGGCAATCAAGAAATATTGACCTGATTTTGGATGTGCCTTTAGAGTTAAGCGTTATTTTAGGGCGTGCACAAAAATCCATAAAAGAAGTATTAGCATTGGAACCAGGATCCATTGTAGAACTAAATAAATACGCAGAAGAACCTTTGGACATCTATGTGAATGGTAAATTAATAGCTCAAGGGGAAGTCGTTGTGTTAGATGAAAAATTTGGAATTAGAATTAATTCCATTGTAAGCGCAAAAGAACGTGTAGAGACATTAAAATGAAGTGAGCCCCATCAGTGGGAGTTTCAGACTCTCCACTGATGGCAAGACGAACAAATTTCGAATTTAGCAGCTCTTGATCTCGCCATCTAGAGGTGGGAGGAGTCTTAGAGCTGTTTAATGAGATAATTTAGATAAATAAATTATAAAATAACTAAAAAATATTCTGAGTGTGCCGATAATGTTAATATAGAATAAAAATAACCTGTTTTTGGTGGTGATAAGATGAAAATTAACAGCTCAGGATACAATCAATATCTGGAAAAATTACAGAAGGAAAGTCAGCATAGTACTGTTAAAAAATCAGAAGAAGGTACTTCTACTTTCATAAAAGATAGAATAGAGATTTCGGACTCTTCTAAAGAAATCAAGATGTATTTTGATAAAATGAAAGATTCAGATCTCAATTTAGACCGTGTCAAAAGTATCAAGGAATCAATTCGTTCAGGGACCTATCGTATTTCATCTGAAGAATTAGCAGAGAAAATCATTCAAAAAATGAAAGAATAATTATGAATGGTGGGAGTGTGCCGCATGGACATTCAAGATATATTAGAAGAGCAAAGAGACATTTTACTAAAAATAAAAGAGACAGTAAGTGATGAAAAGCAAGTATTGATGAAAAATGATGCCAAGGCTTTAAGCAAGATCCTAGAAAAAAAGACGGATTATTTAGAAAAATTAGATGAAATAAAAAAAGCCTATATATCCAATTATGGGCAAATTAAAATAAGCGATATGACCATTCCGGAGCACCAGTTGCCTCAGATAGAAAAATTGATGTTGGATATAAGACAGACTCACAAAGAGATTCAGGATTACCAACATATTAACTTGATGCTAACCCATCAAAGCATAAATTATCAAAACACCATGATGTTCATTATACAACAGGCTATAAAAAAATCAGGAAGTGTATATGGCGAAAATGGTAAAATAGAAAGCAATGAAAAGATTAAAACTTCCATTGATCAGTCTGTTTAGAGAAAGAGGTGAGCAGCTTGCCAGGTATTTTTTCAACTTATAATACAGCCATGAAAGGGTTGCAGTCCAATTCCTTAGCAACTCAAACAGCAGGAAACAATATTGCTAATGCTGAAACAAAAGGCTATACAAGACAAAGAGTAATTATGCAAGAATCAACACCTTATGAATATGCAAAATTTCAAATTGGGACAGGTGTAGATGTAACCAATATAGAAAGAATAAGAGACAAATATTTGGATACTCAGATTTGGCATGAGTATGCTTCCTATGGGACTTATTCATCTGCTCAAACTGTGTTGGAACAAGCTGAAATCATTTTTTCTGCCGATAAGACAGGATTAAATACGGCCATAACAGAGATGTGGACAGCTTGGTCGGACTTGAGCGAAAGCCCGGAAGGAACCAATGCCCGTACCATTGTTTTACAAGCTACAGAAACTTTTACGGATATGATGAATCAAATGGCTTCTCAAACGGAGACATTAAAATCGGATACAACAAACATGCTTGCCAGCAAAACAAAAGAGGCAAATGACTTAATCAGTAACATTCAAGAACTAAGCGATCAAATTTACAAAATGAATATAAGCGGACTTGAGCCCAACAGTTTAGAAGATCAAAGAGGCGTTTTATTGGACAGGCTTTCGTCCTTAGTGAATATTAACGTGGACTTCGATGGGAACTCAAGGGTACAGATTACAGATGCAGATACAGGGGAGACCCTTTTACAACATAACACAAAAGAAGAACCCGCATTAAGGATGTCAGTGGTGGGCAGTGTAGCAGATGATGGGTTAAGCATAACCCTTTATAGGGATGGGGACAAGACTAATCCTGTTACCATTGATGTGACACCGGGAACATATTCTGCAGGGGATGTGGTCTATGTGGACACGACTGAATGGAACGCTTATGATATTGATAACACTGACTTACCTGCACTTGTAAAGGCGGAATTGAAAGAAGGAGAGTTAGTCGGAAATATTCAGGCACTTGCTAAATTAAAAGGCTATGAGTCTGAACTCAATGATTTGGCGAATTTTGTTGGAAAAACAGTAAACTATCTTCACACAGAAAAAGAAGCAGCTGGCATTACGCCAATCTTTACAAAAACTGGCACGGACTTTACAGCTGCCGATATCAAAGTAAACTCTTTAGTGAAAGATGATGTGATGCTTATAGATGCAGGGGCCAATGGGGGCTTATCAGGTGATGGCGCCAAGGCTTTACTGATTTCACAGCTAAATGAAATAAAATTAGATGTATCGGATCTTGATAATTATCTTAGCTCTAATTATAA
This sequence comes from Clostridia bacterium, assembly GCA_016278615.1. GTDB lineage: Bacteria > Bacillota > Clostridia > Peptostreptococcales > JAAYPU01 > Soudan-22. Next base: position 468 of record JADQBM010000029.1, on the reverse strand, counting down.
TGTGGGGACACTTACACTTACATCCTCTTCATCTTTAGGCAGTACTCTGGGTGGCGTATATGGAGAGCTTGTATCCAATGTAGGTTCAGATACGCAGCGTGCGTCAAACGGCGTACTAACTCAGGCATCACTTGTAGGGGCACTGGAGGAACGTGAGGAATCCCTTACCGGGGTTAGTATTGATGAGGAGACCGTAAATTTGATAAAGTATGCTGATCTATATGCAGCAAATTCAAAGGTAATCAGTACATTAACAGAAATGATGGATGTACTTCTTCATATGGCGTAATAAGAGAGGGGTTTATATATGAGAGTGACACATAAAATGGTAACAAATAATTATTTATCGAACCTGAATAGAAATCTTTCAGCCATGCAAAAAAGCCAGGAACAATTGTCAAGCTTCACAGAAATATCAAACCCTCAGATAATCCTTATGAGATTACTCGTATTATGCGCATGAGCTCA
>JADQBM010000048.1:9526-12112 GCA_016278615.1 Clostridia bacterium | reverse complement strand
ATTTAGGTCCCTTTGTGTTTTTTTGTTATGAAAGAAATTAAAGATAATAATATAAGAAATGTAGTGCTTACTTACGCATAAAAATTGTATATATATACAATAATGAGAAGTTTTTTAGCTTTTTTTGCTATAGCTCATCGGCCTTAAGTCTCTATGCCTGTCTAAATATATGTCTTAATTTTCTTGCTTTTCTTTCTGTTTTCTTATTTTTAAGCCATTTTATTAATATCTGTATGGTTTTCCGCCAATTTATCTTATTTATTTTTTTTATTATATATATATAAATGGTTATATTTTCGACACAAACTCTTTTTAATGGCTTGCATATTTCTGCATAATATGCATAAAAGCGATGCTATAATCATAGCCAATAGGTTTAAATTGGCACTTTTTGAAAACAAGCAAAAAGATGACATTTTAAAATTCAAAAGGTTGGGGTGATAAAAATGAGGAAATTATTAAAAAGAAACTTGTTGGGGCTTCTAATCTTCAGTATGGTGTTCTGTGGATTAAATGCATTTACTTTATTCAATAATGTTTATGCAGAAGGGAACCTAACAGACATTCAAGGACATTGGGCCGGTAATGTGGTTCAAGAATGGGTGGACAAGGGCTTAGCAAGCGGATATCCAGATGGTACATTTAGACCAGAGAATAACATTACAAGAGCAGAATACATGGCTTTGGCAAACAATGCATTCAACTTCAGAAACGAAACTGATGTGGATTTTGCAGATGTTAATTCAGGGGATTGGTACTTCAGTACCGTTAAAAAAGCCATTTCTGCAGGGTATATAGGTGGGTATCCAGATGGTACCATGAGACCTGAAGAACCTATTACACGTCAAGAAGCAGCAACCATTATCGCTAAGATAAAAGGGCTTCAACCAAATGCCCAAGAAGCAAACGAATTAACAGATGTTCATGGCATCCCAGATTGGAGCAAAGGCTATGTAGGTGCAGTTGTTGAGGCAGGTTATATGACAGGCTACACAGATGGTAGTTTTAAGGCAACCAATCAGATTAAGCGTGGAGAGGCCATCACAGCATTCAATAACGCTATGAAAATAGCATTGGCTTACGATAAAGCAGGTACTTATGGGCCCGAAGATGGACTAGAAGTAATTGATAATGATGTTGTCATTAAAGCAAGTGGCGTGGTCCTTCAAAATTTGCATATCAAAGGAAATCTAACCATCGCAGAAGAAGTAGGAAGCGGTGATGTGACATTAAATAACATCACAGTAGATGGAGATACCTTTGTACGTGGTGGCGGAAAAAACAGTATACATATTGATGGTGGAAGCTTCAGCAGAATTGTTGTGCAGGAAACTGCAAGTGGGCAAGTTCGTATTGTAGCAATCAATACAGAGGGTCTAGAAGTGGTTATATCAGAAAATGCCACTGGGGAAAGAATTATTCTTGAGGGAGAATTTGAAAGTGTTGAAATTGAAGGGGATAATGTAGAGGTAGAGACACAAGGGGAAACTGTCATTGAAGAAATGATTGTTAAGTCACAAGCAGAAGGAAGCAAGATTACATTAGGAGATAACACAAGGGTAGATAAGATGGTCCTTGAATCTGAAACTGAAATCAACGGGCAAGGAACCATCGTGGAAGCAGAAGTAAAGGCGGACAATGTAACCTATGAAAAGGCACCCGAAAACCAAACAGTAGACCCATCGGTTACCATACAACCAACTGTAATAACACCAACAACATCTTCAGGAGGTGGTAGCGGTGGCGGAAGCGGCGACGGAAGTAGAACAGTGGACGTAAGTGATATTAGTATTAGTCAAGAATCAATGATGTTAACAGTAGGAGATACAGGGACTATTACAGCAACTGTAAGTCCTGATAATGCAACAAACAAAAATATTACTTGGGCATCTAGTGACACAAGTGTAGCAACAGTAGATGGTGGTGAAGTATCAGCAGTTTCAGTAGGTACTGCAACCATAACAGCAACCACTGAGGATGGTGACAAGACAGCAGTTTGTTCTATTAGGGTTCTTCCTGTTGAAACAATTTCCATCTCTACACAGCAGGAACTCACAGATGCCATAGAGAACCAAGAAGATGGTCAGGTATGGTTTGTTACCCAGGATATCCATGTAACATCACAAATAGTAATTAATAAATCAGTTACCATCTATAGTGATGGTGCCACCATCAAGGCCGATAATGAAAGCTGGTTAAGTGACAACAGTTCAAAGCATCTAATGGGCATCTATAGTGATGGAACGACAATCGAGAATCTAATTTTGGATAGTAATAACCAAGCCTTTGGACTTCAATATTATCAAACAACAAATGAAGGCAATCTTGAGAATGTCGTTTTAAAGAACAGTGTAGGAGCAGGATTAACAGTAAATGGCTCTATCGTTGTTGCCAATAATCTTGCAACAACCGGCAATGCTTGGGGTGCTGTAAATGTTGACCCGGGTAGTGGCGTTACCAATCCCAGCGTCTTTACCCTTACAGGCGATGGAGAATTAGAAGAAGATAATCAAATTTGGTCTGATGGCAGAAATGTAACAGAAAATGAAACTGTCACTGTAAATGCCCCTGCAGAATACATCCTTT
>JADQBM010000048.1:0-9516 GCA_016278615.1 Clostridia bacterium | reverse complement strand
AATGTAACAGAAAATGAAACTGTCACTGTAAATGCCCCTGCAGAATACATCCTTTATGAAATAGAGGATACAACATTGAAGGTTTGGTCCAATAAGGGATTAAAAAAAGCAGTAAGTATCACTAAAGAAGGAACGACCCGATATTATGGAACAATTCAAAGTGCAATACAAGCAGCAAGTGAGGGAGATACTATTTTATTAGGCGCAGGGACTTATGAATTGTCGGAACAGCTCACTATCAATAAGGCTATTACTCTTGAAGGGATTGGAACTGTTACTTTGAAAGCAGTCCCAGATGGTTCATGGAGTACAGTGAATGGTTCTAAGCACCTTCTTGCAATTCATGCTGGCACAGAGTCAGAGCCTGTTACAATTTCAAATATGGTGATAGATGCCAATAATGAATCCCATGCAATAAATACCTATGACAATGCTTACGGTATACTAGATAATGTTACAATTGAAAATGGTTTAGGTGCCGGATTGACAGTTAACGGATCAACAATTGAAGCAAATAATCTGAACACAAGTGGTAATGCTTGGGGTGCTGTAAATGTTGATATAGGCGGTAATGTTAGTACTTCAAGTGTCTTTACCCTTACTGGAAATGGAGAATTAGAAGAAGACACACAAATTTGGTCCGATGGAGATAATGTAACAGAAAATGAAACTGTCACTGTAAATGCCCCTGCAGAATACATCCTTTATGAAATAGAGGATACAACATTGAAGGTTTGGTCCAATAAGGGATTAAAAAAAGCAGTAAGTATAACAAAAGAAGGAACTACTAAATATTATGTTTCAATTCAAAGCGCAATAGATGCAGCAGAAGCTAAAGATACCATTTTAGTAGGCGCGGGAACGTACCTATTATCAGAGCCCCTAAACATTAACAAAGCAATCATGGTCCAAGGGGTTAACAAAGAAACAGTCATTTTAAAGGGTGCAAATGATATTGGCAATACAGTTAGCTTATCAAATGGAGCAACATTGAAAGACGTGACGGTTACGAGAGATAATAGTATCTGGGTGGGCAATAGCAATGTTTCGCTGGTTGCATTTGGCCAAGGTTTAACAGCTGAAACTACCCTTGAAAACTGTATTATCAAGCATGGCAGGAATGGGGTCTATTTAAACAATACAGCCAACGTAGTGATTAAAGACAATTTAATCGATAATAACAGGACGGGAATTCAAATGGCTAACTCTGCAAGTGCAATAGTGGAAAACAATACCATCACCAATAACCATACGATGGGTGTATTGCTTCAATGGTTATCCGCTGATAATCATGGGATTCCTACATTTACGGGAAATACTATTGAAGATAACTGGTATTCCGATTTTGAAAACAGGTGGCCAACCCGTGAACCCCAGTACAATGTAGATTTAACGGACAACACATTTACGGATTCCACCTATACAATTGCAGATAGTTCTGGGGAACCAGGATATGACGATTTGCAACCCGTTGAGTTAGGTGGCGATGCAGTTAGACCTACTGAAAGAGTGACCTTTGTAATGAAAACAGATGGGAATATAACTTTTCCTTCAATGACGCTTATAAGTGATTGATTAACAACTTTCGTAAGGGAACAAAATAATTAAAAGTTGGCTACCCATTGAGGGTAGCCAACTTTCTGATTCTCTTAATAAATGGTTTTAGTTTTAGTTTTAGTTGGATTTTTCTTCAATATATTTGATAATGTCGCCTATGTTCAGGAACTTTTCTGCGTCTTCATCTGGTATTTCAATATCAAATTCATCTTCAATTGCCATGATGATTTCTACTGCGTCTAAAGAATCTGCCTCCAGATCTTTCATTAGAGAAGTTTCTGCTCCAATGACTGTATCAGTACTTATGCCTAACTGTTCTGTAATAATGCTTTTTACTTTTTCAAATACCATAAATGTACCTCCCATATTTAAAAATATTCGTCTTCATCTTAAACTTAGTTTATCACAAATTATTATAATCGAGTCATTTAAATACTGCAAGGATATTTTGCAAAACATTGAACAATTTATATTAAATATATTAGTAGTTATGAGAATATATGACACCAAGACTCTGCATAAGATAATAGATAAGGATTTATCATTGTCATATCTTGACAAGAAGAGGCGCCATGAGTTAGAATGACTGTATGGTCACATGACCATACAGTCATTCTAAAAACTTAGGAAGTAACTTGATATATCAGATGGGAGTGATCATGTTGAAGCACGATATTCTTATAGCTGAAAAAATCTCCAAGCATTACCAGATGGGAGAAGTCACTGTTAAAGCTCTGGAAAATGCTTCTTTTAAATTCTCAAAAGGTGATTTTGTTGTCATCCTTGGTCCAAGTGGGTCGGGAAAGAGTACCTTGCTGAATATCATTGGAGGAATGGATCTGCCAACTTCAGGAAAAGTTTATCTAAGGGATGAAGAGATCACTAAATTTTCCGAAAAGAAATTGACAGAGTATAGAAGAGATAAAGTAGGCTTTGTTTTTCAGTTTTATAATATTATGGCCAATCTTACGGCAAGGGAAAATGTGGAATTAGCAGTAGAAATATGTAAGAACTCTTTGGATATTGATAAGGTCATGGATGAAGTGGGCCTTTCGGAAAGAAAGGATCATTTTCCATCCCAACTCAGTGGAGGGGAACAGCAAAGAGTTGCCATTGCAAGAGCGGTAGCTAAAAATCCTGAAATCCTTTTGTGTGATGAACCTACGGGTGCTTTGGACTATTCAACAGGGGTTTCGATTCTATCCCTTCTAAAGAAAGTAAATAAAGAATTCAATATGACAGTTGTTGTTATTACTCATAATGCAGCTATTGCCGAGATAGGTGATAAGGTCATTAAGATGAGGAGCGGTGAGATTGTAGATATTTGGACCAATGAGAGTCCCGTCAATCCGGAAAGGATTGAGTGGTAATGAAGAAGTTAGATAAAAGGCTATGGGGACTTATTAAAAGCACTAAGGGGCAGTTTTTTGCCATTTCAGTGGTTGTTGCCATAGGACTAATGATTTTCGTATCTATGGGTTCTGCTGAGTCAAATCTCCAGAGTGCTTTAAAAGATTATTATCAATTAACCAATTTCTCTGATTTATATGTTCAGGTTGTTAAAATTCCTGAAAAAGACATTTCAAAGATTCAATCTAAATACCACTTTTCTGATATAGAAGGACGTATAGTATCGGAAGTGCCAATGATCACTGAAGATGAGAATGAAAGGGTGACTGTGAGAGTCACTTCTGTTTCAGATGAGGACAGAGTCAATCGCTTATATTATATAGAAGGAAGTCCTATCCAAGACAAAAATCACGATGTTATTCTTGTCCAGCAATTTGCTGAAGCCCGGGATATACATATTGGGGATCCCATAAGACTTCAGATTAATGGGCGACAGTATAAAATGATTGTTAAAGGAATTGCTGCAAGTGCAGAGTATATTTATTTAATTGAGAGTGCTCAAAATATGCTTCCCAATGAGAGCAAGTTCGGAGTGGCATATGTTTCTAAAGAATTTGCTCAAAGAAGCTTTGGGCTTTCTGGAAGTGCCAATGAAGTCATTATAAAGCTCAATAGCAATCAAGATCCCGAGAACATGAAAGATGTGTTAAAAGATGATTTTGAAAACTTTGGTTTAAAAAGGATTATCACTCAAGAAAACCAATTGAGCAATAGAATGATGTCAGAAGAGCTTGCCCAATTAAAAAATATCTCAGGTTCCATTCCTATTCTATTTTTATCCATTGCAGGAATTGTCCTGGTTATGATGGTTTCCAGGATGGTGAAAAAAGATAGAATTAGTATTGGTGTTATGAAGGCATTGGGATATAGCGCTTCGCAGATTATTTTGCATTATACCAAGTATGCATTGAGTGCAGGCGCTCTGGGTGTGTTCTTAGGATCATTGTTGGGAACGGTTGTAGCGGGAGCTATGACAGAAATGTATATAGAATTTTTCAATCTGCCTTTATTGAAAATTAATTTTTATCCCCAATATGTTTTTTGGTCCATTGCATTTGCAGGTGTATTCTGTGGGGTTTCAGGAATTTGGGGTGCAAAAGAGATTCTAAAGATCATGCCGGCAGAATCCATGCGCCCAGAAGCACCTAAAGCAGGAAAAAGAATTTTTCTGGAAAACTTTAAATTCTTTTGGAATCATTTATCCTTTAGTTGGAAGATGGTCATAAAAAATGCTTTTAGGAATAAAAAAAGGATGGTCTTTGTTCTTTTTGGTGTCTCTTTGACTTGTAGTATGATGGTTGCCACCATCAGCCTTGTATCCAGCACCTTAAGTCTTTTCGATAAACATTTTACGGAGTTTCAAAAAATGGACTATAACATCAATTTTAGTACACCTCTTAATGAAGATGTGGTAAAAGAAATACCTCATCTTGTAGAAACTCAAAGGGTTGAGCCGAAAATTGAATTTCCATTTGAAGTGAGTAACGGTTTAAAAAAAGAAATCGTAAATGTGATTGGGATCAATAGGGATACAGAGTTTTATTCTTTTAAGGATATGGACGAAAAGATTACAAGAGTTTCGGAAGAAGGCATTCTTATTACAGAGAATTTAGCAAAAGCCCTTAAAGTCAATAAAGGCGCGCATATTAAAATACATAGCTTCATTCCAGGGAGAGAAGACATCTATTTAAGAGTTGAGAATGTTATTAAGCAAGGACTGGGAATGAATGCTTACATGGCGTTAGACTCCATGGGAAATGAACTCATGGAGAGTCAATTGGTAACTGGGGCATATGTAGATTCTAAGGATCCTGATATCGTCAAAAAGCTAATCAATGCAGACCACATTGCCACCATTCAATCTTCTCAAGACATGTTGAACATTTTTCAGGAATTTATGGGATTAACCATCATGTCCATTGGCTTTATAGTGGTGATGGCAGGGATTTTGGGGTTTAGCATTGTTTATAATGCCACTGTCATAAGTATTGGTGAAAGAGAGATGGAGTTTTCTTCTATGAGGGTCCTTGGGTTTTCAAAAAATGAGATATTTAGCATGATTCTAAGGGAAAGCATTGTCATAACGATCTTTGGAATTCTTATTGGAATTCCCGTAGGAAGGCTCATGGGAAGTGCCATGGGCAACATGTACAGCAATGAAATATACACCATGGAGATCATTGCAGATACAAGGTCTTACCTTTTAGCATGTTTTTTTACCATCTTATTTATTACCCTTTCACAGTTGGCGACGTATAGAAAAATAAGGAAACTTAATTTCTTACAAGCACTTAAAAATAGAGTATCTTAGGAGGATGGGACTCATGAAAAAAAAGCTAACATTCATTATCATAGTTGTATTGTTATTGGCTGTGGCTGCAAGTTTATATCTTAAAGAGGAAAAAGGAATAGCAGTTGAAACTGAAGTTGTGAGAAAAGGAAATATTCGTTATTATATTGAAGAAGTAGGAACCGTCAAATCTCATAACCAAAGAGAAATCAGCTTAAATGCTTCTGGTATTGCAAATGAATTAAAGTACGAAATAGGCGACACAGTGAATGCAGGGGATGTATTGCTAACCATAGACATGGATACAGCTAACCTTGAAATCAAAAGCCTTGAATCTAAGCTGAGTGGACTTATACCTGACTATGAACAAGCGGTTCGGGATACGACAAACAGTGAAAAACTTTACCAGCAAGGTGCTATAAGCTATGAAGCGTATCAAAGTTCAATAGGGCTTGAGCAACAGATGAAATCACAAATATCTGAAATTCAATATAACATAAAGCAGCTAAAAGAAACGAAAGAAAATGGGTCAGTTAGCGCTCCAATTTCAGGTGTTGTTACAGAAATATATGTTCAAGAAGGCGAAGTGGTATCAAACGGAAGCCCTATTATGGAAATTGCAGATTTAGAGGATCTTTATATTGAAGTCCAGCTCTTAATCGGTGAAGCAAACGAGGTAATTGTCGGTGCACCCGTTAACATAGTAAGTGAAGACTTGGATTTGTTTCTTGAAGATGGCGGCAAAGTTGGAAAGATTTATCCCAAAGCACATATGAAAGTGTCAGGTCTTGGAATAGAGCAAAAAAGAGTGACTGTGGAAATCCAAATGAGTCAGATGAATCATCTGAAATTAGGGTATGACGTGGACGTAGAGATTCTTTCTCAATCAAAGGAAGATGTCATCGTTGTACCTGAAACAGCTGTATTTGAAAAAGAAAAGAAGCATTATGTTTTTTTAGCTGAGAATGGTGAAGCTGTATTAAAACAGGTGGAAACAGGGATAAAAAATAATGATGCCATAGAAATCATCGAAGGGTTATTGGAAAATGATGTGATCATCTTATCACCCAATGATGAATTGGAAGAGGGAAGTCAAATTACGAGTCTTTCTCCATTAATGTAATGATGGATTCCCAATCTTTATAAAGTTGTTCTAATTTTTTGTTCAGCTCCATGGATTCAGTGTTTAGGTATTGGCTTTTTTTCATGTCTGAATATACTTCTGGCTTGCACATTTCATGTTGAATATTTTTCAATTGTTGCTCGGCAAGAGAGATTTCGGTTTCGATATTTTCAAAAGCCTGTTTCTTCTTTTTATTCTCCAGAAGACGGGCTTTTTCTTTTCTTAGCGCTTCCTTTTTTTGAGTCTTTGTAATTTCGACCTTGTTTTCTACTTCTGGAACCTCTTTCAATTGATTTTTCTTTTCAACATAATAATCATAATTCCCAAGATACTCATTAACTCCAGTATGGGTTAATTCCAATATTCTATCAGGGATACGGTTAAGAAAGAATCTGTCATGAGAAACAACTAACAGAGTGCCTTCATAATGCATTAATGCTTTTTCAAAGATTTCTTTAGACTCAATATCAAGATGGTTGGTAGGTTCATCCATAATTAGAAAGTTTGAATCTGAAAGAATAACTTTGAGTAAGGATAAACGGGCTTTCTCTCCGCCGCTTAAGACAGAGATGTTCTTGAAGGGGTCATCACCTCTAAAAAGAAAAGCGCCTAAAATATTTCGGACCTCTGTCTCGGTATATTGTGTGTGTGCACTGTGGATTTCTTCCATAAGGGTATTTGAATTATCTAAGAGCTTTTGCTCTTGGTCAAAGTATTTCATCATGACATTATGGCCAATCTTGATCTGGCCTTCATCTGGCTCAGCCAGAGACAATACCATTTTTAAAAGGGTGGTTTTGCCAACACCGTTGGGCCCAATAATACATATTTTCTCACCACTTTTAATATCAAAACTCACATGGCTAAAGAGGGTTTTGTCGCCATAAGACTTTGATAAATCTTCTGCATACAAGGCATCTTTCCCACTTTTTTTGACAGGTTTGAACCGAACACTTATTTTGTCATAAGAGGTTGAAGGTTTTTCAAAAACATCAAGATGATCAAGACGTTTTTCTCGAGATTTTGCCCTTTTTGCTAATTTTTCTGTACCATGCTGCTTAAATCTAAGGACTATTTCTTCCTGTTTTTTGATTTCTTTCTGCTGATTATTGTATTGTCTTATTTGTTGAAGTTTCATTTCTTCTTTTTTCTTTAAGAAGATAGAATAATTGCCTTCATAGACATAAAGGTTATTATTTTCTATTTCAAAAATACGGGTTGCAATCTGATCTAAAAAATATCGATCATGAGAAACAATCACAATAGTGCCTTTGTAGGCTCTTATATACTGTTCTAACCATTGAAGAGATTCCATGTCCAGATGATTAGTGGGTTCATCTAATAGAAGCAACTGAGGCTTAGAAAGAAGTATTTTTGCTAAAGATAATCTTGTTTTCTCCCCTCCACTGAGGTTTGAAACCTCCAGGTCAAAGTATTCAGATGAAAAACCCAAGCCATTAAGGACACCTTTCACTTCACTGATATAACCATAACCATTTTTTTCTTTGTATTCTTCCATTTTTTCAGCATAAACCCCTAATAATTTACCTGAATTCTGCTTTTCTGATGAAATGGCAGCTATTTCTTTTTCTAATTCTCTTAGTTTTTCTTCAAGGGCAATGATTTCAGAGAAGACAGACAACATTTCAGAATAGACGGTATGGGTTGAATTAAATAGACTATTTTGCTCAAGATATCCAATAGATAGGCTGTTTGAAATAAACAAATCACCATCATCATAAGAAGAATGATTGGTAAGAATCTTAAGCAGTGTTGTTTTTCCGGTACCATTGGCACCTACAAGCCCAATTCTGTCATTTTCATCTATATTAAAAGAGATATTTTTCAGCAGGGTGTTTACACCAAAGTTCTTTATAATATTGCTTGCGGATACAACAATCATTTTAATCACCATTTTCTAAAAGAAATATACATAACATATTGTATCAAAGTCATAATAGCATTGAAAGGTATATTTGTGTTTCGGGCATTTTTGAATATATTTATGTATGTTCTTGAAGAGTGCGAAGTTACATGATATAATTATTTCCTAAAATTGAGATTAATAAGAGGAGAATTTTTATGAGTCACATACTGCCAAATAAAATTTCAAATGCAGTTATTAGGAGGCTTCCGAAGTACAGAAGGTACTTAGAAGATTTACTGAATAGAAAAATATATAGAATTTCATCAAAGGATTTAAGCGAACTAATCGGATTTACAGCATCACAAATACGTCAAGATTTAAATAATTTTGGTGGATTTGGACAACAGGGATACGGTTATAATGTTCAAGAACTCTATGACGAAATTGGGAAAATATTAGGAATTGACAAAGCCTATATTGTTATTATTGTTGGAACTGGAAATCTTGGACAGGCCATAGCAAATTATACGCATTTTTACAGGACAGGATTTATTGTTAATGCCATGTTTGATGTAAATCCTAAACTTATCGGTCTTCGTATTAATGGAGTGGAAGTTATGGATGCAGAATATCTCACAGATTACTTAAAGGACAACTCAATAGATATTGGGATTATCTGCACCAATAAAGAAAGTGCTCAAGAAGTTGCCACAAAGTTTTGTGAGGGTGGCGTAAAAGGGGTATGGAATTTTGCACCCATTGATATTGATGTAGATGAAAATGTTATTTTAGAAAATGTACATTTAAGTGACAGTTTACATACTTTAGCTTATTTTATTAATCACCCTCAGGACTATTGAATTTATTGTTTTTTAAATGATTCAATACTTTTTTCAAAAGGTTGAAGGCTTCTTAATAATTAACCTGAGATTGGGAAACCTAAGTATGGCTTAGATAAAGGAAGGAGATTATAAGATGAAAGGATATGTAGACAAAGATATTTGTATTGGATGCGGCATTTGTCCGGATATATGCCCTGAAATATTTAATATGGATGACGATGGTAAGGCTATTGGTAGTAAGGAAGAAATTTCTGAAGAGGTCATGGACAATGCTTTAGATGCGGAATCCCAATGCCCTGTAGATGCCATTGAGGTAAAGTGAGAGAAGCAATTAAGAATTAACTGAAAAACTCTTAGTCAATCAAAGATTGAAGAGTTTCGGTATGAGACCTGCACATCAAATCAAAGATTTGAGCTAGGGCTTCAA
>JADQBM010000084.1 GCA_016278615.1 Clostridia bacterium | reverse complement strand
TCTGACCGCTTTTCTTTAAGCGGCGACATCTAATAATATATCATGTCTGCTTCATTTTGTCAACTTTTTTCTTGTTCTTTTCTACATATTTTTCAAGTTGTTTTCACAGGCACGAAAGATATCGTAACAAAATACGAATAAGAAGTCAATAGAATCTTTTGTTTTTTTTAAAAATATTATTCATAAAATGTAAAAAAAAAATTATAATGCTCATTTTATTTCATCAATAGCTTTTGCTAAAATATCTATATATAATGGAAGGAAATCTTGCTTTTAAATGTTTTATGCCTTTTTTGACAAAACATGCTCTTGAACTAAATAATAAAAACTATTTATTTATGGGAAGATTAACGGTATAATAGAATATGTACACATAATACATATTCTACACGACTTACTACCGTTTATTATTTGACGGGTTATTGTGTAATAATATTGAATAAAGGAGTCTATTGAACTATGAATGATGTCAATTCTCGTATCGTTGATATAATCGGCATACAGGTGGACCTTGGAGCAAGCAGAAGAGGTGTTGATATGGGTCCTAGTGCCATTCGATATTCTGGTATTTTTGAAAAAATATCAGAGCTTGGTTATGAATGTTATGACAAAGGTGATATTACGGCAAATCCATTATTAATAGATAAACCCTCCCCTAATCCTAAGTTGAAAAATATTGATGTTATTGCCAATGCAAGTAACGAGCTTTATATTAAAGTACAAGCAAGTCTTCAGAATGGACATTTTCCTTTAGTATTAGGCGGAGACCACAGCATTGCAGTGGGGTCAGTTCTAGGTGTTCAAAGCGTACATGAAAATATAGGCATTATCTGGATTGATGCCCATGGTGACTTTAACAATGCAGAAACAACGCCTTCGGGTAATGTTCATGGTATGTCATTGTCTGCCATAACAGGACTTGGCCCTGAAGAAATGATTCCTTTCAAGCCGGCAAATATTTCTTATGTAAATCCCAACAATATTGCTCTCATCGGCGTGAGGTCAATAGATGATGAAGAGAAGAAAAGACTCAAAGAATGTGGCGCCCATGTTTTTACTATGGCGGATATTGATAAATATGGTATGAAAGATATTATGAAAATGGCGATTGACATTGCCACCAATGGAACTAAGGGGTTTCATGTTAGTTTAGATTTGGATGCAATAAATCCAAACGAAGCGCCTGGGGTAGGGACGCCGGTCTATGGGGGATTAACACTCCGAGAAGCCCATTTAGCCGCTGAAATGATTGCTGAAAATAACAATCTATTATCTGCAGAAATCGTTGAACTAAATCCTATACTCGATATTAAAAACCAAACAGGTGAATTAGCTGTTCAGTTAGCCTTGTCCTTACTAGGCAAAACCATCTATTAGATATTGTACTTGATTACAAATTGGCGCTATGATTTTTACTATATTGCCATTTTTGGTTCGCTTATCTTGAAAAACTGTCTTATTAATACAAATAAAACTTCAATCCTTTTGGCACCAATATTGCTTTAATATATGAAGACTATAGAAAAAAACTATTATTAATAATGGACTAAGATAACATAAGTACAAGTTGCTTAAGTTATTTTAATCATAAAAAAATATTATGAGGAGGTCAAAAATGGAGAATCAAAAACTTATTCCCATTTGGCAAGTATTACTAGTAATGGTATTTCTAATTGGGTCGTTATCTTATACGATCCTAAGTCTTGATGGTTGGATTCATATCCCCATTGTATTAACTGCAGCCTTTGCCACTATAGTTGCTGTAATTAACGGCTATAAGTGGGACTTTATTGAAAAAGGAATTATAACTACTATTACTCGCTCCATGCAAGCAATTCTCATCCTTCTAACTGTGGGTATGTTAATTGGTACATGGATCATATCCGGCATCGTCCCTACTATGATTTATTATGGCTTATTACTTCTCAGCCCTGGAATTTTCCTTGTAGCGACATGTTTGATATGCGGTATTGTATCATTGGCTACCGGAAGTTCATGGACAACTGCTGCAACAGTTGGTATCGCACTAATAGGCGTCGGAGCAGGCCTTGGCATACCTCTACCTATGGTTGCTGGTGCTATTATCTCAGGTTCTTACTTTGGAGACAAAATGTCACCTTTATCTGACACAACAAACCTTGCACCCGCCATGGCAGGAGCAAAACTTTTTGATCATGTTAAGCACATGGTATATACCACAGGCCCATCCTTGATCATTGCTCTAATTATTTATGGTATTATGGGTACAAAATATGCAGGACAAGAACTTGATACTACAGTAATTCAAGAGATGTTAACTGGTTTAGCCACATCCTTTAATATCTCACCCTTATTACTGATTGCACCAATACTTGTTATATTAATGGTAGTCTTTAAAGTTCCTGCACTTCCTGGATTAATGGGAGGCGTAGTTCTTGGTGGCATTTTCGCAATGTTGTTCCAAGGCACACCATTGGGAGATCTTTTCTATGTTACTTATGAAGGCTATAAGCCCGCTCTTGAAAATGAATTTCTAAACAGTCTTCTTGAACGTGGTGGACTTGAGTCTATGTACTATACCATTGCTCTAGTTATTTGTGCACTGTCTATGGGCGGTGTTATGGATTCCACTGGTATGTTGAAATCTCTTGCTGAAAAACTAATGAAATTCGCAGTTAATACTGGTTCCTTGGTATTGGTTACTGTATTATCTTGTATTTTCACCAACGTTTTAGCAGGCGACCAATATCTATCATTAGTCGTTCCAGGACGTATGTTTAAAGAAATATTTGAAGATCGTCGTCTAAAACCGAAGAACTTATCTCGTATTCTTGAAGACTCCGGAACGCTTACATCCCCACTTATTCCTTGGAATACTTGCGGTTCATATATGTATGGCGTCCTTGGCGTTTATCCACTTGCATATCTTCCATATGCATTCTTGAATCTCCTTAATCCTTTGATCTCTATCTTCTACGGATTTACAGGAATCACAATGGAGAAAATGACTGAGGAAGAATACCAAGCAATAATGAAAGAAAGAGAAGCTGCTAAATTATTAATGTCAACTTAATAAGAAACAACCTAAAGCGCATGCAACTGCATGCGCTTTTTTTATTGTGAATTTATCCTTTATTATTCTTCCCAAAAAAAGGCTCCGATGATCATCGGAGCCTTTTAAATAAATGGAGTCTAATTAATTTGTATCATTACATGACTTTTTCTTCAGCTAATTTTTTATAAGTATAATACTTCTCGTTGGCATCTTCTTCGGCCTTTTTAAAGAGATTTTCTGCTACATCAGGAAACTCACTTAATAATGAAGTGTATCTTACTTGTCCCATTATAAACTCTTTAAAACTTTCTTTAGGTTCTTTCGAATCCAAAACAAATGGGTTCTTGTTTTCCTTTTTAAGTTCAGGGTTGTATCTATATAGATGCCAATATCCAGAATCAACAGCATCTTTAATGTTTTCCTGAGCTTTGCCCATGCCTTTTTTAATACCATGGTTAATGCAAGGTGCATAAGCAATAATCAAAGAAGGTCCATCATACTTTTCTGCCTCAATAACCGCCTTCATGAATTGATTTTTATCTGCACCCATACCTACTTGTGACACATAAACATATCCATAAGACATGGCCATAAGGCCTAAATCCTTTTTCTTTATTTTCTTTCCAGAAGCTGCAAATTTTGCAATGGCTGCTGTAGGTGTTGCCTTTGAGGACTGTCCTCCTGTATTAGAATAGACTTCCGTATCAAAGAC
Organism: Clostridia bacterium; assembly: GCA_016278615.1. Classification (GTDB taxonomy): domain Bacteria; phylum Bacillota; class Clostridia; order Peptostreptococcales; family JAAYPU01; genus Soudan-22. The sequence continues at coordinate 8,731 of JADQBM010000084.1, read as the reverse complement.
AAGTACATTCACATTTTCACCAGATGCCAGAACATGATCTAAACCACCATAGCCAATGTCATAAGCCCATCCGTCACCACCAACAATCCATACGGATTTTTTTACAAGATAATCTTTTCTCTTAATTATTTCTCCTAAAAGTGCTATAACTTTTGGATCTTCAGATTTAAACTCATGGATTTTCTGCAATACTTGTTTACTCAATTCTTTGGAAGCTTCTCCATCCTCTTTTAAATCCATCCATTCTTTGAATGCATTCTTTAAATCTGTTTTTATATCCATATCCATTAATTCGTTCATGGTATCTGTTAGTTTATTACTCATATGCTTACATGCCAAGGCCATACCATAGCCGTATTCAGCATTGTCTTCAAACAGAGAGTTGGCCCAAGCGGGACCTTTTCCCTTTGCATCTTTATTATAAGGAGTAGAAGGTGCTGACGCTCCCCAGATAGAAGAACACCCAGTCGCATTTGCAATTAGCATTCTATCGCCAAACAATTGAGTAATGACCTTCATATACGGTGTCTCTCCACAACCGGCACAAGCACCAGAAAATTCTAAGTAGGGATGTAATAGCTGACTCCCCTTCACGTTAGTACTCTTCATGAGCTTATCCTTTATAGGTAGACCAATGGTATATGCCCAATGATCTGATTCTATCATTTGAGAATCGATGGGCTTCATAATAAGCGCTTTTTCTTTAGATGGGCAGATATCTGCGCAGTTGCCGCAACCTGTACAATCCAAAGGAGATACTTGAATTTTATATTGATAGTTTTCTAATCCTTTTCCAATTGTTTTTATGGTCTTGAGCGTGTCTGGCGCCTTAGCCTTTTCTTCACTATCCAACAAGACCGGCCTTATGGTTGCATGAGGGCAAACAAAGGAACATTGGTTGCATTGAATACAGTTGTCTGGTTGCCACTCTGGTACCATTACAGCAATACCTCTTTTTTCATATGCAGAGCTTCCATTGGGGAAAGTGCCATCTGCAACATCTTTAAAAGTGCTTACAGGTAATTTGTCGCCTTCTTGCCTATTCATAGGAATGAGTACATTTTTTATGAAGTCTGGCATGTCTTTAGATTCTGCAACACCTTCATCATCAAGATTGGACCATGAAGCGGGTATCTCAATCTTTGTCAAGTTTGTTCTGCCTCTGTCCACTGCTTCAAAGTTCATATTAACAATCTTCTCACCTTTTTTACCATAGCTATCTTCAATTGCACCTTTTAAAAACTTAACAGCATCCTCTATAGGGATTACCTTCGTTAACTTGAAAAATGCAGACTGCATAATCATGTTGATTCTATTTCCAAGACCAATTTCCGAAGCAATGCTGGTAGCATCTATTGTATAGAATTCAATTTGGTTGTTAACAATATATTTTTTCATGTAAGTTGGAAGGTTCTTATTCAATTCATCACCAGTCCATTTGCAATTGAGAATAAATGTGCCGCCCTTTTTCAATCCTTTAAGTAAATCATATTGATTTACATAAGATTGGTTATGACATGCAACAAAGTCAGCCTCATCAATCAGATAAGTAGATTGTATGGGCGTTTTCCCAAATCTAAGATGAGATATGGTAACCCCTCCCGATTTTTTGGAATCATATGAAAAATACCCTTGGGCATATAAATCTGTTTTGTCTCCAATAATTTTTATTGCGCTTTTATTAGCTCCTACAGTTCCATCTGAACCAAGTCCCCAGAATTTACATCGAATTGTTCCTAAAGGCTCTGTAATAATTTCATGAGATGCTTCCAATGATTTAAAAGTTACATCATCATTTATGCCTATTGTAAAACCATTCTTTGGTTTATCTTTTTTAAGGTTTTCAAAGACAGCAAGAATCTGAGTAGGCGTTGTATCTTTTGAACCTAGCCCGTATCTTCCACCAATAATCATAGGACCATTGAACGTCTCATAAAACATGGTTCGAATATCCTGATACAGGGGTTCTCCTATAGCGCCTGGTTCTTTTGTTCTATCTAAAACTGCGATCCTCTTTACAGTCTTTGGTAGTACCTCTAGTAAATATTCAGGTGCAAAAGGTCTATACAATCTTACTTTTATAAGTCCAATCTTTTCGCCTTTGGCTAATAAATAATTAATGGTTTCTTCAATTGTTTCTGTCACCGAACCCATGGCGATAATAATATGTTCCGCTTCTGGGTGTCCTATGTAATTAAAGGGTTTATAGTTTCTCCCAGTTACTTCACTGATTTTATTCATGTACTCTACAACGGTTTTCGGAACGGCATCATAAAATGGGTTGCACGCCTCTCTTGCTTGAAAGAAAATATCTGGATTCTGAGCAGTCCCTCTGGTTACAGGATGTTCTGGATTCAAGGCATTATCTCTAAACCGTTGAATGGCATCCATATCCACAAGATTCTTAAAGTCATCATAATCAATTAATTCTACTTTTTGGACCTCATGGGAAGTTCTAAAACCATCAAAGAAATGTAAGAAAGGCACTCTTGATTTAATTGCAGACAGATGTGCAATTCCTCCCAAATCGATTACTTCCTGAACAGATCCTGAAGCTAAAATTGCAAACCCAGTTTGTCTTGTTGCCATAACATCCGAGTGGTCTCCAAAGATAGATAATGCATGAGAAGCCAAAGCACGAGCACTCACATGAAATACACATGGAAGTAATTCTCCGGCGATTTTATACATATTGGGAATCATTAGAAGCAGTCCTTGGGATGCAGTAAAAGTAGATGTAAGGGCACCAGCCGCAAGCGATCCATGAACAGCTCCAGATGCCCCCCCTTCTGATTGAAGTTCTGATACCTGTACTTCCTGATTAAATATGTTCTTCTTACCATAAGCTGCCCATTCATCAACATTTTCAGCCATGTTGGAAGATGGGGTAATAGGATAAATAGCTGCAACATCTGTAAAAGCATATGCTGAATAGGCTGCTGCCATATTGCCATCCATCGTTTTCATCGTTTTTGCCATGTAGATTCCTCCTTTATTCTTTTATTATTATTTTTCTACCTTGAAGTTTTTGTGTAAGTGGCTTTTAATCACTTAATAATAAGCGATGCTTAATTGTATATATGAATAATATAAAATTACAGCTATCATATTAGGAAAAAGCACTTTTTACAATAGTAATACATCATGTATACAATATACTTTTATTTTGTATGAGACATTATTAAAAATCATGTGCTTATTGTACATAAAATATTGAATTACATCACTGTACTTGCTGCAACTAACATCAAATTGCAAAGTAAAAAAGCACTTAAACTCTACTAAACCCTTTGTATACAGTATACATGGTTTATATAAAAAATCCAATAGTATTTGCTATTTTTTGCTATAGACATGAACAAAACTTTGTTTGAAAAAATCAAAAAAGCCTGTCCTAATTCATGAACAGGTTCTTACGATTCTTCAAGCTGTCTTCTTTTCAGCTTTAAAACAAAACCTCTCTTAAAAAGAGAATCATTAAAATACCCGGAATTCCCAAGAATCCTGTAATAAGTGCTGTTATGGGATTTATTGGAATGAACAAATTAATAAAACTACCAGCAAAATTTATTATTAATAATACGATGCCTCCAATAATACCATTCATAATTAACTTTAATATAATCTTAATGGGCACTAATAATATATACCCAATCACATATAAAAGCACTAATCCAAAAGCATAAGCCATGATAATGCTAATTTCTGTTCCAAATCCCACTTTTAAACTTCCTCCCATATTGTTTTATTACATTATATGTAATACATCTACGCTATAGAATAGCAGCTCTTTGAAAGGTTTATTTTCAAGAAGAAGGATCAAAGTATTTCATTCTGTATAGTTTTAAACGATTGTAAGCTTCCACCTCTATGAATGGATTTAACATCTCTTCTGAAATATTAGATTTTATAATTTCAATGAGTGCACGGTTAATATATTGAAATGATATTGCAGGCATTTTCTTTAAATCATCCACGGAATAAATATCTTTTAATACGAACTCCATTTTTAATAGGCTCATATCCAAGATCCGCGATAGAATTTTTATAGGAAAAACCATACAGGGGTCAACCAACCTGTCAATCAAGGGATCTTGGGGAGATTGAATCATATTGGGATACTTTGAAGTATCACTTGGAAAGTAAATAACGTGTACATCTTTAACAGACTTTTGATAAGTTAGCAAGTGCTCAAAAGCTAGATACTGCCGATAGGCTCTCAGTATTTTTCTTTCTTCTATACCGAGACAATACTTCAGTGCGCTTTCATGAACTAAGTCAACCACTTTGCTTATGTGCCACAATTGTTCAGCGTTTTTTTCAAGCAATTCAATATTATCTTGGACAGTTTCTGTCATCTGTCCAATATTCATATGGGAAAGAATATCCTTTAAAGTATTCAGTTGATTCTGCTGTATTTTTCCACCTTTAAATAACTGTATGTGATTAAATACGTTGGAAAGTTTTTGAATAGGAAGATCGCTTTCATTTTGGATTAATATGTCCTCCCCTATGACAACCACAACGGGATATGCCATTAAATAAGAGAATTCCGTTTCGTATTTTTCTTTTAGCTTTTGATTTATCATTTTTTGAAAATGTTTCATGCTATTGAAGAACTGGCGCTCAACAGGTTCAATGTAATATCTATCTCCATTACCTAATTCTCCGGTCCACTCTTCATCGTCAGAAATAAATATTTTGTCAATTCTCTCTCTGTCTAGATGTTTAATAACCAAACAAAATATCCCATTCTCAGAAATAACGATATTATCAAATGAGATATCAAAATCATTCTCTACAAATTTTACATTAGACAGCTGAATAACATTCTTATTTAATCGATCTAATTCCTTTTTTAGTTTCTTTTTTCTATCTTCTGTAGTACATACTATGTGATATTTTTTATCGATTTCACTTGTAAGTTTACTGTACTCGCTTTGAAAAGTAATAGTATCTTTATATAGTTTCTGAGTTTCCTGAATTAAATCAAAACCATTATTCTTAAATACGTCAAATAAATGAATAGAATACTCACTTGAAAAAGTATGCCACTTATACAATTTTAGTAGAACAGCAGGCAATCGTGACACACTGGGTAAAAAATTCACCTGAATGAATTTAATTTTTTCCATTTGAAGCTCATATAAAGCTTTTTGTTCTTTTAAGTTTAAATCCTTATCATTAGTATCATAATTGAATTCTTGAGAAATTTTAGCCTTTAACAAGGCTGCTTTTATAATGTCTTCATTTTTTTGAAAAGAGAGCTTGGCAAGCAAAACAAAATTTGATAAATTCTTTTGAATACTCTCTTGAATTTTAATTTCTCTTTTTTCTTCTTTTTCCTGCTCAATCTGCTCTTCTCTTTGTTTTCGCTCTTTCTTTCTTTCCTCTGACTTCAATGAGAAAAAAAGCTTGTAAAAAATGTACAAGACGACTGCAATACCTATTTCAACAACTAAGGCTTTCCCAAACATTTTATCCCCTCAATTTTACAATTAGTCTAATATAATGACATTATATCAGATAATTGACAAAGTGGGAATCAACCTTTTCTCTTATGGCTACTTATTGGAAATTGCATTTAATTCCTTTTTGTTTAACCATCTTTAACAAATAAGAATATCTGGTTTTTGCAGCCTGAAGGTCATAAATGGTATGATCTATAAGATCAGAATCTGTAACCTCTTGAAAGCGCGCTTCTGCTCTTTTCCAATCATCTCGAGCTTCTTGAAGCATGCTAATCAGTTTTTCATCTTCTGATATTAACCCTTCAGGATTAAAAACTTTTGTATAAATATTTTCTATTTTATGCTTTAAATTCATATTTTCCTTATTGCTATTACTCAAAAAATTCACCTCTCTACCATACTTATTAATTTATGGCTATTCATTATTAAGATTATTGACAAGAGAGGTTGTTTTATTCATATTCGCCAAAAAAAGTATTAAATTTCTAATAAAAATAAGCCTTTCTTGGCCCCCTTGATTCATTGACATTTATTGTAATTGAAAGTATACTTGGTTTGTACTGTGAATCATAGTACACCGAACACACTTATATTTTATATTTCTATATATGATTTTTAATTAATACTATGGAACTTGGGAAAATCTTTTATCGTCTAAGATTATTAGATGCACTTTTTAGCGAAATTTTATCCGATGACTAAGGACTCGTACTCTGAGCTCTGAAACCGAAGAACTCTGTTTATAAGGAGAATAACAAATGGCATTATTAGAACTTCAAAATATTACTAAAGTTTATCATTTAGGTGATGTCGAGGTGAATGCACTTGCTGGTATCAGCCTCTCAATTGAAGAAAAAGAATACGTTTCCATTATGGGACCATCTGGTTCAGGAAAGTCTACACTCTTAAATATAATTGGGTGTCTTGACCTTCCATCCTCTGGAACTTATAGACTCAATCATAAACATGTTGAGTCCATGAGTGATGCAGATTTATCCATTACTCGAAATTCCATGATTGGATTCGTATTTCAAGGCTTTCATTTATTATCAAACCTTTCAGCCCTAGGCAATGTGGAATTGCCATTAATTTATAGAGGCATTCCCAGCAATCAGCGAAAAGATCTGTCAAAAGAAGCTTTAAAAAAAGTAGGCCTTGAAGACCGTACCATGCATCATCCCACACAACTTTCCGGAGGTCAGCAACAAAGAGTTGCCATTGCCAGGTCATTGGTAACCAATCCGAAATTGATTTTAGCAGATGAACCTACCGGCGCTTTGGATTCTCACACAGGTGAATCCATTATGCACTTATTTCAGGAATTAAATGAAGAATTAGGGGTAACCATTATTCAGGTCACCCATGATGCAAAAGTTTCAGAATATGGCAAGAAAACTTTTCATATGATGGATGGTAAAATTTTAAAAGTAGAAGCTCACATATAGGTTATGATAGGAGGTAAAATAAAAATGGATAAAAAAAAGAAAAAACAAATAGTGCTTATTGGAGTCATTGTTCTTGCTGTAATCATAGGATTGTTCTTATCAGTAAAAGCACTTATTGGAAATAATTCAAATCAAACAGACGGACCAATATATTCTACTGCCGCAGCGGTAAAAGGTGATATTCAGGTTGGCGTTAAGGCCAAAGGGATGCTACAGCCTACATATGGTGGTGAAATTCAGGTTTCTGATAATCGTCGTTCATGGGATATGCCATCAGTAAGCTTTGTGGTAGATGAACTTCTTGTTAAGGAAGGGGATCCTGTAACTCAAGGTCAACTTCTTATAAAGTTAGCATCTCCTGATTTGGAAAGTACCCTTGAAACTCAGAAAGATGATTTGGATTCTTTATTAGCAGAACTGTCTGAAATGTCAGGCAAACCAAAATCTGAAGTAGAAAGTATTAATCCCAGCCGAGGAATTGTTCTTTCTGCTCCTATTGATGGTCGTGTTATAAATATGGATATAATAGAGGGTACCACTTTAGCTGTAGGGGAAACCATTGCAACTGTTGTAGATGATTCGCAATTTAAAGTTAAGGCTAAATTAACGACGGGAGAAGTAGGAAAAGTAAAAGAAGGTGACAAGGTTATACTGAAATTTTCGCATTTCGACGGCAACATGAACGGCACTATTTCAAGTATCAGCAGTGCACCTATCCCAAATTCCGATAATGAAGATTCTTATGCATCTGGATATGTCTATATCGCCTATATTACAGGTGTTAATCCAGGATTAATCCAGGAAGGTATGAATGTTTCCATAGGTTTACCGACAAATGACAGCCAAGGTATCGCTTATTTCAAATATGCCGCAACTGTTGACGGATTTATGAAAGAAGAAAAACTCTTAAATAAAGTTGATGATACCATCGTTACGGATGTCCATGTAGATAGTTTTGAGCTTGTAAAAAAGGGCGATCCTATTGTTACTTTATCGGGAGATGATATGCAAGAAAAAATTCGTCAAAAATTGGATCAAGTACGACGGCTACGGAGTACCATATCACAATTAGAAGAACAATTTAATTATCTTGAAGTACGGTCCACCATAAACGGTATTGTATCTAACTTAGATGCTGAAGTTGGCAAAACCATATCCCCTTGGGACTGGTTAGGTAACATTTATAATACCGATCGAATGATGTTGTATATTCAAGTAGATGATATTGATATTGTCAATGTTATGCAAGGTGCCCCTGCTTCTGTAACTGTAGATGCAATGCCAGGGGCTTCCTTTGAAGGAACAGTCATGAATGTTTCAAGCCATGGGAATCAATCCGGAGGCGTGACCAAGTACGATGTTAATATAGAAGTATCTGGCGGAGAGGGGCTTCGTCCGGGAATGCAGGCTACAGCCTATATTGATGCCGGTAGTGCTGAGAATGTACTTATTATTCCCATAGAAGCAATATTTGATGAAAACGGAGAAGAAATGGTTGAGGTTCTAGAAGATGGCCTTCCAAAACTTACAAATGTTTCCTTGGGTCTGATGAATGGTCGGTATGCCGAAGTATTGGAGGGCCTTGAAGAAGGTCAGCTGGTTATTACAGGAAGTAGCAGCGATATACTGCCCAGCGAGCATATTCAAGCTGATGATGCCTTACTCCCTTCAGGTAGTGATTCTGATGAGAATGATTCAACAGATGGCGAATGAAGTGAGCCCCATCAGTGGGAGTTTCAAACTCTCCACTGATGGCAAGGCGAACAACATGGGCGAAGCCCATTCCATCACAGTTGTGATGCTGTCCGTTTTGCC